>DAIRFN010000055.1:0-20255 GCA_036795065.1 Vicinamibacterales bacterium
GTCGAGTGGGTCACGGGCGACGCCTCCGACAGCCCGTAGCCCTGGTTCAGCGGCACGTTGACGATGCGCTCGAACCGTTCCATTACGGCCATCGACAACGGGGCCGACCCGCTGTTGTAGGTACACACGCGATCCAGGTGGAACTCGCGTACGCGGGGGTGATTGAGCAGCGACACGTAGATGGTTGGCACCGCCGGGAAGTAGGTCGGCTGGTAATCACGCAGCGCCGCCAGCACCACGTCGACGTCGTACCTGGGAATCAGGATCTGCCGTGCGCCCTGCCAGACCCCCCGCATCAATCCCACCGTCAGGCCGTAGATGTGGAAATACGGAATGACGAGGAGGAAGCGCTCCTGCCCACGCGCGCTGCTGCGCTGGTGCCACAGCTCCGTCTGGATCGTGTTGGCGAAGATGTTGCGGTGGGTCAACATCGCCGCCTTCGGCACACCAGTGGTTCCGCCCGTGTACTGCAGGACGGCCACATCCTCGTCCGGGTCGATCGGGACGCGCGGAAGGTCAATCTCGGTGGACTCGGCGATCAGGTCCGACAGGCGCAAAGCCCCGTTCGAGGGCCCCGGTGGCGCCGCCTCGCTCGAGTACTCGGCCAGTGACGTGATGACGACGAGCTCGAGGCTCGTCGAGGCCCGCAGCGCGGCCGCCGTCGGCGCCAGGCGATCGAGTGTCAGCAGCGCCTTCACACCGGAGTCGCGCACGATGAACTCGATCTCGGGCGGCGTGTAGGACGGGTTCACGTTGACGACGATGGCGCCGAGCCTCAGCACCGCGAAGACGCCAATCACGTATGGCGGGCAGTTGGGCAGCATGATGCCCACGCGATCGCCCTTGGCGATGCCGCGGCGGGCCAGTGCCGTCGCGAGCCGGTCGGTGTGGTCCTTGAGATCGCCAAACGTGAGGTCGGCGCCCAGGAACGTCGTGGCCGGCAGGTCGCGTCCCTCCGCGGCGGCACGCCGGAGAATCTCGTACAGCGGGCGCCTCGGGTAGTTCGTGTGGGCCGGCACCCAGTAGTCGTAGTGGTCCAGCCACGGCCGGCAGCGTTCCGGGGTCGGGCTCATCCGCTGATCGTCCGCCCGCCGTCGACGACAATCGTCTGACCGGTGATGTAGTTCGAGGCGTCGGCCGCCAGGAACACCACCACGCCCTTGAGCTCGCCGGCGTCACCCACGCGGGGGATGGGACTGGTCGCCTTGATGTGCGGCTCGGCGTGCACAATCGCGGGATCCGCCAGCCGCGAGTGGAAGAAGCCCGGCGCAATCGCGTTCACGCGGATGCCGCTCCGGCCCCACGACGCCGCGAGCTCCCGCGTCAGCCCCATCAGCCCGGCCTTGCTTGCCGCGTAGCCGGCGTAGTGAGCGCCGTGCACCGACGCCTGCAGCCCCGCGATGGACGCGACGTTGATGATGCGGCCGTACTGGCGCTTCAACATCTCGCGCCCGGCGGCCTGCGCGCACAGGAACGCTCCCGTCAGGTTGATGTCGATGACCTTCTGCCACTTGTCCAGCGGCATGGATTCGGGGTCGGCGCCCCAGCTGACGCCGGCGTTGTTCACGAGGATGTCGATCTGCCCGTACGTGGCGATGGTCTGCGCCACGACCGCCTGCACCTGTTCGGCAGCCGAGACGTCGCAGGCCATGCCCTCCACGCGGAAGCCCCGCGCGCGAAACGACTCGAGGGTCGGCGTGAGCCACTGCTCCCGGCGCGCGCACAGCATGAGCGAGGCCCCGGCCTCGGCGAGGCCCTCGGCCATCTCTTCGCCCAGGCCGCGCGAGCCCCCGGTGACCAGGGCCACACGGCCGGTGAGGTCGAACAGTTCGGACAACGGACGCATGTCGGGTCCTCGAAACAGGCACAGGAGTTTACACCTATCCCGGACCGACCACCGGTTTGGGGGAGCGTCGAGCGCAGTGCTATCGTTGCCGCTCCATGGCCACGCACGCTGACATCCACAGTCGCTCCGGCAATGGCCGGTTCCTTGTGTCAGAGAGCACCGCCGACGAGGTGTTCACCCGGGAAGACCTGTCAGACGAGCAGCTCCTGTTCGGTCGCGCGGCAGAGGAGTTCATGCGGACCGAGGTCGTACCCCGTGCCGCGGACCTGTACAAGCACGACTGGGTGCTCACGCGGGAACTGATTCGCAAGGCCGCGGACCGCGACCTGACCCGCCTGGAAATCCCTGAAGCCTATGGCGGCCTGGGGCTCGACAAGGTGAGCACGGCCTGCGTCGGCGAACAACTCAGCCTGGTCCCCTCCTTTGCCGGTTCGCTCGGCGCGCACACCAGCATCGGGACGCTCCCCATCGTTTACTTCGGCAACGCCGAGCAGCGGGCCCGCTACCTTCCTCGGCTCGCGAACGGCGAGCTGATCGGCGCCTTCGCCCTCACCGAGCCCGAAGCCGGATCCGACGCCCTGTCCGCGCGCACCACGGCCACGCTCACCGCCGACGGCCGCTTCTACATCCTGCGCGGCCAGAAGCTCTGGATCACCAACGGCGGCTTCGCCGACATCTTCACCGTCTTCGCCAAGATCGACGGCCAGCACTTCACGGCGTTCATCGTCGAGCGCGGCATGGGCGTCATCAGCGGGACGGAGGAGCACAAGCTGGGGCTGGACGGCTCCTCCACCACCGCGCTGATGTTCGACGAAGTGAAGGTGCCGGTGGAGAACGTGCTGGGGCCCATCGGCGAGGGCCACAAGGTGGCGTTCAACATCCTCAACTTTGGGCGCGTGAAGCTCGGCACCCGGAACATCGGCGGCGCCCGGCAGGCGCTGACCGGCGCCGTCCGCTACGCGAAGGGACGCAAGCAGTTCGGCCAGAGCATCGCCAGCTTCGGGCTCATCAAGCACAAGATTGCCGAGATGGGCGTGCGGTGCTTCGTGGGTGATGCCATGGTGTTCCGGTCGCTCGGCGAGGTCGATCGCGCGCTCAACCCGGTCAACCCTGACGATGTGCCGGCCGTGCTCGAGACCATCGAGCAGTTCGCCATCGAGTGCTCGATCAACAAGGTGTGGAGCAGCGAGGCGCTGGCCTACGTGGTGGACGAGGCGCTGCAGGTGTTTGGCGGCAACGGCTACTCGCGCGAGTTCCCGGCCGAGCGCGCCTACCGAGATGCGCGGATCACGCGGATCTACGAGGGGACCAACGAGATCAACCGGCTGATCGTCGGAACGCGCCTGGCGAAGAGCACGGCGATCGCCGCGGCGATGGCCGAGGCCGCCCAGGGACTCGAGGGAGGGAACCCGACGGCCGATGGCGGGCCGATGGCCGCGGAGCGGAGCCTCGTCGCGCGAGCCAAGCGCGTCACCCTGTGGGCGCTGGGACAGGCGTCCCGGAACTACGGCAAGGGCCTGGCCCGCGAGCAGGAGGTCGTCGGCCGCCTGGCGGACATGGCGATCGAAGTGTACGCGCTCGAAAGCGCGATCCTGCGGGCCGAGAAATTGCGGGCACGCGGCGGCGCCTTCGCAGACATCGCCCTGGAAATGACGCAGGTGTTCGCGGCCGACGCCGCCGACCGCCTGGCGCACCACGTCAAGAACGCGGTGGCGGCCATCGCGGCGCCCGACGCGTCAGGGGCGATCGAGGCGGCACACGCCCGGCTTCGCCATCCCGCCATGGACACCATTGCGTCGCGCCGGCGCATCGCCGACGCCATCATCGACGCCGACCGCTATCCGCTATGACCTCGCCCGTGTCGCTCGACGCGCGCCGGCTGGGCGACTTCGTGGGCCGGGAGATGGTGTCGCCCTGGCACGAGGTCACACAGGAGGCGATCACCGCGTTCGCCGAAATCACCGGCGATCGCCAGTGGATTCACGTGGACGTCGAACGGGCGCGCCGCGAGTCGCCCTACGGCGGCACGGTGGCCCATGGCTTCTACACGCTGGCGCTGGCAAGCCGGCTGCTGCGCGACGCGGTCGGCGCGGTGCAGGGCGCCCGCATGGGCATCAACTACGGCCTCGACAAGGTGCGATTCCCCGCCCCGCTGCCGGCCGGATCCCGCGTGCGCGGCCGCTGCACGCTGCAACGTGTCGAACCGGTGGAGAGCGCCGTCCAGGCCACCTGGCTCGTCCTCGTCGAGCGCGACGGTGCGGCGAAACCGTGTTGCGCCGCCGAATGGCTGGTCCGGTACTACTTCTAGCAGGCGATGGAGCTCTTCGCCCAGCAGGTCCTCAACGGTCTCGTGACGGGCAGTGTGTATAGCCTGGTCGCGTTGGGCCTCACCTTGATCTACGGCACGATGCACGTGCCGAACTTCGCGCACGGCCAGCTCTACATGCTGGGCGCTTACGTTTCCTATTCACTGGTGACCAGGGCTGGCCTCCCCTACTGGGGCGCCCTGGGCATGTCGGTGGTGGCCCTGGCGCTCGTCGGCGCCGCGCTCGAGCGCCTGGTCTTCCGCCCGCTGCGCCACGCGCCTCCGCTCAACTCGATGATCGCCGCCCTCGGCGTGATGCTCTGCCTCGAGGCGGTGGCGCAGAACATCTGGGGCGAGGAGTTCCGGCACATGGACTCGCCGTACGGCGGCGTCGTGTCGGTGTTCGGGCTACCGGTCGCGGCGCACCGTCTGGTACTACTCGTCGCAGCCGCCGGCCTCATGGCTGGGCTCCTGCTGTTCCTGACGCGCACCCTCGCCGGGTCGGCGATCCGCGCGACCGCGCAGAGCCCCGAGGGCGCATTGCTGGTGGGCATCGACACCGGCCGCGTGGCAACGACGACGTTTGCCATCTCTGCGGGGCTGGCGGCCGTCGCGGGCTCGCTGATTGCGCCCATCAGCCTCGTGTATCCCTCGATGGGCGCCCTCGTCACGCTCAAGGCCTTCGCCATCGTCGTCCTCGGCGGCATGGGCAGCGTGCCCGGCGCCCTCGTCGGCGGGTACCTGCTGGCGATGGCCGAGAGCCTGGGCGGCACCTACGTGTCGGCCACCTACCAGGATCTGGTGGCCTTCGTCGTGCTCGCGCTGGTGTTCACCTTCAAGCCGAGCGGGCTCTTCCGGGAGGCGGCATGACGGCCGCCCGAGCCTCCGCCGCGGTGCCGCTCGTGTTGCTCGGGGCCGCGGCGCTGCTGCCGCTGCTTCTGTCCAACGAGTACTACCTGCAGATCCTCACCCAGGGATACATCCTGGCCATCTCCGCATGCGGCCTGAACGTAATCCTCGGGCTGGCAGGGCAACTGTCGCTGGCGCATGCCGGTTTCTTCGGCATCGGGGCCTACACGCTGGCACTGCTGGGCACGAAGGCCGGCGTGCCGTTCTGGGCGGGCCTGCCCGCCGGCGTCGCGTTGAGCGCCGCGATGGGCTACGGCATCGGGTCGATCTGCCTGCGCAGCCGCGGGCACTACTTCGCGATCTTCACCATGGCGGTGGGCCTCATCATCCACCTCGTCATCCAGAAGTGGGAGTCGCTGACGCACGGGCACGTGGGCGTCATCGGCGTGCCCGGGCCCGGCTCGATTGGCCCGATTGCCTTCGACTCGAGCGCGGCGCGGTCGTACCTGGCGCTGGGCTTCCTCGCGCTCACGGTCACCGCGATCGCCCGACTCATGGCGTCGCCTGTCGGCCGGACGTGGATGGCGGTGCGCGAGAACGAGGCACTCGCCTCAGCCGTGGGCCTCGACGTGATGGTGGCCAAGCGCCTGGCGTTCACGGTGTCGGCGGCGCTCGCCGGCCTCGCCGGCGGCCTGTTTGCGGGCTTCATCGGGTTTCTCGGCCCGGAATCCTCGAACGTCGAGATGACGTTCAACACCCTGCTCTACGTGATGGTGGGCGGCATCGGATCGCTGGCCGGGCCCGTGGCGGGCACGTTCATCGTCTACGGGCTCTCGCAGGTACTGGCCGTCCTCGAGCAGTTCCAGATGGTGTTCTTCGGCGTGGCGCTGGTGCTGCTCATCCTGTTCATGCCCTCGGGCCTCGCCGGCGTATGGCGCTCCGCGCGTGCCGGGTGGGGCGGTCGTCTGGTGCACCGGCCATGACGCTCCTCGAGGCTCAGGGCCTCTGCAAGTCGTTTGGCGGCCTGCGCGCCGTAGACGAGGTGAACTTCGCCGTCGAGGCCGGCTCCATCGTCGGCATCATCGGGCCCAACGGCGCCGGCAAGACAACGTGCTTCAACCTGATCAGCCGGGCGTTGCCGGTCACACGCGGGCGCATTCTCTTCGATGGCCAGGACGTGACGGCCCTGCACGCCCACCAGGTGGCGCGGCTCGGCCTGGCCCGCACGTTCCAGGCCACCACGCTCTTTGCCGAGGCGAGCGTGCTCGACAACGTCGTGGTGGGCTACCGCCAGCGCACCAGGGCCGGGGTCTGGGATGCAATCGTCCGCAGCCAGCGGTTGGCACGCGAGGAACGGGACGCGGAAGAGGCCGGGCGCGAGACGCTGGCCTCGGTCGGCCTGGCGGATCTGGCTGGGCGCACGGCCGGGGGCCTGACGCAGGAACAGCAGAAGCGCCTGGCCATCGCCGTGGCGCTGGTGGCCGGGCCCCGTCTGCTGCTGCTCGACGAGCCGTCCGCGGGCATCAACGCGGAGCAGACACGCGAGCTCATCGCGCTGGTCGAGTCGATCGCCGCCGCCGGCGTCACCGTCCTTCTCATCGAACACCAGATGCAGGTGGTCATGCATCTGTGCCAGCGCATCATGGTGCTCGACTACGGCCGCAAGATTGCCGAGGGAACACCGGACGAGATCCGCCGGGATCCAGCGGTGCTCGAGGCCTACCTGGGTCACAAGTGACGTGGAGCGCCCGTGCTGAGCGTCACTAGTCTCACCGTATCCTTCGGCAGCTTCCAGGCGGTTCGCCAGGTGGGGCTGGAGGTGCGCGAGGGCGAGCTCGTCGTGCTGCTCGGCGCCAACGGCGCGGGAAAGACCACGCTGTTCCGCGCCCTGAGCGGGCTGACTCGCGCCGACGCCGGCGCGCGGATCACGTTCGCGGACCACGACCTGTCGGCCCTGACGCCGCGGGCCATCGTCGATGCCGGCATGTCGCACTGCCCGGAGGGGCGCAAGCTCTTCCCGGCGATGTCCGTGGGGACCAACCTGCGGCTCGGGGCCTATCGCTGCCGGGACCGCAGAGAGGTCGCGCGACGGGTGGAACGGACCCTGGACCTGTTCCCGGCGCTCGCGAGCAGGCTGGGCGATCCGGCGGGCGCCCTGAGCGGCGGCCAGCAGCAGATGGTGGCGATCGGCCGGGCGCTGATGGCCGAGCCGCGCCTGCTGCTCCTCGACGAGCCGTCGGTGAGCCTGGCGCCGAAGATCGTGCGCCAGGTGCTCGAAACCGTTGCCGCGATCAACCGCGCCGGTACAATGGTGCTGCTCGCGGAGCAGAATGCCTACGCCGCCCTCGAGATCGCCCATCGCGGCTACGTGCTGGAGAACGGGCGCATCGTGCTCGAGGGTGCCGCGGCCGACCTGAGCCAGCACGACGAGGTGCGGCGCGCGTACATGGGGGTGTGATGACCAGCATTCGAGCCCTGATCCCGGCACTCCTCCTGCTCGCGCTCACGGCCTGCCGTCCCTCTGGCGGCGGAGACACGGTCACCATCGGGTTCACGGGCCCCCTGAGCGGCGGCGCCGCGCTGTACGGGCGGAACGTGCTCGACGGGCTCGAGATGGCCGTGGCCGACATCAACGAGGCCGGCGGCCTGGCCATTGGCGACCGCAAGGTCACCATCGCTGTCGCACCGCTCGACGATCGGTACTTCCCGAACGAGTCCGCGACGAACGCGAAACGGCTGGTGCATCAGTACGGCGCGCCGGTGGTGTTCTGCCCGCACAGCGGGGGCATCCTGGCCATCCAGGGCTTCAACGCCACCGAGCCGCCCTTCATCGTCGGGGCCTACAGCAGCGAGCCGCAGATCCTCGAAAGCGGCAACCCGCTCACGGTGATGATCCCGCCGAGGTACGTCATCTACTTCGACGCCTTCGCGGAGACGATGATGGCGCGGCACGGCACGCGCCTGGGGCGTATCCCGGGGGCGCACGCCTATGCCAAGGAGTGGACCAAGGGGTTCTCGGAGGTGTGGCAGGCCCGGGGCGGGACACTGCTGACCAACAACGAGATCGACTACAACACGGCCGCCGATTTCTCGAGCGTGGTCAGCAAGGCGCTGTCGGAGCAGCCCGACGTGCTCTTCGTCGGGGGCCCCTCGCAGGCCACCGCCCTCGTGATCAAGGCCGCCAGGGAGCAGGGCTTCAAGGGCGGCTTCGTCGTGATGGACCAGGCCAAGTTCGAGGAGATGAACAAGCTGGTGCCGATGGCGATGCTGGAGAACTCCGTGGGCGTGATGCCCATGGTTCATCACCCCGATTTCCGCGCCGCCCGCTTCGTGGAGAAGTACCGGCAGAAGAAGGGTGCAGACCGCGACCCGCCGCGCGAGGTGAGCCTCACCTATGGCGCGATGCGCATCCTGGGGCGGGCGATGGAACTGGCCGGCACCGCCACCGATGCCAGGGCGATTCGCGCCCGTGCCGACGAGGCGGCCGCGACCCTGCCGGACGAGTTCAAGCCGTCGGAGCTGCTCGGCGTGGACGCCGACGGCCACCTGAGGCAGACCACGATCGCGGCCCATGTGGTGGGCGGGAAGTTCGTCCCGCTCCGTCTCGCGGGCACCAACTAACCAGGCCGCCAGACGGCCACATCGCCAGCAGCTCACGATGCCAGAACTGGTTCGCTACGACGTCCGTGACCGAGTCGCCATCCTGACCGTCGACAACCCACCCGTCAACGCCCTCGGCCCGGGCGTGCTCGAGGCCATCGAGGCCGCGGTGGCGCGTGTCTGCGCGGATCCGGGCGTCGACGCGATGGTCCTCATCGGCGCAGGCTCCACCTTCATCGCCGGGGCCGACATCAGGATCTTCGGCACGCTGAAGACCCGCGAGCAATCGCTGGCGCGGTCGGAGGGCACGCATGCCAGGCTCCTGCGAATCGAGGAGGCCACCAAGCCGGTGGTGGCCGCGATCCACGGGAACGCGCTGGGCGGCGGGCTCGAGGTGGCCATGGCGTGCCACTACCGCGTGATCGCGCCTGACGCCAGCGTCGGACAGCCCGAGGTCACGCTCGGCATCATCCCCGGGGCCGGCGGCACGCAGCGGTTGCCGCGACTCTGCGGCGCCGATCTGGCCATCGAGATGTGCACCGGGGGCAAGCCGGTCCCGGCCGCCCGCGCCCTGTCGGCCGGCATCGTCGATCTCGTGGCCGGCGCGAACCTCCTCGACGACGCCGTGGCGTTTGCGCGCGCAAAGGCCGCCGCCGGAGAGACGCGCAAGACGCGCGCGCTCGTCGAGAAGATCGCGGATCGCAGCGCTGGTGTCGCGGCGTGCGCCGCCGCCCGCACCACCCTGGCGAAGACGTCCCGAGGCCTGCAGGCGCCACTCAAGGCCGTGGACGCCATCGAGGCGGCATTCACGCTCGACTTCGCGGCCGGCTCGGCCCGGGAGCGCGACCTGTTCGCCGGCTGTGTCACCTCGACCGAGTGCCGGGCGCTGGTCCACATGTTCTTCGCCGAGCGCGAAGCCGCCAAGGTTCCGGACGTGCCGAAGGACACCCCGGTGACGCCCATCGTGCGCGCGGCAGTGATCGGCGCCGGCACCATGGGCGGGGGCATCGCCATGGCCTACGCCAATGTCGGCATCCCCGTGCTGCTGAAGGACGTGGACGACGGGGCCGTGCAGCGCGGGCTAGCCACGATCCGCAGGAACTATGAGTCGTCTGTCGCGAAGGGCCGCATGACGAGCGAGGCCCTCCAGCGGACGCTGGCACTCATCACGCCCACGACCACCTACGACGGCTTCGAGGACGTCGACATCGTCGTCGAAGCGGCGTTCGAGGACATGGCGCTCAAGCGGGTGATCTTCGCCGACCTGGGCCGGATCACGAAGGCCTCGTGCATCCTCGCGTCGAACACGTCGAGCCTCGACATCGACGAGTTCGCCAGGGCCAGCGGCCGGCCCGGCCAGGTGATCGGCCACCATTTCTTCAGCCCCGCCAACGTGATGAAGCTGCTCGAGATCGTCCGCGGGCGTGAAACGAGCCGCGAGACCATTGCCACCTCGCTGGCCGTGGCGAAGCGGCTCGGCAAAGTGGGCGTGGTGGTCGGCAACTGCTTCGCCTTCGTCGCCAACCGCATGCTCGCCTATTACATGCGCGAGGCGCTGTTGCTGCTCGAAGAAGGCGCCACCGTGCCACAGATCGATGGCGCCCTCACCGCGTTCGGCATGCCCGTCGGCCCGTTCGGCATGCAGGACATCGCGGGCATCGACGTGGGCTGGCGAATCCGGCAGTTCCTGAAGTCGATCGGCAAGACGCGCGCCGAAGGGCCACAGTCCGCAGTGCCGGATCGACTCTACGAGATGGGCCGCTACGGGCAGAAGACGGGAGCCGGATGGTACCGGTACGAGCCGGGCAGCCGCGATCGCATCCACGATCCGCTGGTGGATCAGATTGCCGCGGAAGAGGCGGCGAAGCGTGGCGTCACGCGGCGCCAGGTCGACGACGACGAGATCGTCGCGCGCATCATGACGGCGCTGACCAACGAGGGCGCCCGGGTGCTGGAAGAGGGCTACGCCACGCGCGCCAGCGACATCGACGTGGTCTACTGCCACGGCTTCGGCTACCCGCGCCACGTCGGCGGTCCGATGTTCTACGCCGACACGGTGGGCTTGCCCACCGTCCTGGCCCGGATCAAGGAATACCGCGAGCGCCACGGAAACTACTGGAAGCCGGCAGGGCTACTCGAGAAGCTGGCGGCAGAGGGCCGAGGATTCAACGGCTAGCCAGGAGGCAGGAGTCAGGAATCAGGAGTCAGCCCCAGGACCCAGGACCCAGGACCCAGGACCCAAGACCCAAGACCTACACCCTCTCGAAGAGGGCGGCCGCGCCCTGTCCGCCGCCGACGCACATCGTCACCACGCCATAGCGCGCCCGCCGGCGCCGCATCTCGTTGGCCAGCGTGCCGACCAGGCGCGATCCCGTCATGCCGAACGGATGGCCGATCGCGATGGAGCCTCCGTTGACGTTCAGGCGATCCATCGGCAGGCCGAGACGGTCGCGGCAGCACACCACTTGGGACGCGAACGCCTCGTTGAGCTCCCACACGTCGATGTCATCCACGGTGAGCCCTTGCTTCTGGAGCAGCTTGGGCACGGCGAAGACAGGCCCGATGCCCATCTCATCTGGCTCGCACCCCACCGCGGCATAGCCGCGGAAGATGAGCAGGGGATCGATGCCCAGCGCCCGGGCCCGATCCATCGACATGACGACGGTGGCCGAGGCGCCGTCTGACAGCTGCGAAGAGTTGCCGGCGGTGACGCTGCCGGTGCCGCTGACCGTGTCGAACACCGGTGGGAGCTTTCCCAGCCCTTCGAGCGTGGTGTCGGGCCGGTTGCACTCGTCGCGCTCGACCCGCACGTCTTCTTCACCGACCTTCTCGCCGGTCTGCTTGTTGAAGACGGCGCGCCGCACCTCGATGGGCGCGATCTCGCCGGCGAGAAAGCCGTCCTGCTGCGCCCGCGCGACCCGTTGCTGGCTGACCAGCGAGTACTCGTCCTGCGCTGCCCTCGAGATGCCGTAGCGCTTCGCGACCACCTCCGCCGTCTCCCCCATCACCATGTAGAGGCCGGGGTATCGCTCCTTCACCCACGGATTCGGCGAGTTGTCGCGCTGCATCATCGTGATGGACTCCACCCCGCCGCCGATCGCAACCTCGACGCCCTCGAGCATCACCATGTGGGCGGCCTGGACGATGGCCTGGAGCCCGGAGTTGCAGAAGCGGTTCACGGTGACCGCCGCCGTGGTGACCGGCAACCCGGCGCGAAGGGCGGCGACCCGCGCCACGTTGTGCCCCTGTGGCCCGTGGGGCTGCCCGCAGCCGAGAATCACCTCTTCGATTTCGCGAGCCTCGAGTGCGGGCACCTTGCCGAGCGCATGCGCGATGCAGTGCGCGGCCAGGTCGTCCGGCCGGGTGATGTTGAAGGAGCCGCGATGCGACTTGGCCAGTGGGGTACGGCTGCTCGACACGATGACGGCTTCGCGCATGGTGGCCTGATTCTATGCGCACCGGTGTAGGATCGGGCCGGCATTGCCATGGACCATCCCGATCGATCGCCGACGCGCGTCCGCGTGACACCGGCCGGCACCTCGCGCCGCACGGTGCTGCACGGCGCCGCGGGCCTGGCCCTGGCATGGATGACACCGGTTCACGCAGTCGTGCAGGAGCCACGATCGTCACGACCCGCCGCCGGTGACCTGCTGGTCAGGGTCGGCGACGCCACCGCCACACCGCTGACACCCGACGATGTGGCAGCCGGCCCCACGCCGACGCTGGCGTGGCCGATGACCGCAGCCGATCGGGTGGTGCGCAGCGGCTCTCGCCTCAATCGCGTCGTCCTGGTGCGCCTCGATCCCGCGGCCCTGGTCGAGCGCACTCGCGCGCAGTCCGCCGAGGGTGTCGTCGCCTACTCCGCCATCTGCACGCACACGGGCTGCGAGGTCGGGGCCTTCCTCGTCGAGGAACAGGCGCTCTACTGCGACTGCCACCAGTCGCGGTTCGATGCGCGCGACCAGGCGCGTGTCATCGACGGCCCGGCACCGCGCAACCTGCCGGCGCTGCCGCTGCGCGTTGTCGAGGGTCGGCTGGAAGTGGCAGGACCGTTCACCGCGCGCCCGGGGTTCGAGCAGGGGTAGGGATCGAGTCGGGAGTCGGGAAACGGGAGTCGGGAGTCGGTTGAGACCGGTGGGCGTACGGGGCGTGTTGCCCCGCTGACGCTTTGGGGGGCCAGCGTGGCCGTCGCGAAGGCTGGTCGGTTTCGTCGACATGCACGGGAACCTGGGAAGCGAGGGGACGATGCGGGTGACGAGACTCGTTCTGGCCACGACGATCGCGGTGACGCTCGCGCTGGTCCTGGTCGACGCGCAGCGGCCGGCGCCCACTCCGCCGCCGGCGCCGCCGCTGCCCATGCCGGCCATCCTGAAGGCCTATCCGCCGGTCACGGCCGAGCGGCTGCGGAAGCCCGCCGATGACGAATGGCTGATGATTCGCCGGACCTACGACGGATGGGGCTACAGCCCGCTCGATCAGGTCAACACGTCGAACGTCGCTCGTCTGCAGCCGGTATGGGTGTTCTCGACCGGCGCCACCAACGGCCACGAGGCGCCGCCGCTCGTCAACGGCGGCGTGATGTTCGTCTCGACACCCGGCAACCAGGTGATTGCCGTCGACGCGAAGACCGGCCGCCTCCTGTGGCGCTACCGGCGCCCGATTCCCGAAGACGCCGTCGTCATGCACCCGACCTCGCGCGGCGTCGCGCTCTACGGCGACAAGGTGTATCTGCCGGCCAACGAGGGCGTGCTGGTCGCGCTCGATGCCCGAACAGGGAAGGAAGTGTGGACAGCTGACGTCGGCGAGAACCAGCGCGGCTACTACATGACGCTGGCGCCCCTGGTGGCCGAAGGCCTCGTGATGATCGGCGCGTCGGGCGGGGAATTCGGCATCCGCGGGTTCGTGGCCGCCTACGACGCGGAGACCGGCAAGCCCGCGTGGAAGACCTACACGGTGCCCGCGCCCGGTGAGCCGGGCAGCGAGACGTGGCCCAAGGGCGATCAGTGGAAGACCGGCGGGGCGCCCGTGTGGGTGACAGGCAACTACGATCCGGAGACGGGGATCGCCTATTGGGGCACGGGCAACGGGGGACCGTGGATGGGCGACCAACGCCCGGGCGACAACCTGTACACCGCCTCCACCATCGCGCTCGACGTGAAGACCGGCCAGATCCGCGGCCACTTCCAGTACCACCCGAACGATTCGTGGGACTGGGACGAGGTGTCGCCACCGATCCTCGTGGACTACCAGCGTGACGGCCGGACGGTGAAGGGGCTGATCAACGTCGCTCGCAACGGTTATCTGTGGTTCCTGCAGCGGAGCGCCGGCCCCATCACCTTCGTGGAGGGCATGCCCTACGTGCGGCAGACGGTCTTCCGTGGTCTGGATCCAAAGACGGGCCGGCCTGACGTCGATCCGGATCGCAAGCCCGCCACGGGAAAGAAGGCCGAGAACATCTGCCCGTCGCACTGGGGTGGGAAGAACTGGCCACCAATCGCGTTCAGCCCGAAGACGCGGATGATCTACATCCCGGCGAACGAGAACCTGTGCGACTGGCTGACGGGCACCGAGGTGGAGTACGAGGCCGGCGAGCGCTTCATGGGCGCCCAGAGCGGCCTCCAGCTCGCGCCCGGGGCGGATCATGTGGGCGAAGTGCAGGCATGGAACGTGGACACGGGCCAGCGCGTGTGGACGCACACCTATCCCACGTCCATCAACTGGGGATCGATGCTCGCCACCGGTGGCGGCCTGGTGTTCTCGGGCGGCACCAGCGATCGCCAACTGCACGCCTTCGATGCCGAGACCGGCAAGGTGCTCTGGGAGTTCCCCACCAACTCGGGCATCCTCGCCCCGCCCTCGTCGTTCACGATCGACGGCAAGCAGTACATCGCCATCCAGTCGGGATGGGGCATCGACTCGCGCCTCGTGCAGGGCCGGCTGAACACACTCACGGGCGGCGCGTATCCCGAAGTGCCTGAGGGCGGCGCCATCTGGGTGTTCGCGGTGCCCTGACGGTTGAGTTGCAGATCATCCGTCAGCGACGCCTCTACGCCGTCTGCGTTGTCGGCTCCGGCGTTCCAGTGCGGTGTCGTGCTTCTTCGTGTCGTGCTTCGTCCCCTTCGCGTCCTTCCCGCCTTCGCTCGCGTAATTGCCCGCGAGCTGCGGCGAGGCCTCGCCGTAGCGGCTTCGCCGCGGAGGCGGGCGTGTTCCCGTGGACACCTCACCTCGCGGCCACGGCGGCGGGCCGCGGCCGGAACGACACCGCGAACACGATGAGGATGACAGCCGCCGCCGTCGCCGGCACCAGCCAGATGCCGCGCCAGTCGTGCCCGCCGCCAGCCCGCGCGTACGCGTCCACGACGCCGCCCGACACGAAGGCGCCGATGAAGTAGCCAACGCCGTTGGTGACGAAGTTCAGCAACCCCTGCGCGGCGGCGCGCACGCGCTCGCCCGCGCGCTGGTCGGTGTAGATCTGTCCGGCGACGAAGAAGAAGTCGTAACAGACGCCGTGCAGCAGGATGCCGGCGTAGAGCAGCCACATGCCGTCGGCGGCGTTCCCGAACGCGAACGCGACATAGCGCAGCGCCCACGCCGCCATGCCGATGAGCATGATGCGCTTGATCCCCAGCCGAACGAGCAGCATCGGCAGCACCAGCATGAACCCGATCTCGCTCATCTGGCCGAAGGTCTGGATGAAGGCGGCCTGCGGCACGCCAATCTCGTTCAGGAACGGGTTCGTGAAGGCGTAGTAGAACTGCAGCGGCACGCACAGCAGGAACGATCCGGCCACGAACACGGCGAACGGGCGGTCGCGGAGGAGCTGCAGCGCGTCGAGGCCCAGCACGTCACGCATCGAGACCGCAGCGCCCGCGGCGCGCGGCGGCGTGTGCGGCAGCGTGAGGCAGTAGAAGCCCATCACCGCGGAGGCGACAGCCGCCAGCTGCATCGGCACGGCCAGCCGGTCCGCCTGCAGCACCTTCCCCACGAGCACCCCCGCGACAATCCAGCCCACCGTGCCGAGCACCCGGATCACCGGGAAGTCGCGCCCCGCCTCCTCTACGTGATGAAACGCCACGGCGTTGGTCAGCGACAGCGTCGGCATGTAGCACAGCGAGTAGGCGATGAGCAGCGGGTAGAACGCAGCCCAGTCGTGCTGGCGCGAGACCATCCACATCAACACCGCACCCAGCAGGTGGAGAACCGCCAGCATCTTCTCGGACGCGAAGAACCGGTCGGCGACGATGCCGAGGAAGAAGGGCGAGACGAGCGCCGCAATCGCGGTGGCGCCGTAGGCCAGCCCGACCTGGGCGCCGGAGAATCCCAGCGTCTGGCCCAGATAGGTGCCCATCGTCACGAACCAGGCCCCCCAGATGAAGTACTGGAGGAACATCATCCCGGCGAGCCTGGCCTTGATCATGCGGATCACATCTGGGTCAGCGGCCCGGGCGGAATCACAGCTCGCGGATGCGGATGGTGCGGAACGCCAGCGCGCCGGCGTGATCACCCTGCAGCGCGAGGTGGCCTCGCGGGCTCTTGCCGAAGTTCGGCCACTTGTTGAACTTGCTCGCGGCCACCTTCGCGTTCCAGTCCGCGCTCCCCAGCTCGAACTCGAGCAGCTTGGCGGAGTTCAGCCAGTGCTCCACGTGCGCGCCACGGGCGAGGATGCGGGTGTGATTCCATTCGCCAACGGGCTTCAGGTGCCCGGCCGGGGAGGGATAGAGCGCGTAGGCCGCGCCAGCACAGGTGAGCCGCGTCTTGTTGTCGGCGCCCTTGATGTCGTCGAGCAGCTGATACTCGGGCGCGCTCCAGTGAATGCGGGTGTACTCCTCGGTGCCGCGGTAGAAGATGCCGCTGTTGCCGGCCTCGCCGATGCGCCACTCCAGTTCCAGCTCGAAGTCGCCGAACTGATCCCTGGAGACGAGGTCGCCCACCTCGCTGTCCTTGCTGAGCGCGCCATCGACGATGCGCCAGCCGGCCGGCACGGTGTCGGTCTTGAACCCGCGCCACGCGTCGAGCGAGGAGCCGTCGAACAGCATCCGCCATCCGCCGGCCGCCTGCGATCTCCCTGCGCCGCCACCACCGCCTGTCAGCGGTCCCGCGACGAGCCCGCCCACGACCAACACGTGCCAGTCACGCCGGCTCAGGTGCATACAGGGGCCCCCTTGGCGCCGACAGTAGAACACAAGGGGCAACCTTCGGCGGCGCCAGCAGGCGTCAAGAACGTCGGGGCTCTTCGTCCCTCAACAGGTCCCGGGCCAAACGCGGGCGCCGGCGCTCGCCGCGTCGCCGGCGTGGCATGCTTGTCCGCATCCATGCCTGTCGTCCACGACCTCAGGATCGCCCTTCGCCAGCTGCGCCGCGCCCCGGGCTACACGACCGCCGCCGTGGCCACGCTGGCGCTCGCCATCGGCGCAACAACGGTCATGTTCAGCGCGGTGCAGGCCGTGCTGCTTCGCCCCATTCCCATCGCCGCGCCGTCGCAGATCGTGGTGGCGTGGGGCTCGAACCCCGCGTTGACCGCTGGCGTGATCGAATTGTCGTACCTCGATGTGTCCGACATGGGGCGCGAGAGCCGCACGCTGGCGCGCGCAGCGGCCGTCGGCTCGTCGCCGTGGCCGACAGTACTGGACGGCACGGGCGAGCCGGCGAAGCTGGCCGCCACCGGCGTCTCGGGCACGTTCTTCGACACGCTCGGGGCCGCGGCCCACCTCGGCCGCATCATCGGCCCCGACGACGATCAGCCAGGTGCGCCACCGGTCGTCGTGCTCAGCCACGACCTCTGGGCCGGCCGCTTCGGCGCCGACGCCACCATCGTCGGACGCACCATCACGCTCGACGACGAGCCGGCGCGGGTCATTGGGGTGATGCCCGCGGGCTTCGACTTCCCGCGCGGCACCGATCTGTGGACGCCGGCCGTTCCCGTGCTCGCCGCTGCAGGCGACGGCTGGAAGACCGACGCGCTTCGAACGGTAGGCGTGTTCTACCTGGTCGGCCGGCTGCGCGACGGCGCGATGTCGAGCGCTCTCGCGGGCGAGCTCAGCGCGATTGCCCGGCGCACGCAGGGCGAGGCCGGCGGGCCCACGTTCGACATCGTGGCGACACCCTTTGCCGACTACTTCTACGGTCCCGCGCGCCCGGCCTTGTGGGCCGCGCTGGCTGCCGTGGCCGTGCTGCTCGTCATCGCGTGCGCGAATGTATCGGGCCTGATGCTCACGCGCGCGGCGCTGCGCGCCCGCGACAGCGCCGTCCGCATGGCCATGGGCGCCACCCGTGCCGCGGTCGCACGGCAGTGGGCGCTCGAAGCCCTGGTGCTCGCGACGGCAGGCGGCGTTGCCGGGTGGCTGGCCGGGGCGTGGGCCATGCAGGGGCTGGTGGCGTTGGCTCCCGAGGGCGTGCCGGGACTGAAGGATGCGTCGCTCAACTGGACGGTCGGCCTCCTGAGCCTGCTCGTCGTCGGCGCGGCGGCGGTCGTCTGCAGCGTGGCCCCCATGCGCCAGGCGCACGCCACCAACCCCGTCGAGACGCTGGCGGACGGCGGGCGGACGGCCACCGCGCGGCGCTCGCTGGCCACGCGCGCCACCCTGCAGGTGGTGCAGACCGCGCTGGCCGTCGTGCTGCTTCTTTCGGCGGGGCTCGTCGTCCGCAGCTTCTCCGCGCTCAGTACCGTCGATCTCGGTTTCGAGCCCGGCGGTACCCTTACACTCGCCGTCGAGCCTCGCATCGACCAACGACCTGCCAACGAGTGGATGCGCGACCTGCTGACGCGCGTCTCAGCTTTGCCTGGAGTGGACGCCGCCGGTGCCGTGTACCTGCGGCCGCTCGCGCTGGGCCCCATCGGGCAAGGCACGCTCGTAACCCTCGAGGGGCAGCCCGAAACCGCGGAGGCCGCCCGCGCCAATCCGCTGCTCAACTACCAGGTGGCCACGCCGGGATACTTCGAGGCCATGCGCATCCGGATCGTGCGGGGCCGTGATTTCGCGGTCGACGACACCGCCACCTCGCCCCGAGTGACGATCGTCAGCGAGAGCACGGCTGCGCGGCTGTGGCCGGGGCAGGATCCGATCGGCCAGCGGCTTCGCACGTCCACCTTCGAGCGCGGCACCGGCCGCACGGCCTGGCGCGAGGTGGTGGGCGTGGTGAGCGACGTGCGCTATCGCGGGCTGGGCGAGGTGCAGCTCGACATGTACGACCCGGCGTCGCAGACCCCGATGCCGGCCACCGATCTGGTGCTGCGGACCGAGGTCGCGCCGCTTTCGCTGCTGCCCGCGGTGGAGCGCGAGGCCCGCGCTCTGGACCCACGGGTCATCGTCAGCCGCGTCGCCACGCTCGACGCCATCGTCGCGCGCGCCCGCGCGCCGTGGCGGTTCTCGGCGTGGATGTTCTCGCTGTTCGCGGCGCTCGCCTTCGTGCTGTCCACCGTGGGCCTGGCCGGCCTGGTCGCCCTCGACGTGGCGAATCGGCGTCACGAGTTCGCTATCCGCTCGGCGCTCGGCGCCGCGGGGCGCGCCATCGTCAAGGGCGTGGTCCGCGTGGCGCTGGCGAGAGTGGCTGTGGGCGTCGGCATCGGGCTGGCCCTGTCGCTGGCGGCGACGCGTGGGCTGAGGGCGCTGCTCGTCGGCGTGACCACGAGCGACTGGCCCACCTATGGCGTGGTCGTGGCAGCGGTGGGACTGGTGACGCTGGTCGCCACATGGCTGCCGGCGCGACGCGCGGCCACCGCGAATCCGCTGACGCTGTTGCGGCGCCAGTAAGGTCGGCCGGTGCAGATCGGTCAGACGCCTCTCATCAGGCTCGAACGCATGGCTCCACCGAACAGTATGGGGATCTGGGTCACGCGGGAGGAGGGGCTGGTGCGAGCGGGCCTGCCCGACGTCGCTCGCGCCCAGCGCGCGTCGCGAGCGAGTGCGGATGGCGTCAGAGCCGGTTGCGGCCTTCCGCGAGAGGCAGCCGGACACCGAGCTTCGCCGCCAGTGTGGGCGCGACATCACGCATGTCGATGGCGCCCAGGTTCCGTCCCGCGGACACGCCGGCCCCGACGATGAAGAACGAGGCCTCCATGTCGCGCGGGCCGGGCAGGTAACCGTGCGTGCCGCCCGGCGAGGCGGCGGGCCGGACCACCTCGCCTGCGAGCGCGCTTCCCATCTTGAACCCGGGCGAGAATCCCACGACGAACGCCGCGCCGGGGAAGCCGCCGAGCGCGCGAACCGCATCGCCAGCCTCGACGCGCGCGATGACGTCGGCACGCTCCGCACGGAGGCGCGCGAGGACGTCCTGCACCTGCTGGCGCGCGGCCTTGTCGGCCGCGTCCTTCAGCATGACGGCCGCCGACCCGCCAGCGCCCCACGCGAACGCGCGCCACGCCGTGACCTTCCCCTGCGCGTCCACGTCGCAGAAACCGATTCTTTGATCTATCTCCGGCAGGTTCCAGTAGTACCGGACATGATCGGCCACTTCATCGGCATCCGTGTCAACGAACTCGGCGACAACGTCGTCCGCATCGTACACGAACCGCCAAGTCGCCAAGTTGCAACCGGACCCCACTGTCATCCCGATCCTTCGCCCGGCATAGTCATACGTGTACGTCGCATCGCTGTCGGCGTTCTGGTCGTCCGTGTAAGTGATCAACCGGCCTTTGCCGTCATAGCCGTAATCGTA
>DAIRFN010000312.1:0-6235 GCA_036795065.1 Vicinamibacterales bacterium
TCGGGCGGCAGGCCGACGCCGGGCCTCAGGGCGATGACGTCGCCCGGCTGGACACGGTGCCCTGACCGCAGCGCCCGCCTCGCGTAGAGCGCACGCCGGCTCGGGATCCGATTGGGGCGCTCGGCCCGATCACATGTCTTCTCGCCCGTGCCCAGGGCGGCGTGGGTGCGGGCGGCCGCCCGCACGAGCGCCGCCAGCGTGCCCGGCGTGCTCGACACCGCCGCATCCACGACGGGATCGTCGGAGCGCAGCATCAGATGGCGTTCGTAGATGCACGCGCCGAGGGCCACGGCCAGCGGCAGTGAGAAGCCGTCGGCACCGTGGTCGGAGAGCCCCACCGGGACCTCGAACGTGCGGCTGAGCGTGGCGATGGCGCGCAGGTTCTCGCTGCCCGTCGGGGTGGGGTAGGCCGACACCGTGTGCAGCAGGGCGACGCCGGCGGCTCCACCGTCGCGGGCCCACGAGACGGCGCGTGCCACCTCGTGCAGATCCGACATGCCCGTCGACATGATCATCGGTCGCCCCGTCCGGGCCGCGCGCGTGATGAGGCCGGGCCACGTGATGTCGCCGCTCGCGATCTTGTAGGCATCGATGCCCACCCGTTCCAGCAGGTCCACGGCGGCTTCTGAGAGCGGTGTCGCAAGCACCGCCAGCCCGTGCTGGCGCGCGCGCGCGATCACCGCGCGGTGAGCCGCCTCGTCGAGCTCGAACCGCGCGAAGAACTCGACCATCGATTCCGCGTCGACGTGTGCCGGTGCGGGGGCGTTGGTCGAGACCAGGGCGGCGGCCTCGACGGTCTGCAGCTTGACGGCCGAGGCCCCGGCCGCCGCCGCCGCATCCACCAGCGCCAGGGCCCGCTCGGTCGATCCGTCGTGGTTGAGCCCGATCTCGGCAATGACGAACAATCGTCCGGCTGCGCCAATCGTCTGGGTGCCAATCTGGAAGCCTTGCCCGTCAAACGACATATGCCCTCCGTCCGTCGATCAGCTCCGTTGCCACCGACGGCACCTCGTCAATCGATTCGACCACGGCATCGGCGGCTCCGGCCGCCTCGCACACTCGTGCCCCCGGCCGCAGCATCCGGATGGCGTACATGCCCGCCTGCTGCGCGCCCGTGATGTCGGCGACCGGGTCGTCGCCGACGAAGACCGCCCGCGCCAGCGGCACGCCCAGCCGGCGAGCGGCCTCGACGAACGGTGCCCGGTCGGGCTTGCCGAAGCCACGCCCGATGGCATGGGCGTACACCACCGTGTCCACGAGCGGCGCGAGGCCGAGGGCCTCCACCTTGCGCGCCTGGATGTCGGGCGGCCCGTTGGTCACCACGCCGATCCGCCATCCGTGACTCAGGTGCTCGAGCGCTCGCGCCGATGCGCGGGGCAGGCGAAGCCGCGGCTCGTGCGCGCGGATGACCTCGATGAGCTGCGGCACGATCCAGGTGGGCAGATTGAAGTGACCGGCCAGCACCTGCAGCTCGCGGCCGCGCATCGTGCGGAAGGCGCGTGTCAGGACCGCAAAGGCCGCGCGAGCCTCGGCATCGCCGGAGCGCTCCACGCGGCGGGCGACGGCCGCAAACCCGCTCAGCACGAATCGCCGGCGGGGGTACAGCGTGTCATCGAGGTCGAAGATCACCGCGCGAGAGTCACGCTGCACGACGCGCCTCCTTCCCCGCCCGGGCGTCGCGGGCGAGCGCCCGCAGCCGGGCGGCCACACGGTGGGCGCCGCGACCGTCCACGATCCGGCGGGCTGTGAGCGCCTGCCTCGCGCAGACGGCCCGGCTGGCCAGCAGGCGGACCATCGTCTCGGCAACGGCGGCGAAACACGCGTCGGAGAGCGGCGGACCTCCGCCGTCGACGACCGCCCCCTGCCGGGCCAGCCCGCGGACGGTCTGGCGCTGCGCGGCGGTGACCGCAAGGGCGATGACCGGGACGCCGAGTGCGCAGGCTTCGTAGAGCGTCACGCCGCCGGCGACGATGGCCACGCTCGCCTCGGCCAGCTCGCGGGCCAGGCCGCGGGGCGCGTCAAACCAGGTGCCGAAGGCCAGCGTGGGCAGCGCGTGCCGCGCAGCGAAACCACGGGCGACGCGAAGCTCGGCGTGCGGCACCCGGCCGGCCAGCGCTGCCGAAAGTCGGGCCGCGGCGGTGAGCACGTGATGCCCGCCGCCAAGCGCGATCAGCACGCGGCCGGGGATCGGGCGAGGTCGGGTACGGCGGGTGCGCGCCACCGACGGGTCGAGGATGGCGTAGGTCGGTCCGGACAGCAGGGACGATCCCGCCGGCGCCCTTCCGGCGCGCACGCTTCCGTCGATCAGGAGGTCCGAGGCGATGTACGCCAGGCCGAGGTCGTGGACGCTCGCCACGGGCACCCCCGCCCGGCGTGCGCGAAGCAGCCACCGCGCGGCGTGAGCCGGCGAGGGATCGTCAATCACGACGAGCGACGAGCCGAGCGCGCGAATTCCGGCGGCGTCGGTGATGTCGGCGAGCGTGCAGCCGAGCGCCACGGCACGTTCCCGCGTGGATCGGCTGCCGCGCAGGGCGACGACGGGCTCGACTCCGAGTGCGCGAGCCAGCGAGCGGCAGCGCACCAGGTGCCCGAAGCCGAGGCGCGGGCCGGCGGCGGCACAGAACACGACGGGGCCCGGGGACACGCGCGTCATGGTCAGTCTCGCCCCCCCAACAGAAGCTGCCTGAGCGCGTCCACGACACGCAGGGCACTGGTGTCCGGCATCGCGCCCGAGAGCGGCAGGGAGATGACCGAGTCGGACAGCCGCTCGGCCACCGGGAACTGGCCGCGCACGAAGCCGAACCGCGCTGCGTAGTAGGGGTGCAGGTGGAGCGCGCGGAAGTGGATGCTCGTCGTGATGCCGCGCGCGGCCAGCGCGCCGACCAGCGCGTCCCGCGTCCAGCCCGAATCGGGCTCGACCAGGATGGTGTAGAGGTGCCGCGCGTGGACGTCGCCGGACCCCACCGGCGCCGGGCGCGTCACCGGCAGGTCGGCGAGGCCCTCGTCGTAGATCCGCCAGACCGCCTCGCGTCTTGCGAGGTGGCGACCAAGGGCGGCCAGCTGCACCAGGCCGATCGCGGCCTGGAGGTCCATCATGTTGTACTTGAAGCCCGGCATGACGACGTCGTAGTGCGGCGAGCCGGACGCGTCGTACCGGGCCCACGCGTCTCGGCTCATCCCGTGCAGCGCCGCGACGCGGGCGAAGCGCGCGCCTTCGTCCGAGGCGGTCGTCAGCATCCCGCCTTCGCCGGTCGTCAGGTTCTTGGTCGCGTAGAAGCTGAAGCAGGTGTAGTCGGCGGTCGTGCCGATCTTCTGACCCGCTGCCCGGGCCTCCACGGCGTGAGCCGCGTCTTCGATGAGCGCGAGCCTGTGCGCCGCGGCCAGGGACCGGAACGCCGGGATGTCGGCCGGGCGGCCCGCGTAGTGCACCGGCAGGATCGCGCGCGTTCGAGGGGTGATGGCGGCACTTGCTGCGGCCGGCGACAGGTTCCACGTCTCGGGATCGATGTCCGCGAAGCCCGGCGTGGCACCCGCGTGCAGGATGACGTTGGCCGTGGCGCAGAAGGTGAGCGGTGTGGTGACGACCTCGTCGCCGGGTTCGATGCCCGACGCCAGCAGCGCCAGGTGCAGCGCCGCCGTGCAGGAGTTGACCGCCACCGCGTGCCGGGCGCCTGTGTAGCGCGCGAAGGCACGCTCGAACTCCTGGACGCGCGGCCCCGTGGACAGCCAGCCCGAGCGCAGCGCCGCCACCACCGCGTCGATCTCGTCCTGGCCGATCGCAGGGGGCGCGAACGGCACGATTGGAGCGGCGGGTGCGGAGGTGGTCGTGGTCGCCATCTCAGTTCACCAGGTGGCTGACCTGCCGCCACCCGCGAGGCCGCCGGGCGATCGAACCCGAGTGCTCGGTGCTGTGCAGGAGCGCGGCGCTCAGATAGAGCAAGGCGTGGGCGCCCTCGATGCCTTCGATCTCGAGGACGGGGTTGCGCCAGGTGAGCCCGCACGGTGCGCCGATGCCGGGCTGGTCGTCGAGGGCGACCGTGCCGACGTGGGCACCGTCGATCTCGAAGATCTGGAGGCGGCGGTTGCCGTAGTCGGCCACGGCCAGCCAGATGGCGTCGGGCCCGCACAGAGGCAGCCGCTCGCCGGGGAAGGTCGGATGGACGAAGGCGAGGTCGAGCGGCGTGTGGAGCGCGCCGGGACCGCGGCCGCACCCGCCGAAGGCGAGCTGCAGCCGGCCGAAGTCGTCGTGAACGGTCACGCGGTGGCCGTCCGTATCGGTGCGGTAGGTGAGGCGGCGGCCCGACGGGCCGAAGCCGACCATGGCGACGCCATGCGCCGGATGTTCGAGGTGGATGCTCATGCGGCGCACCGCTCCTGCATCGCCTCGAAGACGACGCTCCAGCCAAGCAGCGCGGGTGCGAGCGCGTATTCGAGCTCGTCGGCGACCGCCACCCAGTCCTCCACCCGCTGGTGCTGCGCCAGGGTGTCGAGGACGACGCCCGTGGCGCCGAGGATGCCCGCGGCCGTATCGGCACCGCACGGCAGATCGCAGAGATCGGTGCCCGCAGCCGCCGCCGATGCGAGCGTCAGCTCCACCAGCGTGCGCACCGTTGCCAGCAGCGTCCCGAGTTGCTGGTGCGCGTCGGCGAGCTGGCCCATCCGGTACGCCGTCGCGGCGCGGCACGCGCCGGTGGCGATGTCCGGGAGGCTGAGGCCCGCGGTCCCGAGTGTCATCCTGAGCAGCCGCGCGCGGGGCACGGTCTCGACCTCGATTCCGCCGGCGTCAGGCACCAAGGTGGTGCTCAGATCCGCGTCACGGAATGACGGCTGGTCGACACCCCCGAATCGGACGGCCGTCACCAGGTGGCCCTCCGCCGCGGCGCCGGCATCGACGGCCGCCAGCACATCGGCCCACGTTTTCTGGCCGGATTCGAGCGGAATCGGCTGTCCGTTCACCAGGAACTCGCTCATGCCATGCACTCCTGGCGACGACAAGAGCGAGAAGAATGCCAGGTCCGGCGACGGGCGCCCTCAAGCTTCCGTCACGGTGCCCGATTACCTCCCTGACAGGCGGGTGGCGGTGGTCGCCTCCCGCGGACGGGCCGGCAAGGACGCCGGCCGCAACCTCTAAGGATGGAGTGAGTCACATGGCATCGTTCTCCGTAGTCAGCAACATCTCGGCGGCCAACGCACAGGCCAACCTGACGGTCACCAACATGGGCCTCCAGAAGGCCCTCCAGCGCGTGTCGAGCGGCTTCCGCATCAACACGTCTGGTGACGACGCCGCGGGCCTCGCGGTCGCCAACAGCTACCGGTCCACGCAGGCGGTGCTGAACCAGGGCATCCGCAACGCGAGTGACGGTCTGTCGACTCTGCAGATCAAGGACGGCGCGCTCAACAACATCTCGACGCTGCTCGACCGCCTGGCGACCCTGGCGACCCAGTCGGCTTCGTCGAGCTCCACGGTGGACCGCGCGGTCCTCGACGCGGAGTTCCAGGACGTGCTCTCGGAAATCGACCGTGAAGCGAGCGTGGCCGGCCTGACGGCGTCGGCTGGCTTCTCGGTGTTCGTGAGCAACGACGGCGGCAACGGCACCGTCGGCGGCACGATCGGCGCGGCCGACGGCGCGGCGCTGAGTATCGACACACTGGCGGTGGACACCGCGACCAACGCCGCGGCGGCGGTCACGGCCATCACGACTGCGGTGCAGACGCTCGGCACGGCGCAGGCCACTGTCGGTACTCTGCAGAATCGTCTGCAGTTCGCCATCTCGCTGGCGCAGTCGCAGATCGTCAACAACAAGGCGGCAGAGAGCCGGATCCGCGACGCCAACATCGCGGAAGAGTCGGCCAACCTGACGCGGTACAGCATCCTGACGCAGAGCGGCATCGCGGCCCTCGCGCAGGCCAACAGCCAGAGCTCGGCCGTGCTCTCGCTGCTCCGGTAAGTCACCGACCGGACGAAGGGACTCATGAACGGGTTCCTTCGTCCGGTGTTCGCCGCGCGCGCGCACCACCGCTGACGCCGGCCCCAAGGGACACACCGGCCAGAACCAACGGCAACGGCGACGGAAGGAACCCACGTGGCCTCAGGCATCACCTTCAGCGGCTTCAACAACATCGACTTCAACGTCGTCCTGAACGCGATCATGCAGCAGGCCAGCCAGCCGCTGACCGCGCTGCAGGGCCGACAGACGGCCCTCAAGTCGCAGGCGACCACCTATTCCACCCTCAG
>DAIRFN010000313.1:0-6233 GCA_036795065.1 Vicinamibacterales bacterium
CATGAAGAACTCGTCCAGGTTGGTGCCGGCAATCGCCAGGAACTTCACCCGCTCGAGCAGCGGGTGTGACGGGTCCTGCGCCTGCGCCAGGACGCGGCGATTGAACTCCAGCCAGCTGAGCTCGCGGTTGATGTACAGGGCCGGAGCGGTGAGATCGGCGGGATCCAGCCGGGACCAGTCGATGGGCGCCGGGCCGGGGGGCTGGGCGACGGTCTCGGGGCCGCGGCGGCGTCGCGGCCGCCGACCCGTCAGCCCTTGGGGAGTCGACACACGGCTAGCTTATCAAAGGGGCGCGCCGGCCGAGCGCGCCCGGAGGGTCGCGATACAGTAGAAACCGCGTGCATGGCAGCTTCATCGTCCAGGATCTCGTCCTGTTGTACGCGCTGGCGATCGTCCTCCTGCTCATTGGCGGCCGCCTGCGCGCGCCGGCCATCGTCAGCCTCATCGCCACGGGGGTGATCGCCGGCCCGGGCGGCTTCGGGTTCGTCGGCTCGGAAGAAACGGTCACGGCCCTCTCGGAGATCGGCATCGCCCTGCTGCTCTTCATGGTCGGCCTCGACCTGTCGTTCAGCGAGGTGCGCCGGCTCTGGCGCAAAGTCGTGGTCGGGGGCGGCGCGCAGGTGGTGGGCACGATGGCGGTGACGGCGCCCATCGCCTATGCGCTGCTCGGGGGCCGGCTCGAGACCGCGCTGTTCGTCGGGTTCTTCGTTGCCATCTCGAACACCTCCATCATCATCCGCGAGCTGACGCGGCGAAACGAGCTGCACGCGCCGCATGGCAGCCTGGCGGTCGGCATCCTGCTGTTGCAGGACCTGGCGGCGCTGGTCGCGCTGGTGCTGGCGCCGGTGCTGTTCGGATCCACCGATGCGCCCAGCCTGGGCCGCACGCTCATCCAGCTGGCCGTCATCGCGGTGTCGTTGACGGCCGTGACGCGGTTCCTCCTGCCACTGCTGTTCCGGCTCGCGACCGTGTCTGGCCGGGAGGCCTTCGGGCTGATGGTGCTGGTGGCCAGCCTCGGCACGGCGTGGCTGGCGTCGGTCCTGGGCCTGTCGATGACGGTGGGCGCGTTCCTGGCGGGCCTGGTGATCGACGAGAGCGAGTTCAGCCACCAGATTCACGCCGAGATTCGCCCGCTTCGCGACCTGCTGAGCAGCTTGTTCTTCATCTCGATTGGGCTGCTCGTGCAGCCGGCGGCGCTGGCGCCGGTGCTTCACTGGGTCGTGGGGGTGGCGCTGGCCATCGTGGTCCTGAAGACCTTCGGGGCCACCCTGGCGCTCAGGCTGGCGCGCGTGCCTCACCGCGTCGCCCTGACCACCGCGCTCGGGTTGGCGCAGATTGGGGAGTTCTCGTTCGTGCTGGGCGGGAGCGCCGTGGCCAACGGCGCCATCGATCCGGAGGCCTGGCAGGTGCTGCTGGCCGCCAGCGTCCTGACGATGATGGTCACGCCGTGGCTGGTGGGCGTGGCGCCGGCCTTCGGGGGGTGGGTAGCCGGCGAGCGCGCGGAAACAGGCATGCCCGAGGCCGCGCCCCGCGAGGAGCTGACGGGACACGTGCTGATCCTGGGATTCGGGGTCGGCGGCCGGCTCATCGCCTGGGCGCTTCGCGGCGTCCAGACGCCCCATGTCATCCTCGAGCTGGACGGAGTGGCCGTGCGCGACGCCGCTGCCCAGGGGCACCATATTCTCTACGGCGATGCCACGGCGGCCGAGCCACTGCAGGCGGCGGGCGTGACGCGGGCCGCTGCGGTGGTAGCCGTGCTGAGCGACCCGGGCGCGTCCGAGCGGGCGGTGCGGGCCGTGCGGGCCCTGAACCGGAACGTCCCGGTGATTGTCCGGACGCGGTACCGCGCCGAGGCCGAGCGCATGGTCCGGGCGGGCGCGACCCGTGCCGTGGCCGAGGAGCTGGAAGCCTCGCTGGAGGTGATGGCCCACCTGCTGGTGCGGCTGGATGTGCCGGGCAACGTTACGGAAGAGCTGGTGGGGGATGCGCGCCGGCTGATGGCCAGCTCGACGGCCCGCAACGTGGCCGCCCCGGCGGCGTCCTCGGACCAGGTGGCCGGCCTGCTGGGCGCCACCCCGGTGTCCAGCTACCAGCTGACCGCGGGCGATCGGGCCGTGGGGCAGAGCCTGACCGCGGTCAACCTGCGGGCCGCGACCGGCGCCACCATTCTGGCCGTGAAGCGTGGGGGGACCACCCTGGCCCCACCCGCCGTGGACTGGGTGTTCGCGGCGGGAGACGTCTTATACGTCGTCGGCGACGAGGCCAGCGTCCGCAACGCCAGGGCCTGGCTTGGCGCTGGCGACACCCCCGCCCCGGATCGATCCCCGCAAAGGGTGGAAAGCGTGTAAAATCGCCGCGAGGCACAACCCAGGTGGCATTTCCCGCCGCAGTGAACCAAGGAGGCATCGTATGTCGCTGACCCGTCGGCGACTCTTTCAGCGTCTTGCGACTCTTGACCAGCCCGTGCAGGGTGAGTGGATTTCCGCTCGGGGTCGCGAAGCCGGCATGATCGAGTACGGCGAGCAGGGGATGGCAGGAGCCATGCCCGTCCGCATCGCCAGCAATGAGAACCCGCTTGGGCCCGGCCAGCACGTGCTCGACGCCATCGTCGGGAAGTTCCCCGAAGCCCATCGCTATCCGTTCAACGCCCGGCAGACCGAGGGCGCGCTCATCACGGCGCTGGCCCAGAAGTTCCAGGCGAAGAACGAGAACCTGCTGCTCGGCCCCGGCTCGGGCGAAATCCTGACGCACGCGGTGCGCGCGTTCACCTCGCCCGGCAAGGCGCTGGTGACGGCGTGGCCCTCGTTCGAGAACCCGCGCGACACGGCGAAGAAGATCGGGACGCCCGTGCGCGAGGTGGCGCTCGACGGGAAGCTCCGCATCGACATCGCGAAGATGATCGAGGCGTCGAAGGGCGCCGGCCTGGTGTTCTTCTGCAACCCGAACAATCCGACGGCGACCGTGCACGGGAAGACCGCCGTGGCCGACATGGTCAAGGCCATCCGCGCAGCCTCGCCCGACACGATGATCCTCATCGACGAGGCCTATCACGATTACGTCACGGATCCGTCCTACCAGTCGGCCGTGGACATCGCCCTCTCGACGCCCAACGTGTTCGTGACGCGGACCTTCTCGAAGGCGTATGGCATGGCAGGCCTGCGCGCGGGATACGCGATCGGCCACGCGCCGACGATCAAGGCGATCCAGGCGTACAAGATGCCGTACGGGCTCGGCACCCTCACCCTGGGCGGCGCCATCGCCGGGTGGGCCAACCAGGCGCACATCGACAACGAGCGGAAGCGCAACACCGAGGTGAAGGCCTTCACGGTGAAGGCGTTCACCGACATGGGCGTCAGCGGCACCGACTCGCAGACCAACTTCCTGTTCATGGACATCAAGCGGCCCGCCGCCGGGTTCCGTGACGCCTGCCGCGCGGCCGGCGTGCTCGTGGGACGGGACTTCCCGCCCTACGAGAAGACCCACTGCCGCATCTCCATCGGCACCATGGCCGAGATGCAGAAGGCCGTGGACGTGTTCAAGAAGGTGCTGGGCTCGACCACGACCACGTCCAGCAAGGACGGGCGGTAATCCGATGTCCAGAGTGAAGGAGGTTTCAGCCATGTCGCTCTCGCGACGTTCGTTCGTGCAGACGCTGGGCGTCGGCGCCACCGGGATGTGGATTACCTCGCGCGGCCGCGAGGCGTCGCTCTTCGCGCAGGGGATCCAGCCCATCGCAGGCCCCGCCCCGTCGATCATCCTGTCGAGCAACGAGAACCCGCTCGGCTGCCACAAGGACGTCCTGTCCGCCATCCGGACGTCCGCGTTCCCCGAAGCCGGCCGCTACCCGTTCGCCACGGCCGAAGAGGTGTCGGAGCTGATCGCCAAGAAGCACGGCGTCAAGCGTGAGAACGTGCTGCTGGGGTCCGGGTCCACGCAGATCCTGCGCACCAGCACCCACGTCTTCACGTCGAAGACTGCCGGCCTCGTGGCGGCAATCCCGGCCTACGAGGAGTGCGCGGACTACGCGCGCCTGATGGGCCATCCCATCACGGGCGTGAAGCTCGGCGCCGGCCTCAAGATGGACCTCGACGCCATGCAGCAGGCGTCGAAGGGCGCCGGCCTGGTGTTCTACTGCAATCCGAACAACCCGGTGGCCACCGCGGTCACGGGCTCGGACACCAGGGCCTACCTGACCACGCTGATGAAGGCGTCGCCCAACACCACCGTGCTGGTGGACGAGGCCTACTTCGAGTACGGCACCATGCCGGGCTACGAGACGATGATCCCGCTGGCGGTGGAGAACCCCCGCGTGGTCGCTGCGCGCACCTTCTCGAAGTGCTACGGCATGGCCGGCATCCGCATCGGCTACGCCGTCGGCCACAAGGACACCATCAAGAAGATGGCCGACTGGGACGGCGTGGGCAACATCAGCGTGATGGCGCTCCAGGGCGCGAAGGCCGCGCTGGCCGTGCCCGAGAGCTGGGTGAAGGACGAGCAGAAGCGCAACGAGGCGGCTCGCAACTTCACGCAGAAGTGGTTCGCGGATCGGGGCTACACGCACACCGATTCGCAGACCAACTTCATGTTCATCGACGTCAAGCGGCCGGCCCGCGAGTTCCGCGAGGCCTGCCTCAAGGAAGGCGTGCTCATCGGGCGCGACTTCCCGCCCTACGAGAAGTCGCACGTCCGCATCTCCATCGGCACGATGGAGGAGATGCAGAAGGCCGTGCAGGTCTTCGAGCACGCGCTCGCGCAGCCGGCCAAGGCCGCGGCGTAACGGACGACACGACGGCGGACCCACGGCAGACGGCCACCCCAACCGGGAGCTGACGCGCCACCAGGCCCTCGACCACCACCGGGTTTCTCGCTCGCCCACGCGGGCGCGGAAACCCGGTTTTTCTTTTTCATGGGAGGACGGCGATGGACATCGATCGACGGGCATTTCTCGCGAGCGTGGGCGGACTGGCGATGGTGGAGGCGCTCGATCCGGAGGCGAAGGCCGAAGCGCTCGAGCACTACATGATGGAGAAGCTCGACGAGGACGCCGCCGGGCTCGTCATCGGCGGTGAGGCGCAGGTGGCGGCGGCGGCGCCCGACGCCACCATCCGCCGCGGCGCGGGCAACCTCTTCGGGCCCCGGGGCCCGGCCGACAACCGCCAGATGCCGGCGCTGGCGCCCATGTCCAACACGCCCACGCTGCTCGAGTTCTTCGAGAAGCGCTTCGCCCCCGCCAACCACGTGCTGCAGAGCGCCACGCGCGCGCTGAAGACCGGCATGAGCGAGGAAATCGTCCTCGCCTGCCTGCTGCACGACGTCGTGCTCAACCTGGTGAAAGTGGACCACGGCTGGTGGGGCGCGCAGATGCTCGAGCCGTACGTGCCCGAGCGCACCAGCTGGGCCATTCGCTATCACCAGGCGCTGCGCTTCTATCCCGATCCGGCCAACGGCTACGAGTATCCGGAGCTCTACACCCGCATCTTCGGCAAGGATTACGAGCCGCAGCCGCACATCAAGGCGGCCTACGACTACGCGCGCAACCACAAGTGGTACCTCGACGCGCGCATGGTCACGGTCAACGACCTCTACGCGTTCGACCCGAACGCGAAGGTCTCGATCGAGCCCTTCATCGACATCATCGGCCGGCATTTCAAGCAGCCCAAGGAGGGCCTGGGCAACGACGGCAGCCCCACGGCCCACATGTGGCGGACGATGATGTTCCCGGATAACCCGCTCTGATTCGCCTCGCGCGCGTCATCGGGCTGTCGCACGCGACGGCGCTGGTCGTCGGCACCATCATCGGGGCCTCGGTGTTCGTCCAGGCCTCGGAGATCACGGCGCGCGTGCCCTCCACCACCGGCGTGGTGCTGGCGTGGCTGCTCGCTGGCGGCCTCACGCTGCTCGGCGCGCAGGTGTGCGCCGAGCTGGCCTCGGCCTATCCCCGCACGGGCGGCGTGTACGTGTTCCTCCGGGAGATCTACACGCCCGCCCTGGGTTTCCTCTGGGGCTGGGCCATGTTCTGGAGCATGCACAGCGGCATCGCGGCGGCCGTCGCCACGGTGTTCGCGCGCTATGCCGGGATCTTCCTGAACCTGGACGACACGGGCACGCGACTGCTGGCCGTGAGCGCCATCCTGTTCCTGTCGGCCATCAACTACGCGGGCACGCGAACCGGCAGCCGGTTCCAGGCGATCATCACGGCCGTGAAGGTGGCCGCGGTGGTGACCATCATCGCC
>DAIRFN010000314.1:0-6205 GCA_036795065.1 Vicinamibacterales bacterium
GTGTACTTCTTCATCTCGGCCTGCGCCGCGGCCTTCAACTCCGGCGTCAGGTCGAACGCATCGTCCAGGGTGACGCCCTGAGCCTCGAACGCGGGCGGGCGCGTGGGGAAGGGCTGCGTGGGCCATGACGTCTCGCCCGGCACCTCGCTCTGGGGCACGCGCCGCTCCTCGATGGGCCACACGGGGCGGCCCGTCTCGCGATCGAAGACGAACGCGAAGCCCTGCTTGGTGAGCTGTACCACCGCATCGATGCGCCGGCCGTCCACGGTGATGGTGACCAGGATGGGTGCGGCGGGCGGGTCGTAGTCCCAGAGCCCGTGGTGCACGAGCTGGTAGTGCCACTTGCGCTTGCCCGTGGCCGCATCGAGACACACGATGGATTCGGCGAACAGGTTCTGCCCTGGCCGGCGGCCGCCGTAGTAGTCGTTGCTGGGCGTGGAGACGGGCAGGTAGACGAGCCCGCGTGCTTCGTCCAGGCTGAAGGGCGGCCAGACGTTGGTGTGTCCCGTGAAGCGCCACGAGCCGCTATCCCACGTGTTGTTGCCGAACTCGCCGCGCTGCGGGATGGTGTGGAACGTCCACACCTGGCGGCCCGTGCGCGCATCGAACGCGCGGACGTCGCCCGGCGGATCCTGCTTGTAGGACAGCCGATCCCCGACGCCGTTGCCGAGGATCACGACGTTCTTGTAGACCACGGGCGGCGAGGTCTGGGCGTAGTGCTTCTTGTTGACGTTCCAGACCAGGCCTTCGGTGAGGTCGATCTCGCCATCCTTGCCGAACGTGGTGACCGGCCTGCCGGTTTGCGCATCGAGTGCGATGAGGCGATGACGGGTGTTGAGGAAGATGCGCAGGTGCTCGCCGTCGCGCCACGCGGCGACGCCGCGATGGACGAAGCCCTGGCCGCTGGCCGGTTGCCCGTCCTTGTAGGCTTCGGGGTCGAAGCGCCACCGCTCGCGCCCGGTCTCGGCGTCGAGCGCGGCTACCTGGTTGTAGGGGGTGCTCACGTAGAGCACGCCGTCGATCATCAGCGGCGTGTTCTGGAACGCGCCGGGCCTCGTGCCGTACTGTTCGAAAGGAATTTCGTTCGGCTTCCACTCCCACGCCACGCGCAGGCGGTTCACGTTGGCAGGCGTGATCTGGTCCAGCGGCGAGTAATGCGTCGCGGCGGCATCGGCGGCGTAGTGAGGCCAGTCGCCGCGGACGTTACCGGGAGTCGGCAGTCGGGAGTCGGGAGTCGGCGACTGGGTCGTTGCGATTGACGATGCGCCTACCAGAGACACGGCCAGCACTGCGCCCGTCAGTCTGCTCATTGTTCGACCTTCTGCCTTCTGGCTCATGCCTGTGCCTACGGACGACTCCCGGTTCCCGACTCCCGACTCCCGACCTCCTTGTACACCCTCCCGCCCTTCACGACGGTCTCGACGTGCGCCAGCGAGGCGATGTCGAAGAGCGGGTTGCCGTGGACCACGATGATGTCGGCGAGCTTACCCGGTTCGATGGTGCCGAGCTCGCGCTGCTTGCCGAGGACGGTGGCGCCGACGCGGGTCAGCGCCGAGATCACGCGCTGAGGCGACATGCCCATGTCCACGTGCGCCTTCGCTTCGCGCCACAGCGCCTCGGTGTGGAAGTTCATGGGCGTGCCCGAATCCGTGCCCATGCCCATGATGGCGCCCGACTCGATGAACTGCTTCAGGCCACGCTCGCGGAAGAACACCTCGCGGTCGGTGCGCGAGAAATAGCCCAGCGCACGCCAGTTCTGGAGCGACCGCTGAATTTCGTCGTAGACCGTGGCGGGGAAGTCCTGCGTCAGCTGAGGGTCCTGCAGCCGCTCGGGAAAAGCGGCCGTGTCGGGGTAGATCCAGCTGCGGTGCGCGGCCGTGATCACCACCGGCCGCCCGGCGTTGACGATACTGGAGACGAGCTCAGGGGTATAGGGCGGCGCCGTGCCGGCCGACCCCGCGTGCGTCAGCACGTCGATGCCGCCGTCGAGTGCATTCCACACGTCCCGCTCCGCGTACACGTGGGCGTGCACTCGGAGGCCACGCTTGTGCGCGGCGTCGGCGATGGCCTTGTAGTCGTCGCGCGTGAGGCCCGCGTGCGCCTTGATCACGTCCACGCCGGCCGTCGCCAGGCGGTCGGTCTCGTCCGCGGCCTGCGCGGGGCTCGTCACCTTGATCTGGTAGTCCTCCGGGAAGATGGCCACGTTGCGCGTGAGCCACGGGCCGCTCATCGACATGCGCGGGCCGGGGATCTCGCCCTTCGCGATGCGGTCGCGGATGGCGAGACTTTCGGCCATCGGCGCGCCAAGGTCCACGGCGGACGTAACGCCGGCCATCAGCAGCTGCCGTGCGGCAATCTCCATCACCTGCGGCAGCATGCGCGCGCGGCCCTGCTGGTCGATCCATGGGAACCAGCGCCCGTAGTCGCCATGCCCGAGCAGCACCAGGTGCGCGTGCAGCTCGATCATCCCCGGCATCATCGTCCGGCCGCTGGTGTCGATGATGCGCGTGCCGGGCGGGATGGTCACCTCGCTCCTCGGCCCCGCGCGGACGATGCGGTCTCCTTCGATGAGAATGGCGGCGTGGTGGATGGGCGGCGCGTCGTAGCCGTCCAGCAGCATGCCGCCGACCAGCGCAAGGCGCCCGGGCTCCTGCGTCGCCGCCGCTTGATCGGCGGCGGCACGGCTCGTGGCGGCCAGCGCGATGCCCGCGGCGATCAGCGCCGTGAAGGTGAGTGCCCTCCCGGCAGTGCTCATCACTACTCCCGTGTCCCGTTGGTGATTCACTCCCGTCGCGCGTGAATCAGTCACTCCCGCCTCCCATCGCGCTTGCTGTCCCAACATGAATCAGAGCCGTTCCGCTCGTGCGACGACGAACTCGCCCGGGATGGCATAGCCCGACCCGATGCGATACGGGGCAATCGACGCGACGTAGTCCGCCCTCGCCGCGTGACGCGTCTCTTCGTCGAATCTCGAGTAGGCCATGGCCACAGGCCCGCCAGCGAACGCGGCGTCCGCCGCTTCGTCTGCCGTGTCGTAATGAAGCGTCGTTGTCAGGCGCTCCGAGACGACCGTGCCGAATCCGGCGGCCTCGAGGGCCATCTGCAGCGACGGACCGGTGCCCAGCTGGAAGAACATCGGGCACACGTCGCTCTTCACGCGGCTCTCGACGATGGGAAAGATGTCGGCCCACCCGCAGCGACTGCGAGCGCCCCAGACGGCGGTGACCGTGCGCCCGCCCGGACTCACCACGCGCCGCATCTCGGCCAGTGCGGCGGGGACGTCCGGCACGTACATCAGGCCGAGCGCGCAGAGCGCGACGTCGAACGCCTCGTCCGGCACCTCGTCCAGCTTCTCTGCACCAAGTCGGCGAGCCGTCACGTGAGGGGCTCCGCGCGTGGCGGCTTGCTCGGCCACGTGCTCGATCATGCGCTCGGAGATGTCGGTGGCCAGCACGTGACCGCCGGTCATCACCAGGTCGGCCGCGGGGAAGGTGACCAGGCCGGTGCCGCACGCGATGTCGATCACCCGCTCGCCGGGTTGGAGCGCCGCCATTTCGAGGAGGCGCCGCTGCGCCGGCTTCAGCTGCTCGGCCCACGCGTGCTCGTAGGTGTCGGCCGCGCGGTCCCAGCCGTAGCGCTGGATGCGGCGCTGCAGGGCGGGGTCCATCGGCTTACTCCGCCTTCGAGATGTGCAACTCGCGGGTGAGCGGCACGGGGTTGGCGATGTCGTCGCGCCAGGAGCTGTAGCGGTCCGCCGTGTCGATGACGCGCCGCACCTCGGCTTCGGATGCGGGGCTGGTCACCGAGACGATGTACCGCATGGCCGTGTAGCCGGGCCGCACCGAGTCGTCCACGGCCAGCTCGCCACGGACGTCGTAGTCGGCCTGGATCTCGACGTCCAGCGACGTGATGGGCACCCCCAAGCGCGCGGCCCACATGCCGTAGCCGAGCGCGAGGCACGAGCCGAGCGCGGCGCGGCCCAGCACGCCGGGGTTGGGGCCGGCGTTGGTGCCGCCGTACTTCTCGGTCATGCCGGCGGTGAGCGTCCACGGGCCCTCGGCGATGTCGCAGGCCAGCCCGTCGCGCAGGCGCACGCGCGTGACCGCGGTGCCCTGGCCGACCGACGGGCGCAGGGTCACGGCCTTCACGTTCCGCTCGAGGGCCGTCTTGATGTCGGTGCTCATGAAGGGATCCTCCCAATGGGCTGCCCGGCGTGGAGGCATCATGCTACCGCATACAATTCTGAAATTGTGACGGACGAAGACTTCATGACGGCCGCGCTGGAGGAAGCGCGGAAGGGGCTGGCCGCGGGCGAGGTGCCCGTGGGCGCCGTGGTCGTGCTGGATGGAAGAATCGTCGGGGCGGGCTTCAACCAGCCCATCTCGTCGCACGATCCCACGGCGCATGCCGAGGTCGTGGCCATGCGCGCGGCTGCCCGGGCGCTGGGGAACTACCGCCTGACGGGCGCCACGCTCTATGTGACCGTGGAACCCTGCATGATGTGCGTGGGCGCGATGGTGCACGCGCGCATCGGCCTGGTGGTGTTCGGCGCCGCGGAGCCGAAGGCGGGCGCGCTGGTGTCGGCGCAGCGGGCACACGAGGCGCCGGGGTTGAATCATCGGTTGGTGGTGCAGGGCGGCGTGCTCGAGGACGAGTGCCGGGAGTTGATGCAGGGATTCTTTCGAGAGAAGAGGTCTTGAGGTCTTGGGACTTGGGGCTTGGGTCTTGGGGCTTGGGACTTGGGGGCTGAGGGCTGACAGTGGATCGGTTTGGCTGGGCGGCGGCAAGCCCTGCGGAAAGCCCGCGCTGATGACCGAAGAATCACGCGGAGGCGGGGGTCGCGCGTGGGGATGGGGGTCCCCACGCCTTGCAGAGTCAACGCGCCGGCGCGTGGTTTTACCGGGCTTGGAGCCGGGCGTGTTGCCGGCCAGCCGAACCGAGCCACTGCGTTCCGTCGTCAGACACCCCGCTCCACTCTCGCGACGAAGCAGCCGGCCTCGGCGTTGCGGATGGGCACGCGCTCGACCTCGGGATCGGCGCACGGACGATAGCCGCTTGCCAACTCGACCGTGGCCCGCGATCGCATCCGATGGACGGATTCTTCCGCGAGCGCCTCCTTTCTCCTTGACGCCGCGCGCGCGCGTGGCGGAGTATCTCCCTCCCCCCCGACAATCTGCGCTTCCACAGGAGGGCCGCCATGAAACGGTTCGCACTCGCGGTCGCGGCGTGCGCCGCGCTTGGGCTCAGCTTCCTTACCCCGCAGGTCAGCGCCGACAAGGGCGGCGCAGGCTCCGCGCGCCTCAACCTGGTCGAGGCGACGGTCGCCGAGCTGCTGAAGGCCATGCAGACGAAGCTCATCACCTCGGAGGAGCTGGTCGAGATGTACCTGGCCCGCATCGAGGCCTACGAGGACAACGGGCCGGCCGTCAACGCGTTCATCCACATCAACGCCGATGCCGCGACAGAGGCGTTCCAGAACGACCTTCACCGGCATCCCGGGCGGGCGCGCAGGCCGCTCGAGGGCATCCCGGTGTTGCTGAAAGACAACGTCGACACCTACGACATGCCCACCACGGCGGGCTCAGTGGCGCTCGAAGGATCGATTCCGCCGGACGATGCGTTCATCACGAGGAAGCTGCGTAAGGCGGGCGCCATCATCCTGGGGAAGGCGACGCTCACCGAGTTCGCCAACTTCATCGCCCTTGGCATGCCCACCGGCTACAGCTCGCTTGGCAACTACGGCTTCAATCCGTACGACCCGCGCCCTTTGCCCGGCGGCGACGGGCAGCCGGTGCTCCAGACCGGCGGCTCGAGCTCGGGCTCGGCCATCGGGGTGAACGCCAACCTGGTGACGCTGGCGGTGGGCACCGATCGTACGCCCCTGGGGGTTCTCGCTCTTCGAACGCACCTCGGCAAGGCTGCGACGACCGAGCACGAACGTTGGGGCGAACAGGTGGAAGCTCTGGACGACCTTGGTCTCGGGCGTAGCGCACTCGTTCACGTGATGGATCGAGAGGCAGACGACTACGAGCTCTTGGCTCATTTTCAGGCCCGCGGCAATCGATTCGTAGTCCGCGTGCAGCACGATCGAATCCTCGTTCCCAACGTCGACGATGAACACCGGAGGCTTTGGGAGGCGTTGCCCGCACAGGCCGTGGAAACGAGGACGGTTCCATTGTCGAGTCGCTCCAAGACACGACGAGGG
>DAIRFN010000315.1:0-6197 GCA_036795065.1 Vicinamibacterales bacterium
GGCCTCGGCCAGCGCCCTGGCCGTGCCCCCGGTGGACACCAGCTCGAACCCCCTGGCCACGAGCCCGCGACCGAACTCCAGCAGACCCGATTTGTCCGAAACGCTCAGGATGGCTCTTTTCATGATCCTCACGTCAGCAATTGACACCAAATGTAACGGACCGGTATGATGCGCGTGCGGTCCAGGTTACCGGACCCGGGAAGGCCGCACAGCGCGGCCTTTTTTTGTGCCCGCGTCAGGTCTTCGGACCTGGGGCAGGTAGGACGACTCGGTGGCAGCGCCACCGCCAGCAGGAAGAAACACGATGCGCATTACAGGCAAGGTCAAGTGGTTCAACAACGCCAAGGGCTATGGATTCATCGAGCGCGAGGGCGGCAGCGACGTCTTCGTGCACTACTCGGCGATCCAGGGCTCGGGCTTCCGCTCCCTCGAAGAGGGTCAGCCGGTGGAGTTTGAAATCGTCGACGGCCCGAAGGGACCGCAGGCGGGCAACGTCACCCGCGTCTGAGCCGCTGAAGACCACTGGTGCCGGGCGACCCCGCTCGGCACCAGTCGCTTAGGACTCCCCCACTTTCTTCGCCGCCAGCTTCACCTTCCCGTCTTTCATCTCCACGCGAAACGCCACCTCCTGGCCACCGGCGCCCAGCTTCTTGACCTGCGCCTGCACCAGCTCGGTGAACCGCTCGTACTCGACCGGCTTCTCGCCCACCTGGCGACGCGCCTCGGTCATCTGCTCGTAGAGCGCCTGGACTCTGTCTTCCTGTGACTTGGGATCCTTGAGGCTGGTCACCGCCACGATGCGATCCCGTGGCGCGGCCGGCTCGGGCGGCGCCGGGGGAGGCAAGGCGTCGGGCTCGGACGAGTGCGGTTCGGGCGAGTGCGGTCCGGGCGTGGGTGGCGGGCCGGCAGAGGCACGCGGCCGACCGGGGCGGCGCCCCATTTCCTGGGCCTTCAGCTGGCGCTCCCACAACTCGGTGAACGCGGCCCAGCGCGCCTGCACGGTCTGGAACCGGAACCGATCGCCGGTGTTCTGGATCTGCATGCGATCCAGGCGCTTGACCAACCCGTCCACGCGCGCGCGCTGATCCCAGGGCAGGCGGGGCAACCGCCCCGCGAAGAACATGTTGTACTCCGCCTCGAGCCGTTTCAGCTCAACTTCCAGGGCGTGCAACTCGCGTTCGAAGTCGGACCGTGAAGGCGGCATCGGGCGGTGTCAGGGCAGCAGGAGAAACCAGACGAGCGGCAGCCACAGCTCGCGCGCGTGCGGGAGGGGCCGATCGTCCACCAGCACTTCGCAGCTGGGTTGCGCGTTCACCACTTCGTACAGGTCGCGCATGCGCAACGCGTCGCCAGAGAAGAATCGCGCACGGTGCCGGCGCTGGACGCCCTCGCCTACCTCGCGGTACTCGGCCGAGGCCTTGGCCATCTCCACCGCTCGCGCGTAGTCCGGGCCGTCGAACGGGCCGAACACCAGCGTGACCGAGAACGGGAGGTTGCGGGGGCCGAAGAGGGCGGCGTGCAGGTCGGGGTCGAGTGCCGCCAGCTCGTCGGCGGTAGGCTCTTCCGGCTTCTCGACATACGGCCAGAAGCGCTCCAGGGGGCGGGTGGTACGGGCAGCCTGCGACATGGAAACTGGGATCGTAGCAGGTTCAAGGGGGTTCAGGAAGCATCCGAAGGGGGATACCATCGGGGCCATGCCGTCGCCCCGGGATATCCCGTCCATCGATCAGCTGAGGAAACGAGACGGGGTGCAACGCCTCGAGGGGCAATACGGCCTGGACGCCACGCGCGAGGCGCTCCGCGGCGCGGCCGACGCGGCACGGCAGCGGCTGCTCGATGGTGGACGCGTGGACCCGGCACCGGATGCCGACCTGGCGGGCGCCATCGAGACCGACGCGACGGCCAGGCTGTCACAGCGCTTCCAGGGGTCGCTCCGGACGGTCATCAATGCCACTGGCGTCGTCATCCACACCAACCTGGGCCGCGCGCCGCTGGCGCGCGCGGCCATCGATCGCCTGTCGGCCACGGCGGGTGGTTACACGAACCTCGAATACGACCTCGTGCGGGGCGAGCGGGGCTCCCGGGCCGTTCATGCCGAGGCGCTCCTCACGGCGCTGACCGGTGCCGAAGCCGCGGTGGTGGTGAACAACAACGCCGCGGCCACGCTGCTGATGCTGGCGGCGCTTGCGCGCGGGCGCGAGGTCTTGATCTCCCGGGGCGAGCTGGTGGAGATCGGCGGCGGCTTCCGGGTGCCAGACGTGATGGCGCAATCGGGCGCCGAGCTCCGCGAGATTGGCACGACGAATCGCACGCGCGTCTCGGACTACACCGTGGCAGCCGGCCCACGTACCGCGCTCATCCTGCGGGTGCACCCGTCGAACTTCCGCATCGAGGGCTTCACCGAGCGGCCATCACTGGCGGCGCTGGTCGAAGCCGGTCGCGCGCTGAACATCCCGGTCGTCGAAGACATCGGCAGCGGCAACCTGGATGAGGGCCTCGCCGATGAGCCCTCGGTGCGTGGGTCGCTGGCGGCCGGCGCGGACCTGGTGTGCTTCAGCGGCGACAAGCTGCTGGGCGGCCCGCAGGCGGGCATCCTGGTGGGACGCCGCCCGTTGGTGGATCAGCTCCGAAGCCACCCGCTGATGCGGGCCTTCCGCGTGGACAAGCTCACCTACGCCGCGCTCGAGGCCACGCTGCTCGAGTACCTGGCCGGCCGCGCCGACGAGACCGTGCCGGTGCGCCGGATGCTGGCGCTGGACGTGGAAACCATCGAGGATCGCGCGCGCGGGCTGGCCGAGCGTCTCGTCGCCCAGGGCTGGGACGTGAGCCTCGTCAGCGGATCGTCCGCCGTCGGCGGCGGCAGCGCCCCGGGACTGGCGCTCCCCACCGTGCTGGTGGCCATCGAGCGAGAGGGCCTCACCGCCGACGCGATCGAGGCCCGCCTGCGCGCGCTCGCCACACCCGTGATTGCGAGAATCGTGGACGACCGCGTGGTGCTCGATCTGAGGACCGTGCCAGAAGAATCGATCGAGCAGCTCACCTCGCTGCTGCACTTCCCCGATGTTCCATGACGAGGCCGACCGCCGTGCCGCGCTTGAACCCTTTCCAGTAGTTGTGCGCCGGTAGCGGCTTTCCCTCGCGGTCCACGGCATAGACCGCATCCTTTCCCGCCGGCACCACGTCGAAGTAGGCCTTCTTCGCGTCGTCGGCCTTCAGGTAGCGATCGAACCAGGCTGTCGCGAAGTGCTGGAGGATGTTGTTCATCCGGGCGGTATCCCACACGGGATCCGCGTAGTGGGCATAGGCCGACGAGCCTGAGTTGCCGTTAGTGCCGAGCACCTCCATCGGAGCCGGGTAGGGCGCCGCGGCGTTGTGGTTTGCGTTCACGAACGTCAGCAGGTAGCGGTCCGCGTTCACCGCGCCCGCGAAGATGGCCCGCGTGCCGTTCTCGTACCCCGACACATCGTCCACGCTGCCGGCCACGAACAGCACCGGCGTGCGGATGCCCTGCAGGCCCTCCGCGTCCCAGAACCCGTTCTGCATGCCCCAGGGCCCGATGGCGATGGCCGACTTGACGCGTGGGTCGATGCTCTTGCGATAGGCGGGGTTGTCGGCGCTGCGGTCGGCGAGCAGGCGGTTCGGCGGCGCTGAAGACAACGTCTGGCTGGCCGTGCTGTAGCCGCCGCCAATCACGTTCACCACGCCGTAGCCGCCCATCGAGTAGCCGACGATGCCGGTGCGGTCGGCGTCGAGGACGCCGGCCAGGAAACTGCCAGAGGCGGCACGCCCGAGGCGCGCCATCTCGTTCAGCACGAACAGCTGATCGAACGGGCGATTGTAGAGCGTGCTCCCGAACGCCTTCTGATCGTCGTAGGTGCTGTCCTTGTGGTCGATCGACACGGCGACGAATCCCTTGCTGGCGAGGTTCTCGCCGAGGTGGCTCAGCAGGTAGCGGTTGCCGGGGTACCCGTGCGAGATGATGACCAGCGGAAACGGCGCGCCCGTGGCCATCGGCTGCGCGTCGCGCACCGCCTGGCCGTGGAGGGCCGCGGTGACCCCAGGGTCGCGCGTGACCACGCGGTACTCGCCGCCGGGTGACTGCCCCGTCCCCAACACGGCCGGGTACCACACCTCGAGCGTCAGGGTGCGGTCGTAGCGGGCCGCAGGCGTGCCTTCCCTGGTGTTCAGGATGTCGGGCCGGTTGCGGTCTGTCGCGGTGATGGTGCGCACACCGACCGCATGGGGGCCGTAGGCCGCCAACTCGGGCGCGCTTGGGGTGATGATGTCGATGTGATTCGGCTGCGCCAGGGCGCCCGCACCGGCGAGTGCGAGCCCGACGATGATTCCGGCCGGCTGCGGACGAAGCATGGTGGTTCCCTCAGTTGCGGCGCGCGCCTGGCGTCGCGCCGGAGCGCATTATGCGCGAGTGCGGCCCCGCCTGTCCGCCATCATGCGGCCCGCCAGCTCCTTGACGATCTTCGCGGCCACGCTCGCCGTGACACCCTGCACGTCCTGCCGGGGGTTGTACTCCACGACGTCCGCGCCGACGACAGGGCCCGGCACGGCGTGCACGAGATCGATCACGTCCCGCACCGAGAGTCCCCCCGGTTCCCGGTGAGACACGCCGGGCGCGAATGCCGGGTCGAGGCCGTCGAGATCGATGGACAGGTAGACAGCGCCGCTCGAGGACGGGCGATCGCCGCAGCCCCAGCGCCGCATGTCGAAGACGTCCGCCTCGAATCGCCGCATCTGATCACGCTGGTGCGGCGTGATGGTGCGCAGGCCCACCTGCACCAGCCGAGCGGCGAGCCCTTCTTCCATGATGCGCGCGAAGGGACAGGCGTGCGAGAAGCGATCGCCTTCGAAGACGTCGTAGACGTCTGCGTGCGCGTCGATGTGAAGGATGGTCACGCCCGGGTGCGCCTGGGCCACCGCGCGCAGGATGGGATAGGTGACGGAGTGATCGCCGCCCAGGGCGATGGGGCGATGTCCCGCCACGTAGACGGCCGAGACACCGGCCTCGATGGCCGTACGGGCTGATGCGGGGTCGGCCAGCGCCAGCTCCAGGTCGCCGTGATCGGAGAGCCCATCCGCAGCGGAGATGTCCTCGCCCATCTCGGTCCAGGGATTGCCCTGCGGCGACCACAGCGCCTCGCGAATGGGCGCGGGCGCTTCGGCCGCGCCGCGAAGGAACGACGAGCTCGCGTCGTACGGCAGGCCGATCAGCCCGGGCGAGCCGAGGAGCGCGGCGGTCATGAGGCGCCCACCGGCGCGCGTGGGGCACGATGCCGTTCGATCCACTGCGCCCAGGGCGGGAACAGCCAGAGCGCCAGCGCGCCAAGGGCGACGGCGGTGGCCGAAGGCGGCGGCGGTGACCACGGCTGCGTGATCCAGATGACCGTGGCCAGCGCGATCATTCCGGCCAGCGCCCATCGCCCCACGCGGTCACGCGGAGACGTGGCGCGAAGGTAGAGCCACACGCCGACGGCGAGCAGCGTGCCCTCGATGACGATGGTGGCCGGGATGGAGTACCAGAGGCCGAGGCCCACGCGCGGCCCTCCGGGCCAGAGCGGCAGGTCGGGCCGGTGCGTCAGCGCGTCCAGCACCCAGTGGCTGACGACGAGCGCGCCCACCACGATGCCCGCGCGCACCGAGAGCAGGCCACGCCGCGCCATCGATCCGGCCAGCGCGGCCCACACCAGCACGAGCAGCAGGCTGTGGCTCCAGGGATAGGAGTCGAACGCGAGGTTGGTGAACGCGGTGTCACCGGGATTGACGCGGACCGACTCGAGGCCGAGGAGCAGGAGCAGGGGCCAGAGCAAATCGAGTCCGAACGCTGCGGCGACCGCAATGCCGAGCGGCACCCGCGGTGCGGCGGGCTTGGCGGCAAGGGCCGCGGCCAGGTGGCCAACGAACATGACCACAGTCTAGCCGGTCGCGCGCCGGTGATAAGCTCCCGCGCATGTCCACGCGGCTTCCTGCCTTGACCCTGGCGCTGGCCCTGGCCGGCTGCTCCTCTGCCCCGAGCTACGACATCATCATCCGCAACGGCACCATCGTCGATGGCAGCGGCTCGCCCGGGGTGGCCGGCGACGTGGCCATCCAGGGGCAGAAGATCGCCGCCGTCGGCGCGCTGGGTTCGGCGACGGCGACCACCGACGTGGACGCGAAGGGCCTGACCATCGCGCCCGGGTTCA
>DAIRFN010000316.1:0-6181 GCA_036795065.1 Vicinamibacterales bacterium
GATCGATCGCACGGTCACGCCGATGGGCGGCCGGCTGCTGCGCGCCTGGTTGCTGCGGCCGCTCGTCGTGCTCGAGCGCATCCGCGATCGGCTGGACGCCGTCGAGGAGCTGGCGAGCCGCGCCACCGAGCGTGCGAAGGTGCGTGAGGCGTTCAAGAGCATCCAGGATCTCGAGCGCCTCGTCTCGCGCATTGCGCTCTCCACCGCCGGCCCGCGCGACCTGGCGGGCCTGCGCGCCTCGCTGGGCGCCGTGCCGCGCGTGGCGCTGCTGCTCGACGGGTTCGAAGCGCCGCTCGTGCGCAGCCTCCGCGGCGAGCTGGACGACCTGGCCGACGTGCGCGAGTGGATCGAGTCCACCATTGCCGACGAGCCCCCCGCGCTGGCGCGCGAGGGCGGGTTCGTGCGCGACGGCGTGGACGCCGCGCTCGACGACCTGCGGCACATCAGCCGCTCGGGCAAGCAGGTGATTGCCGAGATGGAGGAGCAGGAGCGCGGGCGCACCGGCGTCTCATCGCTGAAGGTGCGCTTCAACCGCGTGTTCGGCTACTACATCGAGGTGTCGAAGGCCAACCTGCACCTGGTGCCGGCCGACTACCTGCGAAAGCAGACCATTGCCGGCGGCGAGCGCTTCATCACGCCGGCCCTGAAGGAATACGAAGAGAAGGTCCTGGGCGCCGACGAGCGCATCCTCGAGCACGAGCTGTCAATTTTCGAATCGCTGCGCGCGCGGGTGGCCGCCGAGGCCCCGCGCGTGCTCGACACCGCCCGGGCCGTGGCCGCTCTCGACGTGCTGGCTGGCCTCGCCGAGACCGCCAGCGTGGCCAACTACACCAAGCCGCACGTGAGCGACGGCGACGAGCTGGTCGCCTCCGATGTGCGGCACCCGGTGGTCGAGCGCCTCGCGGGCGGGGCCTTCGTGGCCAACGACGTCCGCCTGGACACCACGACGCACCAGCTCGTGATCATCACGGGCCCGAACATGGGCGGCAAGTCCACCTACCTGCGGCAGGTGGCCCTGCTCTGCCTGCTGGCGCAGACCGGGTCGTTCGTGCCGGCCCGCGAAGCCAAGGTAGGCATCATCGATCGGCTGTTCGCGCGCGTCGGCGCATCGGACAACATCGCGCGCGGGCAGTCCACCTTCATGGTGGAGATGCAGGAGACGGCGCAGATCCTGAACGGCGCTACCTCGCGCAGCCTGGTGGTGCTCGACGAAATCGGCCGCGGCACCGCCACCTTCGACGGGTTGTCCATCGCCTGGGCCGTCGCCGAGTACCTGGCGAAGCACGGCCCCGCGCGGCCGAAGACCATGTTCGCCACGCACTACCACGAACTCACGGACCTGGCCGACGCGTTCCCCGGCGTCGTGAACATGCACGTCGCCGCTCGCGAGTGGAGGGACGACATCGTGTTCCTGCACAAGATCCTGCCGGGCCGATCGGACAGAAGCTACGGTATCCAGGTGGCGCGGCTGGCGGGCCTGCCGTCGCCGGTCATCGCCCGCGCGCGGGACATCCTGCACGCGCTCGAGCAGGACGAGCTCAGCCGCGGCGGCCGACCGGCCATCAGCGGGCAGCGCCCGGCCCCGCAGGAGCAGCTCGGGCTGTTCCAGGCGACGTCGGCGGTGGAAGAGCGCCTGCGGGACAAGCTGCGCGAAGTGGACATCAACCGCACCACCCCGCTCGACGCGCTGCAGCTGTTACAGGAGCTCAAGAAAGGCGCCGAGTGACGGCGACGGCAAAAAGAAACCACGAAGAAACGAAGGGAACCACGAAGAACACGCGTTCTTCGTGACTTCGTGGTTTCTTTTCTCAGCTCTTGAGCTTCGCGATCTCGGCCTTCGCTTCGGTGGCGAAGGGTGAGTCAGCGTGCTGCTCGACGATTTGCGTGAGAGTCGTGCGCGCGTCGTCGGTCTTGCCCGCCAGGCGGTAGGCGCGGGCCAGCTCCATCAGCATGGCCTCGGCGGGCAGCGCGCCGTCCTTCTGCTCGGCCATTTCCTTCAGCGTCGCGATGGCCGGATCGAACTGCCCCGCCACCAGCTGCACCGACACCTTTCCGAGCCTGGCCGCGCGCGCCACCAGCGCATCGCTGCTGCCCACCAGCTGGTCGTACTGCGCGATGGCCTCGTCTCGACGGCCCAGTTGGGCGAGCGTCTCCGCTGCGTGCAGCCGCGCGGTCTGCCCGGCGGCCGACGCGGGGTACGCATCGGCCGCGGCCATGAACTTCGGCAATGCGGTCTCGAGCTTGACCTGCAGGGTGGGATAGGTGCCGGGCAACTGCCCGCCCGGATTGGTCGGGTCGTTGGTGGTGCCCGCCGGTGGCGCCGGCGGCTGCACCTGACCCTCCTCCACGACCATGGCCTCGGCCAGCATCGCGGCGGCCTTGCTGTTCACGTTGTTGCGCCAGGCCGTGTAGCCGAGCACGCCCCCGGCGACCAGCACGACGGCCGCGATGGCGCCCAGGACCGCCGTGCGGTTCTGCTCGAGCCACGTCTGGGCGGTGCCCACGGCCATGGCCAGTTCGTTGTCCTTCAGGTGGTGTCGCTCGGAAGTTTTCATAGGGTCCAACTTCCAATTCTCGGCCAACTGCAGGGCAAACATCAAGTGAAGGCGTTCGCGCACCTACCGGCGCTCTCTCCGGTCCCCCCGCTCACCGGCGCTGAGGCGGTCGCGCAGCTCCCCAGCGAAACCTGACCGGCCTGAGGCCATGTATTCGCGAGGCCGCGTCACCAAGATCGGCAATGTCGGTCTTGGTGCGGCGAGACGGAGAAATGGTGCCGAGCTGCCCGGCGGAGTCGACGACCACGGGGACGGCGTTGGCGGCCCCGGTGGTGATGCCGCGCACTCCGGCCAGGAACGTGCGCGTCTGGCTGTCGCCAATCCGGATGGTGTGGGTGTCGGACGCCACACCGCTGCTGCCGAGATGAATGTTGAACGACCCGCTGACCGGGAAGTACCCAGCGTAGTATCCAATCCCGACGTTGCCGTATCCGGTCGACGACCCCAGCGCGTTGTAGCCCACCGCCACGTTTGCGAAGCCGCTTTCGTTGTGCGCCAGACTGCCGGCACCCACCGCCGTATTGGTGTGTCCAACGGTGTTGCTCGAAAGGGCCACGAATCCGATGGCCGTGTTCCCGTCGCCGATCGTCGTGCGCTGCAGGGCACCGCCGCCGATCGCCGTGTTCGCGAAGGCGTCGGTTTCAGGAGTCGGCAGGGCCGCCTCGCCCAGGGCGAGGTTATCCGCGGAGTCCTCGCGCAGGTGCAGCTCCGACCTGACGTGCGCCAGATCCAGTTGCAGCGACACCGGCCCGGCATTCCCTCCGGCGGTCAATCCGGGTCCTGCCGCGACGCCGGTGACGGTGCCGGCGGGTTGACATGCCACCGACCCGTTCTCGTTCACCCCCACCATGGCGGAGCCGGCCGGCGCTGTCCCGCCACGTGCCGCCGAGTGTGGCGACGTTCAGGGGCACGGCGACGTGCAGGGGCGCGGCATCCGGCGAGCTACGATGAGGAGACCGATCTCGACGGTGCCGTCGGGGTTGAGGACGGCGGTGCCAGTGGCCGGCGCGCGCGTGTCGGCGCCGCACTGGTCGTCGTGCCCGTCCAGGGTGTACACGCCGCCGCTCTCGGTCACGCTCACCGTCACGACGTTGCAGTACGGCAGCATCTGCCATCGGAACGTCCCGAGCGGCTGCGCCGACGGCCTGCGCCGACGTGAGGGTGGCACCTAGAGTCATGCCGCAGCGAACGGCCATGGCGAATCGAACGACTGACCGGCTCATTTCATTCTCCCTTTCAGCAGGCCCTCGAGGCGATCGAGACGTGCGCCCAGCTCGGCGACCTCGCGACGCCGATCTCGGTGTGCCTTATCGACGGCCCGCGTGCGGGCCTCGACGGCTCGTAGCGCTGCCAGGGCGATGCCGTCGGCATCCACCGTGCTGATCTGGCGCGGCGACTCGCCCAGCCCGAAGGCCGCCTGGAAGCCCTGCGCGGTCGGGCCCAGGTGCCGGATGGTGGCGTCCTGCGTGACGTAGTTCCACTCGCGGATCGGCAGGTGTGCCAGCCGTGCCAGCACACGCTCGCCCGCGAGCGGGCGAAAATGCGCCTTCAGCCGGCGATCCGACGTGCTCTGCCATGATCCGACGTCGAGCCGGACCCCTGTCGTGGCCGCGGCATTCGAGACGAATTCCGCGAACGAGTCGACGCGGACATTGAACTGGTGGGCGCCGCCGGTCATGCGACTCGCGGCGGCCGGACGGTAATCGCCGAAGACGAACGATCCGGGCACCTCGTACGGCACCTGGACGTTCGTTCCGAGGGCCACGCTCGTCGGGCCGTTCGCGCCGGTTTCCAGGCCAGCGGCAAGTGCGGACGGTCCGTAAGCCTCCCCGCGTCCGAACGCCGCGGCTGCCATGCCCGGGGCATAGCCCTGGTTGAGCGCAAAGCTGTACTGGCCGTCAGCAATGCTGGAATCGCCGAAGGACGAGCTGTGCCTGCCGTACGCTCGGGCATCCCTTCCCATGCCCACGCTGTAGGCGCCGGTCGCGTGGTCGTCCCATTGCCCGGGATACCAGAAGACCTCACCGGCCCTGAACGCGCCTTTCCCCGAACTCCAGGCGAAGAACCGACCCTGGCGCTCGACGATGGGGTGGCTCCCGCCGCCGGAAGGCGGCGCGGTGGCGACCAGCCCTGCGGAGGTGCTGAGCGCGAACGTCCTGAACGAGAGATTCGCCGTGGTCGTGCCTGAGGAGGCCGTCAGTCCGGGGCCGGCGACCACGCCGGTAATGGTCCCGCCTCGCGGGGGCGAGCAGGACACGCGGCCGTCCTGATCGATACCGGTGATGAACTGTCGGGCGGCACAGCTCCCGCGGATGCGACGCTGTACTTCCGTCGGATTCAGGACCGCGGCCGCGATGCCGCTCGCCGGTCGCGGGCTGCCGCTCGTCGCGGCTCTCGTCGTCGGCACGAACGCGCCGGCATTGCCGGCGCTGTCCTGCCACGTTCCGGAGATGGACGGCAGGCTGATCGTGGCGCGCACGTGCACGGGGACCGCCCCTGGTGTCGTCACGATGCTCAACCCGAACCCGATGTCGCTGTCGGCATTCGACGTCGCGGTCCCGACGATCGAGGCCCGGCCGCCCCCGCACTGGTCGTCGGTGCCCTCGAGGCGATACACCTCGCCCACCTGGGTGACCGACAAGGTGAGCACGTTGCAGTACGGCTCCAGTTGCCATTGGAAGGTCCCGAGTGGCTGCGCCTCGGCGGCGGCGGCCATGCCGACCGCCACCCACGTCAGCGCGAGCCGATGACCGGCGCTCATCGGTGCCTCCTCATCTGCGAGATCGCGTGCTCAAACTCGGCAAGCCGATCGCGCAACACCTTGTTCTCGTCCGCCAACGCCTGGTTCTCGTCCATCAGGGCGCGCGTGCGAGCCTCGAGAGCCTTTGCGGCCGCCAGGGCCACGCCGTCGGCGTCAATCGCGCTGATCTGGCGATCGCTCTCGCCGAGTCCGAAGGCGGACTTGAAGTCCTGCGCGGTGGGCCCGGCGTGACGAATTGCTGTCGCCTGCGTCTTGTAGTTCCACGTGCGAACCGGCATCTCGGCCAGCTTGCCGAGGATGTGCTCGCCGTCGATGTCGCGGAAGTTCTCCTTGACGTTGACGTCCGAGACGTTGGACCACGACCCGGATCCCGGATGGAGCTCGACGCCAGTGGTCAGGGTCGGACTGGTGTAGAACCCCACGCCCCCCGCGGCACGCACGCGAAACTGGTTGGAGCCGAGCGCCGCGAAGTAGCTGCCCGAGGATCGATCGGCGAAGACGAACGAGCCGTCGCCCTGCGCACGGGCGCGGTATCCCAGCGCAACGCTTCCCGCGCCGAGCGCGCTGTTGTTCTCGCCCACGGCGAAGCTGCCCTGGCCGCCGGCCACGCTCGCCAGGCCCAGCGCCACGCTGTAATTGCCGGACGCCGTGTTGTAAGCGCCGATCGTCGCGCTGGCGTAACCCGACGCGGTGGAACCGAAGCCCATCGCCGCGCTGTAGTCCCCTCGGGCCGTGGTGTTCTCCCCGGTCGCGATGCTGCCCCGCCCGACGTTGGGATCGTCCCACTGCTCACTCGAGACGGCACCTGCCCTGAAGGCGGCCTTGCCCGGATACCACACCAGGCGCGTCCCGGGACCGGACCTCG
>DAIRFN010000317.1:0-6174 GCA_036795065.1 Vicinamibacterales bacterium
CCGCGGCCGGGCGAGTTCGGCCACGAGACGTGGGAGAACGACGCGTGGAAGTGGACCGGCGATATCTCGTCCTGGGCGCCGCTGTCCGCGGACGATGAGCGCGGCCTGGTATACATCCCGACCAACGGCGCCACGATGGACTACTTCGGCGGCTTCCGGCCGGGCGACAACCTGTTCGGCACCAGCCTCATCGCGCTCGACGTGAAGACGGGCAAGCGCGTCTGGCACCACCAGCAGGTGAGGCACGACATCTGGAACTACGACAACCCCAACGCGCCCGTGCTGCTGGACGTGAACGTGAACGGCCAGCGCATCCCGGGTGTGTTCAGCGTGACCAAGCAGTCGTGGGTCTATTCCTACAATCGGCAGACAGGCCAGCCGATCTGGCCCTTCGTGGATAGGCCCATAGCGCAGTCGCAGGTGCCGACCGAGAAGCTACCGGCCACGCAGCCGTTCGTCACCAAGCCGGCGCCCTTCGACCTGCAGGGACGCACGGAAGCGCACGTCATCGACTACACGCCGGAGATCAAGAAGCTGGCGCTGGAACGGGCCCGTGAGTGGGACCTGCTGGCGCCCCTCTTCGCGGCGCCGCGGCATCGCGGCAATGCCGAGGGCAAGGGCCACGTGAACATCTGTCCTGGCGGCGGCGGCGGGGCCAACATCACGGGACCACCGGCAGCCGACCCGGCAACGGGCATCCTGTACATCACCTCGACGAGCGGCTGCTCGCCCACGCTGCTGGCGCCGGCGATCGAGCGTGACAACCCGCGCATGACCGGCAAGACCGTGGCGGCGTGGGCGACCACCCGCGGCGCCGCGCCGCCGCGGCCCAAGCCCGATCCGAACGATCCGCTGGCCGGCATCCCCGACCTGTTCAAGGGGCCAGTGGGCCGTATCACGGCCATCGACATGAACACCGGCGAGCACCTGTGGATGATTCCTCACGGCGACATGGACGCGAAGGCGCAGGACGCCTTCCGCAACAACCCGCTGCTGAAGGGCGTGACCGTGGACACCAACTGGGGCCGGCGCGGCCACGCCGCCATGGCCGCCACCTCGACGCTGCTCTTCGCCACGGGTCAGACCGCCGACGGCCGGCCGCACCTCTTCGCCATCGACAAGAAGACCGGCAAGCGCGTGGGCGCGGTGCCGACCGTGCGGATGGGCACCTACGGCCTGATGACCTACCTGCATCAGGGCAAGCAGTACGTTGTCATCCCGATGAACGGCGGCTACCAGGCGATGGCGCTGCCGTAGAGGGAAGAGAGAAGTGAGAAGTTAGAAGGTAGAAGTGAGAAGTCAGAGGCCGGGCTCCTTCGGGGGTCCGGCCTTTCTCACTTTCTACGGGTCACTCTTCACGTCGCTTACCGGACGAGCGGCGCTTCGCCGCAAGGCGACGAACCACCGAGGCGCTCGTCAGCTCCCGCACCGCGTCCTTCCCTACCCACGCTGCGTTGAGGTCCGCCGAGGCGGCCAGGCGGCGCGCCACCTCCACCGCCGCGGCGTTGAGTGCGGCGTTGCGCTTGCCCACCGCGCGAAGCGCCATGTTCACGGCCTTCTTCACGTAGTGCCGATCGTCGGTCGCCGCCTGCTCGACGAGCGCCAGGCCCTTGAGGAACGGCTCGTCGCCAGCGGCCTTGTCGTGCACGGTGAGCCCCCACAGCAGGGCGAAGGCCGCGCGCTTCACGTACTCGTCATTCCGGCCGGCCCAGGCGTTCACTTTTGACCACGCGTGGGGCGTGCGGTCGAACAGCACGAAGCACACGGTGTCGCAGAGACCCCAGTTGTCGAAGTCGCGGCACCAGCGGTCCATCTGCGCGGGTGTCACGCGCGCGGCCTCGTCCACGTACGCGGCCAGCACGCGCGCTTCGTACCACCCCGTCTTCCACAGCCCCGCGGCCAGGTCGTGGCTGCGGCCCAGCTGTTTCCCGAGCGCCTGCACGTCGCGCATGGCCACGCCAAAGGCCTTGTCCGTGGGGATGGCGTAACGCGCCATGCCGTCGCGGCCGGCCTTGCTGCCGTGGCGCTTCAACCAGCCGACGGCCCCCTGGACGTCGTCCGGGGCCATCGCTAGGTGGTCGTCACCTTGACCGGCGTGAACTCCGAGAAGAGCTGCGCGGCCTCGGGCACCTGCGCGATGGGGACGTAGTCGCACGCGCCCGCGTACTCCTCCCACATCTTCAGCACCACCGGGTGGCCGTGCGCGGCATCGATGGCCTCGCGCGAGGCCCACTCGAAGACCTCGACGAACGTCCCGTCGGCGGCCTCCATCGTGACGGGCGGCCGGTCCGTGACCAGGCCGAGCGAGCGTAGCGTCGCGACGTGTTGCTGCAGCATTGCCCGGAGCGCGTCCTGCCGGCCGGGCTTCGGGCGGTAGCAGGCGATGACGATGCGGCCCATGCGCGGCTCCTTTCGGGCGGATTGTGCCACAGGCGTGGCCGAAGTCAGCCGACCGACCAGAAGGGGCCCACGAGGCCGTGCCGCGCGAAGGTGCTGGCAACGCGCGCCTGGTCGGCGCGCTCCCAGTCGCGCTCGAGGCGCGTGGCGTACCAGTCGACGCCGAGGTCGTAGACTGCCTGAGGCGACAGCACGGCGCCCGCGCTCAGGCCCCTGTGCCTCAGCCAGTCTTGCAACTCGCCCTCCGACCGGAAGGCGCAGATGTTGGCTCAGGTGTAGCCGATGTCGTCCCAAAACCGAGCCGCAGGCACGAGGAAGTGGATGACGCCCTTACCGCGGACCACCCCGTCCGTGACCTCGAACGTCACCGGCTCGCCGGTTCCCGGTGCGTGTGTCTCGAGCCGCCCGTCGCCGAACAGGCCGAGGATTGACAGTCCGTCCCAGGCGCAGTTGGCGAACCAGCGCCGGTCGCCAATGGAGACGACGAAGTCCGTCGGGACGGCCGAGAACGGATGCGCCATCCAGACAGACTCGCCGTCGGGCTGCAGCACGAGGCAATGCTCGCGCGCCAGCGCCTGCAGCGCCGCAACAACCGCGTCTCTCGTCGAGCCAAGGCTCGCGGCGAGGCCGTCGGGAGTCGGCGCGCGACCGATATCCCGGAAGCTCGCGTAAACGGCCGCCCGCACGTCGCGCTCGAAGCCGGTCATAGACGTGCCCTCTGCCGCGTCGGACTCCTCAGCTGCCCAGGCAGACTCCTCGTCCGCCCAACGGCGTCGAATCTCGGCCCCACGCCTGCGCCGTCGTCGCACGGCCAGCGCCGCGATGCCGATGACGCCCAGCCATAACACGGTGGATGAAGCGATCAACGGGATCCAGACCGTCCAGGTGCGCTGGCGGTCCCAGAACGCCGACTCGAACGTGGGGATCGACTGTGCGGTCACGCTGGCGACGGCGTACTCGAACGTTCGGCCCTGCGCGACCGAGCGGAGGATGCCCGCCGGCGCCCCGGCGCCGTGCTCGCGCATCAGGTCGCGCACCACCGCGGCCGCCAGCGAGTAGCCGCGCGTCTGCTGGCCCTGGTTGCCCAGGAAGAGCGCGTCGATCGCGGAGAGGTCGAGGCGCGGGCCGAAGAGCAGCGCCGACGCGAGGCGCGTGCGGTCCTCCAGTGCCCACGGTCGCTCGACGGCCATCGCAAATCCCTCGTGAAACCACCGCGGCACGGGCCGGCCGGCGGCGGCGCGTCCGATCAGCACGTGAGCCACCTCGTGGCGCAGCACGTCTTCCAGCGTGTCGTGCGGGTACATCGGCGAGCGCGACGGGAACAGCACGATGAGCCCGTCCTCGACGACGGCGAACCCCGACGCCCACGGCGGCACCATTCGTGCCCACTCGCTGAGGGGCGTGGCCAGCACCACGCGCATGGGCGGCCCGGGCACCTCGAGGCCGACGAGCCGGACGATGGTGGAAAGCGGGCGGAGGTCCCACGATTCGAGCCTGGCACGTGCGGGTGCCAGTTCGGGCGGCGCCTCGATGACCAGCACGGGTGGCGGCTGCGCGAGGGCTGGCAACCCGGTCAGGATTAGGGCGCCAAGGGCGATGGCCGCGAGCCGCATCCCCTATTGTGGCCCCACCTTCGCGATTGATATGTGACCATATAGTCACATATCATCATTTTCGGCCCAAATGGACGACGTCTTCAAGGCGCTGGCGGATCCGACGCGCCGGCGCCTGCTCGACGCGCTCTTCGAGAAGGACGGCCAGACGCTGAGTTCTCTGGAACAGCGCCTGCCGATGACGCGCTTCGGCGTCATGAAGCACCTGCGCGTGCTGGAGCAGGCGGGCCTGGTCGTGACGAAACGGCGCGGGCGCGAGAAGCTGCACCTCCTGAACCCCGTCCCCATCCGGCTCGTGCACGACCGCTGGGTGAGCAAGTACGCCGAGCCCTGGGCCGCGACGCTCAGCGACCTCAAACACCAACTGGAGGCCAGGACCATGGAACGAGTCTTCGAGATCTACATCAAGACCACGCCGGAGCGGCTGTGGGACGCGATCATCAATCCGGCGCTGCGGGCCAAGTACAACTTCGGCGCGTCGATCGCCAGCGACTGGAAGCCCGGCTCCCCTTACACGATGAGTGCCCGCAACGGCACGGTGATCCTGGGCGAGGGCGAGATCCTGGAGGTGGACCCGCCGCGGCGGCTGGTCCAGACGATGACGGCGCTGTGGGACGAGGACGTGAAGCGCGAGGGGGCATCGCGCATCACCTGGGAGATCGAGGCGGTGGGCGACTCGTGCCGGTTGACGGTGACGCACGACCAGCTGCGCGAGGGCGCCAACGACCAGCTGTATGGCGGCTGGCCGATGATTCTCTCCGGGCTGAAGACGCTGCTCGAGACCGGGGAGCTGCTGACGACGCCGGGTTCGCAGCTCTGGGCAACGGCCGACTAACCGGGCCGGTGCCCGCGTCTCGATCCGGCGGCCGGCACTGCGGGCCCGGTGATCCCCGGGGCCCGCAGGCAAATTCCGCGTGTTACTTCACCACGACGCCGCAGGCGAGGCGGTCACCTGCGTTGCCCGTCGGGTCGGTCTTGAGGTCGTCGGCCGACGCGTGAATCACGATGGCCGTGCCGCCGCCGGCGAACACCGAATTGGCGCCCGTACCCATGCTGACGAGCTTGTTGGTCACCGACCCCTTGGCCGTGCCGTTGGCCGCCACGGTGATATTCGGCATGTCACCGGCATGTGGGCCCTCGGGGTTCTGCAGTCCGTGCTTCTTCCCCTCGGGGTTGAAGTGCGGGCCGGCCGAGGTAAAGGGCGGCTCGCACTTCGCCACCTGGTGGATGTGCAGGGCGTGCTCTCCCGGCGGGAGCCCCTTGAGGTCGTAGGCGAGGGTGACGCCCCCACCGCTGGCGGGTGAGACCATCACCATGCCCACGTCCTGGCCCTTCGCGTCCTTGAGGGTCACATGGGTCATCTGCGCGCTCACGGTCAGCGCAGTCGCGGCAAGCACGGCAACAACGAGCGAAAGTGTACGGGTCATGGCACTCCTGTGTGTGAAGCGGTGATACAAGACTACCCTGCGTCCGCCCGGGCGCCAACACATCCACTCGCGGAGTTGAATACAGAGCTCGGGGCCCGCAGCGCTGGCAGACGTCAGATGTCGATGAGGAGCACGTCCGGCGGTGCCCAGGTGCGGAAGGGCACCTCGACGCCGCCGATGCCGCGCGACACGTAGACGTCGGCGCCGTTCAGCCGCGCGAAGCCGCCCGGATACTGGCGACACAGATTGCCCGCGGGCATGAAGAGCGGCCCCCACGGCGTGGCCACGTGACCGCCGTGCGTGTGCCCGCAGAGGAAGAGATTGAAGTCGAACGCGGCCGACGAGTGCAGGCCGTCCGGGCCATGGCACAGCACGATGCGCACGGCCTCGCCATTGGTCTGGGCAAAGGCCGCCGCCGCATCGCACCGGCCCGTCCAGGGATCGTCCAGTCCCACCACCACCACGTCGTGCCACGGATCGGGCAGCGTGACGGCCTGGTTGACGAGCACCGTGGCGCCCGCATCCGTCAGCGTCTCGACGATGGCCCGATCGTCGGTCCAGAGATCGTGGTTGCCGAGCACGGCAATCTTCGCCGGCGCAGACACGGACGAGACCAGTCGCCACAGCACATCCAATCGCGCTGGCGTAGCCTCCAGGAAGATGTAGTCGCCGCCGAGCAGCAACACGTCGGGCTCGGCGCGACGGATGATGTCGAACGCCCTGTCGAGCAACGGCAG
>DAIRFN010000318.1:0-6167 GCA_036795065.1 Vicinamibacterales bacterium
CCATCATCGGCGGCAGGATGGAGAGCACGCGCGTCACCTTCATGTTCGAGCGGTACAGCGAGCGCGCCGCGCCCGCGAACTTGTTCGCCTCGCGCTCCTCGGCCCCGAACGCCTTGACGATGCGGTGGCCGGCGAACGCCTCGCCGGCCACGTGCGACATGTGCTCCTGGGCCTCCTGGCTCCACCGCGTCACCATCCGCACGCGCTTGCCCAGCCGCACCAGCGGGTAGACCACCAGCGGCGCGGCGGTCATGCAGACCAGCGCGAGTTTGGCGTCGTAGTAGAACAGCAGGCCCGCATAACCCACCAGCGCCAGCGACTCGCGGGCCAGGTCGCCCACGGTCTCGGCCACGGCTCGTTGCACCTGCCCCACGTCGTTGTTGATGCGTGAGAGCAGCTGCCCGGTGGTGCGGCGCGCGAAGAACGCCGCGGACTGGTCCAGCAGGTGCCGGAACAGCTGGTTGCGGATGGCCAGCACCACGCGCTGGCCGATGTCGTCCATGAGGTAGCTGGAGAAGTAGGCGCCCAGCCCCTTGAAGAAGTAGGCGATGAGCAGCGCCGTGACCACGAAGCCGAGGCGGTCCTGCGAGGGCAACACCTCGTCCACGATGGGCTTGATCAGCCACGCGAGCGCGGCCGATGCGGCGCCGTACACGACCATCGCCACGACCGCGCCGGCGATGAGACCGGCATGTGGGCGCGCGTATCGGAGCAGCCGCAGGAAGGCGTCCATCAGGCGTTCTGCGGGACGGCGTCCTCGTACCCCCGCGGATGCGATGCGTGCCAGCGCCAGGCGTGCTGCACGATGGTCTCGAGGTCGGCGTAGCGGGGCTGCCAGCCGAGCGCCTGCTGGGCCTTCAGGCTGGACGCGTAGAGCGCCGAGGGGTCGCCCGGCCGCCGCGGCGCCGGCTCCCACTGGACGGGTTTCCCCACGGCCCGACTCACGGCCTCGATGACCGACCGCACCGAGTGCGGCGTCCCCGTGCCTACGTTGTACGCCGTCGAGGACGCGCCGTCAGCCAGCGCCGCCAGCGCGCGCACGTGCGCATCGGCCAGGTCGCACACGTGGATGTAGTCGCGCAGGCACGTGCCGTCGGCGGTCGGGTAGTCTTCGCCGAACACCTTGAGGGGCGGCCCGCCCGTCGCGGCCTGGATGGCGCGGGGAATGAGGTGGATCTCGGGGCTGTGATCCTCGCCGATGGTGCCGTCGGGGTGCGCCCCCGCGGCGTTGAAATAGCGAAGGGCAATCCAACGGATGCCGTTGGCCCGCTCGACGTGCGGCAGCGCGCGCTCGATGGCGAGCTTCGTCTCGCCGTAAGCGTTGATCGGGCGCTGGTCGAGCGATTCGTCCATCGGCACCCGCAGCGGCTCACCGTAGGTGGCGCACGTCGACGAGAACACGAACTGACGCACTCCCGCCTGCCGCATCGCGTCGAGGACCGACAGGGTGCCGGTGACGTTGTTGTGGTAGTAGCCGAGGGGGTGGGCGACCGAGGCGCCGACATCCAGCCACGCGGCGAAGTGCATCACCGCGTCGATGCCGTGCTCGGCCAGCGCGCGCGCCACCAGGGGCGTATCGTGCATGTCGCCCACGACCAGGGGCACGCCCGCCGGCACGGCCGCGGCATGCCCGGCCGACAGGTTGTCGAAGACGACGACGGCATGACCCGCGTCCGCGAGGGCGCGGGCCGCATGGCTGCCGATGTACCCCGCGCCACCAGAGACGAGGACGCGCGCCACCCTACCTCCCGATCGAATAGTAGGTGAAGCCCTGGGCCTTCATCTGCTCTTTTTCGTAGATGTTGCGGCCGTCGAACACCACCGGCTCGCGCAGGAGCCTGCGCATCCGGGCGAAATCGGGCTCGCGGAACTCCTGCCACTCGGTGACCACCGCCAGCGCATCAGCGCCCTTCAACGCGTCGTAATTCCTCGACGCATAGCTGATGCGCGACCCGAAGATGCCCCTGGCTACCTTCATCGCCTCGGGATCGTACGCCTGGATCTTCACCCCCTTGTCGAGCAGGGCGTTGATGATGGGCACCGCCGGCGCCTCGCGCATGTCGTCGGTCTTCGGCTTGAATGCCAGGCCCCACACCGCGATGGTCTTCCCCTTCAGGGCGCCGCCGAAGTGCTGCTCGATCTTCTTGACGAGCAGGCGCTTCTGCGACTCGTTGACCGCCTCGACTGCCTTGAGAATCTTGAAGTCGTATTTCTTGTCGGACGAGAAGCGCACCAGCGCCTTCACGTCCTTCGGGAAGCAGCTGCCGCCGTAGCCGACCCCGGGGAAGAGGAAGGACGTGCCGATGCGCTTGTCCGCGCCGACGGCCTGCCGCACGTGGTCCACGTCCGCGCCAAACGCGTCGCACACGTTGGCCACCTCGTTCATGAACGAGATCTTCGTCGCCAGCATGGCGTTCGACGCGTACTTCGACAGCTCGGCACTGGCGCAGTCCATCACCATGATCGGCGCGCCGGTGCGGGTGAACGGCTTGTGCAGCGCGACCATCAGCTCGCGCCCGCGGGGGTCTTCGGCGCCAATCACCACGCGGTCGGGCTTCATGAAGTCCTCGACCGCGGCGCCCTGCTTCAGGAACTCGGGATTGCTCACCACGCTGAAGGGATGCGTGGTCTCGCGCCTGATGATCTCGCGCACCCGCTCGGCCGTGCCGACCGGCACCGTGCTCTTGTTGACGATCACCCGGTACCCGTCCATGGCCTTCGCCACGTCGCGCGCCACGCCGAGGACATGCTGGAGATCGGCCGATCCGTCCTCACCCTGGGGCGTGCCCACGGCGATGAAGATGATCTGCGACGCCTTGACGGCCTTGGGCAGCTGGGTCGTGAATACCAGGCGCCCCTCTTCCTTGTTGCGCTGGACGATTTCCTCGAGTCCCGGCTCGTAGATGGGGATATGGCCGCGCCGGAGCAGGCGCACCTTCGCCTCGTCCTTGTCCACGCAGATGACATCGTTGCCCGACTCCGCGAGACACGCGCCCAGTACCAATCCGACATAGCCGGTGCCGACGACTGCGATCTTCATGCGACTTGTGCCCTCTCCGCAGACCCGCCCCCGATCGGGCGCGCCAAAACGACGAGCCTATCATCGGGCTGCAAACACTGTCAACATACTGACACGCAAGGACTTGTCGCTTCTGTGGTACCCTCGTTCGTCGTGCGTATCCTCGTCGACTACCGCCCGGCCCTCCGGCAGCGGACCGGTGTCGGCGAGTACGTGCACGAGCTGGTGCGGTCGCTCAGCCGCTCATCGGGACCGGCCGCCGCAGACGAGGTGGCCATCTTCACGACCTCGTGGAAGGATCGCCCCGATCCGTCGCTCGCCGGCGAGCTTCCACGCGTGCGGCTCATCGATCGACACGTGCCAGCCCGGCCGCTCACCTGGTGCTGGAATCGCCTGGGCTGGCCCCCCGTGGAATGGCTGGCCGGCGCCGCCGACGTGGTCCACGCCGCCACCCCGGTGACCATCCCCACCCGCAGGGCCGCCTGCGTCCTGACCATCCACGACCTGCACTTCCTGCGGCATCCCGAGCGGATGTCGGCCGAGATGCGGCGGGACTTCCCTGCCCTGGTCCACCGGCACGCCGCCAACGCCCCGGCGATCGTCGTCTCGTCGGCGTACACGGCCGCGGACGTCCAGCGGACCCTGGGGGTCCCCGCGGCGCGTGTGCACCTGTGTCCGCCCGGGGCGCCCCCCTGGGCCGAGGCCGTTCGGCGGGACCGTGCCACACGGGCGCCCGCCCACATCCTGTTCGTGGGCACGCTCGAGCCGCGCAAGAACATCGGGGTACTGCTCGATGCCTACGAGCAGTTGCGAGCGCGGACACCCGGTGCGCCGCCCCTGATCCTGGCGGGTGGTCTCCCGCCGACCGCGGACGGCTGGCGGGATCGCGCCGCGCGCCCGCCGCTGGCCGGTCACGTGCACCTGCCCGGGTATGTGAGCGAGGCACGCCGCCGCGAGCTCTTTGCCGCCGCCCACATGCTGGTGCTCCCGTCCCTGGACGAGGGCTTCGGACTGCCGGTCCTCGAAGCCATGGCCTGCGGCGTCCCGGTCGTCGTCTCGTCCGGCGGCGCGCTGCCAGAGGTAGCCGGTGACGCGGCCGCGCCGATCGATGCGTCGGACGTGGACGGCTTTGCCGATGCCATGTCGTGGCTGCTCGATCCGCAGGCCGCAGGAGCGGCGGCCGCGCGCGGGCTGGCCCGGGCGGCTTCGTTCAGCTGGGACACCTCGGCACGCCGGGTGCACGACGCCTATGCCGCCGCCGCGAGGGCCCGAACGTGAAGGTGGCGGTGGATGTGCGCGAGCTGTGCGGCAAGACCACGGGCGTGGGCCGCTACCTGCACGAGCTCTTCACCGAGTGGAGCGTGTCGCCCGACGCCCGCCGCCACGAGTGGACGCTATTTGCGCCGTCAGCTCCGCGCGTGCCTGGCGCCTTTGCCGACCGGGTGCGGGTGCTGCCGGGGGACGGGGGGACGAGGTGGGAACAGTGGACGCTGGCGCGCGCGCTCGCCGCGGACCGTCCCGACCTCCTGTTTGCGCCCGCCTACACCGCGCCGCTGACCGCGCCGTGCCCCATCGCCCTCACCGTTCACGATGTGTCGTTCGTGGCGCACCCCGAGTGGTTCGCGGCCCGGGAAGGGCTGCGCCGCCGCCTGATCACCGCATGGAGCGCCCGCCGCGCGCGCGTGATCCTGACGATGTCCGAGTTCTCGAAGCGGGAGATCGTGGCGCGGCTCTCGCAGCCCGAAGCGCGCGTGCGGGTCATCTATCTGGGCACCCGCGCGACGCCGGCCGGCGACCCAGGCCCCGCGCGGGCGCCAATCGTGCTCTATGTCGGGTCCATCTTCGAGCGGCGGCACGTGGACCTGCTGGTCGATGCGTTCGCGGAGACCGTGGCCCCGGTCTTCCCCGAGGCCCGGCTGGAGATTGTCGGCGACAACCGGCTGCCGTCGCCGGCGCGGCTCGCGCACGGCCTCGACCGCCAGCCCGCCGAGGTGCGGTCACGCGTCCGGTTCCGATCGTACGTGGACGAGGCCACGCTGCAGGGCCTGTATGGTCGCGCCTCGGTGTTCGCGTTCCTCTCGGAGTACGAAGGCTTTGGCCTCACTCCCATCGAGGCACTGGTGTCGGGCGTGGCGCCGGTGGTGCTGGATACGGCCGTCGCGCGCGAGATCTACGGAGGCGCCGCGCGATACGTGACCCTTGGTCCCGACACGCGCGCCGAGCTGGGGCGCGTGCTGGTGGAGCTGCTGGGCCAGCCGGCCGCACGCGCGGCCCTGCTGGCGCATCGGCCCGAGGTGCTGTCGCGCTACGATTGGTCCCGGACGGCAGCCGCGACCCTGGCCGCCCTCGAGGAAGCTGCCGGTGTCCGCTGACCCCTCCACTCTCGCCATCATCGTCGTGACCTACAACTCGCGCACGGAGATTGGGGACTGCCTCGCGTCGGTGGTCGGGCACACGGACCCTTACCGGGCGGCCGTGGTCGTGGTCGATAACCAGTCCACGGACGGCACGCCCGCGCTCGTGCGCGAACGCTGGCCCTCCGTGCAGGTGATCGACGCCGGCGCCAACCTGGGCTTCGCGCGCGCCAACAATCGTGGCATCGCCGCCACGACCAGCGACTGCGTGCTGCTGCTGAATCCCGATACGGTAGTGCCGCCCGGCGCGATCCAGCGCCTCGTGGAGGCCCTCGAGCGGAACCCGGACGCCGCGGTCGCGGGCCCGCGGCTGGTGGATGCCACGGGCGCCGCCGAGCTGTCGTTCGGCCCGCGCATCAGCCCGTGGGGCGAGTTGAGACAGAAGCTCCTGATGACGCTCTACCACCGCGGGGTGGCCCCTGTGGTGCGCCACGTGGAACGGCGCAGCCGCGAAGCGGGCGATCGCGCGTGGGTGAGCGGCGCCTGCCTGATTGTACGGAGGGCCGACCTCGAAGCCGTGGGAGGGCTCGACGAGCGGTTCTTCATGTACACGGAGGACGTGGACCTCTGCACCTCGATCCGCGCGCGAGGGCGCCGCGTGCTGTTCGTGCCCGAGGCCGAAGTGCGACACCTCCGGGGGCGCTCGGCGGCGCGCAATCCGCAGACCGAGCTGCTGCGCCGCCAGAGCCAGCTGGCCTATTACGAGAAACATCTTCCGCGCTGGGTGGGTCCGC
>DAIRFN010000319.1:0-6166 GCA_036795065.1 Vicinamibacterales bacterium
GCCGAGGTGACGCCGCCGATTACGTTGTTGATGAACTGGCGTCCAGATGGGAATAAGTAGACCCCTCTCCTGCGACAGCGCCCCTTCGGGGCTGGCGCTACCCCCAAGCCGGGAACTGTTAGAGTGATCTGAAGGCTAAGACTCTGTTGCGACGCCCCGCCCCCTGCCTCACGCTCACTCTCTCGGTGTGCCTGATCTTGATCAGCGCGGCCCCGGCCCAGGCCTACATCGGCCCCGGCGCCGGCTTTGCGCTGGTGTCGTCGGCCTTCGTCCTCGTCACGACGCTGCTGGTCGTGGGCTTCACGCTGCTCGCGTGGCCCTTCAGGGCCGCGTGGCGGGCCATCACGCAACCCAGGCCTCCCAAAGCGTCCATCACACGCCTCATCGTCGTCGGCCTGGACGGTCAGGACCCGAAGCTCACCGACCAGTTCATGCGCGAGGGGCTCCTGCCCAACTTCAAGGCGCTGGCGGCCGAGGGCAGCTACCGCCGGTTGAAGACCACGTTCCCGTCACTGTCGCCGGTGGCGTGGTCGTCGTTCAGCACGGGGGCGAACCCGGCGCGGCACAACATCTACGACTTCCTCGACCGCGACCGACGCACGTATCTGCCGATGCTCTCGTCCACGCGCATCGGCAAGGTGGAGCGGTTCCTGAAGATCGGCCGCTACCGCATCCCGCTGCAGAAGCCCCAGCTCAGCCTGCTGCGCCGCTCGAAGCCGTTCTGGACCATCCTCGGCGAGCACCGCATCTGGAGCACCGTCCTGCGCGTGCCCATCACGTTTCCGCCCGACAATTTCTATGGCGCCGAGCTGAGCGCCATGTGCACGCCGGATCTGCTGGGCACGCAGGGCACCTTCCTCCTCTACACCACGCGGCCTTCCGGGGAGAAGTTCAAGGAGGGTGGGCTGCGCTTCCACGTGTCGGTGGAAGGCGACCAGGTGGACACCACCCTGCAGGGTCCGGAGAACACGTTCCTCGAAGGCGCGCCACCACTCACGCTGCCGCTCGGCGTGCGACTGGATCGCCAGGCGAAGAGCGCCGAGGTATCCATCGGGGACGCGAAGGTGACGCTGGCATCGGGCGAGCTGAGCGACTGGGTGTCGCTGTCCTTCTCCGCCGCGCCCGGCGTGTCCGTGAAGGGCATCACGCGCCTGCTCGTCACCGAGATGGGGGACCACTTCTCGCTCTACATCGCGCCCATCAACCTGGATCCCGAGTCGCCGGCGATGCCCATCTCGCATCCGCCGTACTACGCCACCTACCTCGCGAAGAAGATTGGCGCGTACTCCACGCTCGGCCTCGCGGAAGACACCTGGGGGCTCAACGAGGGCGTCACCGACGATGGGACGTTCCTGAAGCAGGCGTACGACATCGATCGCGAGCGCGAGGCGATGTTCTTCGCATCGCTGGATCGCCTGCGCAAGGGCACGCTGGTGTGCGTGTTCGACGCGACCGACCGCATCCAGCACATGTTCTGGCGCGACATCGATCCGGGCCACCCGGCGGGACGCGGACGCGAGCGCGCCGAGCACAGGGACGCCATTCGTGAGCTCTACCAGCACAACGACGCGCTGGTGGGCCGCGTGCGCGCGCAGCTGAAGGATGGCGACGTGCTGATGGTCATCTCGGACCACGGCTTCAGCTCGTTCCGGCGCGGCGTCAACCTGAACCAGTGGCTGCTCGGCGAGGGCTACCTGAAGCTGAAGCCGGGCGCGGACGGCACGGCCGAGTGGCTGCGCGACGTGGACTGGTCGGGCACGCGCGCCTACGCGCTGGGTCTGACGGGCATGTTCCTGAACCTGAAGGGGCGCGAGGCCGAGGGCATCGTCGAACCGGGCGAGCCAGCCGCCGCCCTGAAGGCCGAGATCGCGCGCAAGCTCCGCGGGCTTCGGGACGAGGAGAAGAAGGCCGTGGGCGTCAACGAGGCCTTCGACACCGCGGAGATCTACGACGGCCCGTACCTGGAGAGCGCGCCCGACTTCGTCATCGGCTACAACGCGGGCTACCGCACGTCGTGGGACTGCGCCACGGGCGTCGTCGCCGGCCCGGTGTTCGAGGACAACGTGAAGGCGTGGAGCGGCGATCACTGCATCGATCCGCGCCTGGTCCCCGGCGTCTTCTTCTGCAACCGAAAGACGGCGACCGAGGAGCCCTCGCTCATCGACATCGCGCCGACGGCGCTGCGGCTGTTCGGCATCGAGCCGCCGGCCCACATGGACGGCCGGCCGCTGGCGGGTCTCGCGTGAGGGCCCACAAGCCGGGCTCCGAGGGAGTATGACGCGTAAGGTTCTGCTGCTCGCCAGCGCGGTGGCCGTGGCCAGCCTGGTTGCGTCCGTCGGCTGCCAGTCGTCACCGACGTTCGGCGGCAAGGTCATCGTCCTCGGCTTCGACGGACTGGACCACGAGCTCACGCGCCAGATGATCGACACCGGCCGGCTGCCGGGTCTGGCGCGCCTCGCGCAGACCGGCGGCTTCGCGCCGCTCGGCACCAGCATCCCGCCGCAGAGCCCCGTGGCCTGGTCGTCGTTCATCACGGGCCTGGACCCGGGCGGTCACGGCATCTTCGACTTCATCCACCGCGACCCGAAGACGATGCTGCCGTATTTGTCCACGTCGAAGACGGAGAGTGGAAGGGCCATCGGCCTCGGCCGCTGGCAGTTGCCGCTCTCGAGCGGGAAAGTGGAACTGCTCCGGCGCGGCATGCCGTTCTGGGAGGTGCTCGAGTCGCGCGGCGTGCCGACGACCATCATCCGCATGCCCGCCAACTTCCCACCCTCGGGTGTGGCCACGCGAGAGTTGAGTGGCATGGGTACGCCAGATCTCCTGGGCACGTACGGCACCTTTGCCCTGTACACGTCGGAGCCCTTTGCCTTCGCGGGCCAGACAGTCTCGGGCGGCGTGATCCACCAGGTGAAGCCGCGCGACGGGGTGGTGCGCGCCTCGCTCGACGGCCCCGACAACCCATTCCTCAATCAGCCTGAGAAGGTGCGCGCCGAGTTCACGGCGCACCTGGACCAGGCGAACCATCACGTGAAGCTCACCGTCGGCAGCGAGGAGCGCCTGCTGGCCGTCGGCGAGTGGACCGACTGGGTGCCGGTCAGCTTTCCGCTGGCGCCCACGCAATCGCTGCCGGGCGAGGTGCGCTTCTACCTGAAGGCGCTGGACCCGTTCTTCGAGCTCTACGCGAGCCCCATCAACATCGATCCGCTGGCGCCCGCGATGCCGGTCTCTCACCCGGACGACTTCGCCACCGAGCTGGCCGAGGCCACCGGCCGCTTCTACACGCAGGGCATGCCCGAGGACACGAACGGGCTGAAGATGGGCGTGCTCACCGACAGGGAGTTCCTGGCGCAGGCCAGGCTGGCGGGTGAAGAGAACCTGCGGCAGTACAAGTACGTGCTGGACCGCTTCACCGGCGGCCTGCTGTTCTACTACTTCGGCAACGTGGACCAGGTGTCGCACATGATGTGGCGCGCGCGGGATCCCGGGCACCCCGCATACGACGCGGCGAAGGACGGCCCCAACCAGGCGGTGATCGAAGAGCTCTACCGCGGCCTCGATGCCATTGTCACCGAGACGCTGGCCACCCTCGGGCCCGACGACCTGCTGGTGGTGATGTCGGATCACGGTTTCACGACCTGGCGCCGCGCGTTCCACTTGAACAGCTGGCTGCGCGACAACGGCTACCTGGCGCTCCTGGATCCGAATCGGGCCGACGACCCAGGGCTGTTCGGCAACGTGGACTGGTCGCGCACGCGCGCCTACGCGCTCGGGTTGAACGGCCTCTACATCAACGTCAAGGGCCGCGAGAAGGATGGCATCGTGGAGCCGGGCGCGCGCGAGACCCTGGCGAGCGAGATTGCGGCGAAGCTGCTGGCGGCCATCGATCCGGCCACGGGGCTGCCGGCCATCACGAAGGTGTACCGCCGCGAGCAGGCCTATCACCTGGCCGGCAACGAGGACACGGCGCCCGACCTGGTGGTGGGCTACGCCAAGGGCACGCGTGGATCGGACGAATCGGCTCTGGGCGGGCTGCCGCGGGAGGTGTTCGCCGACAACACCAGCGAGTGGAGCGGCGACCACTGCATGGATCACGAGACCGTGCCAGGCATCCTGCTGTCCAACCGCGCGCTCAAGCGGCCGGCGCCGTCCATCCAGGACCTGGCGGCCTCCATTCTCGCGGAGTTCGGCGTGGACGGCTTCCCGCACGGCTTCGAGGAGCACTGACATGTTCGGACCCCGCATCAAGCTGGACAAGGCGCTGTTGGCCAAGGCCAAGCGCTATGCCGACCTCGCCGGCTACTCGTCGGTGGACGAGTTCGTGGCGCACGTCCTCGAGAAGGAGCTCGCGAAGTTCGAGGGCTCCGACTCGGAGGAAGAGATCAAGAAGAAGCTGAAGGGGCTGGGCTACATCTCCTGATCGTTGCGCGCCGCCCGCGCCGCATGTAGAGTCGTCCGCGCGGGAGGCAGGCGCGATGACGATGGCTTCGGCGGTCCGCACCACTGGCGGCAGGCGCGTTGGTACGGCTCTGGCAACAACCCTGGTGGTCCTCACGCTGCCGGGCGTGGGCGCGGAGCGGCCCCGGACAGGTACCGAGCGACCTCAGGCCGCGGCCGCACCCGCCACGGAGTGGACCCACTACGGCGGAAACGCCGGCAGCCAGAAGTACTCGCCCCTCGATCAGATCACCCCTGACAGCGTGAGCCGCCTGGCGGTGGCCTGGCGCTGGACCTCTCCAGACAACGCAGTCGTCGCGGCCAACCCGATGGCGCGGCCCGGGATGTACCACGACACCCCATTGATGGTGAAGGGCGTGCTCTACACGGTCACGTCGCTGGGCCAGGTGGCGGCCATCGATCCCGCCAGCGGCCAGACGAAGTGGGTGTTCGATCCCGAAAGCTGGAAGACCGGCCGCCCCGGCAACCTGGGATTCGTGCACCGCGGCATCGCCCACTGGAGCGACGGCAAGCGCCAGCGCCTGCTGCTCGGGACCGGCGATGCCTATCTCCTGTCCATCGATGCGTCTACTGGCCGGCTCGATCCCGAGTTCGGCGAGAACGGCCGCGTGGACCTGATGAATGGCGTGGCGCACGCCACGCGGGCCGCCAACTACGCGGTGTCCGCGGCGCCCATCGTCTGCCGGGGGGTGGTGGTGGTGGGCTCGAGCATCCACGACGGGCCGACGCAGAAGGAGTGGCCACGCGGCGACGTCTCGGGCTTCGACGTGCGGACGGGCCGCAGGCTGTGGACGATGAGGTCGATTCCACGGGACGGCGAGTTCGGCAGCGACACGTGGGACGGCGACGCCGCCACCTACACGGGCAGCACCAACGTGTGGACCAACATGTCGGCGGACGAGGACCTCGGGCTGGTCTACCTGCCGTTCGGCACGCCGACCAACGACTTCTACGGCGGCCACCGCCCCGGCGCGAACCTCTTCGCCGAGAGCCTGGTGGCCCTGGACGCGCGCACCGGACGGCGCGCGTGGCACTTCCAGATGGTCCACCACGGCGTGTGGGACTACGACCTGCCCGCCGCGCCCACGCTGCTGGACATCCGCGTGGACGGGCGGGCCATCAAGGCCATCGCCCAGGTGAGCAAGCAGGGCTTCGCCTACGTGTTCGATCGGCAGAACGGCCGGCCCGTGTGGCCGATCGAGGAGCGAGCCGTGCCGCAGTCAACCGTTCCCGGCGAGCGCACGTCTGCGACGCAGCCCTTCCCCAGCAAGCCGCCAGCCTTCGAACGCCAGGGGATGGGAGACGAGAACCTCATCGACTTCACGCCCGAGATGCGGAAGCAGGCCATCGAGATCGTGTCGAAGTTCGACCGCGGCCCGCTTTTCACGCCGCCGTCCGAGCGTGGGAGGATTCAGTTGCCCGGCAACGGCGGCGGCGCCAACTGGAGCGGCGCCTCGTTCGATCCGGCGACCGGCATGCTGTACGTGCCGTCGGTGACGAGTCCGTTTCTCGTGAAGGTCGAGCCGCCCGATCCGGCACGCAGCAACCTGCGCTATCGCCGCCTCGGCACGGCGCAACTGGCGCAGCTCGATGGGATTCCCCTGTCGAAGCCCCCCTACAGCAGGGTCACCGCCTACAATCTGAACACCGGCTCAATCGCGTGGCAGATCCCGCTCGGCGACGGACCGCGCAACCACCCGCTGCTGAA
>DAIRFN010000056.1:0-16152 GCA_036795065.1 Vicinamibacterales bacterium
CGAGCTTCAAGGCGGTCGCCCGTATCGACGAGCAGTTGATGATCCTGCGGCGATCGAGCGGCATCCGTCTCGATGGCGATCTGCCGGGTATTCACTACATCGGCCTGGACCTGCCTGCGACACTCCGGCGACGCGGGATGCACACCTACGTGGTGAATGCTCCCACGATTCACAAGTTCGCCGACGAGACGGGAACTGCCATCGTTCGGAAGCAGGATTCCCCGAAAATTCAGGCCCGGCAGTTCCCGCCATTCCTGGCCGACATGGCCTGCTGCGATGAATACCTCCACTGGAAGTGGCCGGAGTGGAGGCCCGCGGGCGACACAGACCCGGAGTGGCGCAGCTTTCGGCCCGACACGGTGTCGAGGATGCCGCAGCCGATCGTGCTCCTCGCCCGGGGCGGTTCGGGGTCGCGGCTCCTGTCGTGGCTGGCCCAGGACGCCGGCGTCTTCGTGGGCACCGACACCAACCCGTCGGGCGACACCATGGAGATGGTCCAGGCCCTCTACATGGGCGTGCTGAACACGTTGCACGAGCGGCCGACCTGGCAGCGGCAGCGCATCGTGCCCAGGATCCGCCTGGCGGCGGCTCACATGCTCGAGCGGGCCGGCCCGAGCGAGGCTCGCTGGGGGTTCAAGCTGCCGGAGAGCATCCTCCTGGTCCCGGAGATCGTCGAAGCCTTTGGTGAGGCGCGATGGCTGCACCTCATCCGGGACCCGCTGACGACCTGTCTCCGGCGCACGCACATGACGGCGCGCTTCGACAACGTCATCGGACGTGCCGCCATCCGCGCTGCGTACCGCTACTGCGGCCGCGACCTCGACAAGAGCCTGACCGACTCGCCGGCGCTTCGCATGGCCTGCACGACGATCCACCAGGTCGAGACCGTCAGGACCTTTGCGCGCGCGCAGCTGGGCAGCCGCTACCTGGAGATGCGCTTCGAGGATCTCCTGCAGAGGCCTGGAGCGATGGTGGATCGGGCGGCGGCGTGGCTGGGAACGATGCCTGCGGGCGGCCACCGGCTCGAACGCGAGGTGGACCCCGGGCGCGCGGCTTGCCCGGCGCCGGAGCATCGCTATACGGCCGCGGTGGAGGCGGCGGTGGGGGAGATCCTCGGGCCGCTCCGCCGGGAGCTCGGATACGTCTGACCCCCTCGGGACGCTCGAGCCGAGCGAGCGACCCGAGGGGATCGGACATCGGCTTCGACCTCTCTACTTCTCCTGCTGCTCCGACTCCAGCTTCCGTAGTCTCTGCTGCAGGTCGTCGATGGCCTTTTGCTGCTGCAAGGTGTACAGCACCAGCTCCTCGATCTTCTCGAGAAGGGCGTAATTCATCTCACGCATGTTGATGCCGCTGGCAGCGATCTCGGCGGCGCTCGGGACGCCGGGCAGGTGCTTGTTGTCCGTCACGTAGGCCTCGAGCTCGGCCAGCGGCCGCAGGCTGTAGTCCGGCTCGAAGACGTAGTCGGGCGCGAGGCAACCCGTACAACCGCCTGTCACGACCAGGTTGCCGTTGATGTCCACCGTATTGGAGTTGAGAACCCCGACCCGGAGAAGATTTTCGGCTGCCGTCGGGCTGAACTTGAAGGGGACGTTCCCACCCACCGGGCCGAACGTGAGCCGGCCCGTCGCCTGGTTATTCTTCATCTCCCATCGCTGCCCGCTGGTGTTCGACAGGAGCAGCGTGACATCCGTGCCGGTCCTCTGGACTTCGACGGCTCCTGTCGGAGCCGTCGTGCCCAAGCCCACGTTGCCACTGGCCGCCACACTGAGCGAGTTGCTCGGCGCACCCGGGAAGATGCGGAACGGCAATCGCGAGCCGCCGGTCACGTCGCGGATGAAGAAATTGGCCTCGTTCCCGGCGATATCCCACGTCTGCGGCGAGAACCCGCTGGAGTTGTTCTGCTCGAGCCGCATGGCGGGCGTGTTGCCGGTGACGGTGTGGGTGTCGAGGACCGGAGTACTCGTGCCAATGCCGATCCGGCCGATGCTGTCCACATACAGGGCGTTCGTGCGGGCCCCGGCTTCAATCTTGAACGGCGTCCGCGCCGCGGTCGAGTCCTCGATGGCCAGGTAGTTGGCGCCGCCACTCGCCGAGTCGTTGGCCACGATCCGCCAGTCATTCGCCGGAAAGGTCCCCGCCGAGGTGTCGTCGAAGTGGATCCGCAGGTTGTTCTCTTTGAGGCGAAGCGTGTCGGAGCCGAAGCTCTCGCCGTTGACGCAATCGAAACCCGTGCAGGTGCTTGCCTGCACGATGAGATCGTCCACCACCACCAGTTCATTGCGTGGATCGTCGGCAACGGCCGCCGCCCCGGCGGGCATGCCATCGCCATCCGCCACAGGTGCGGGCGGCGTGTCGGAAGACTTCCGGTACGCGCCGTTCACCACGAACGCCTCGAGCGGCAAGCCGCCCACCGTCTCGGCGTCGGCCGCCTTCAGCGCGTACGGCACGCTGGCCCAGAAGCTCCGCGGTGCCTCCGGCCCGCCGTCAACCGCCACGGCGAGCCAGCGCGCCTCGGCCTGGCTGAACAGGTCCGCCGGAAGCCCTTCGGGCTGCGTGGCGCCCAGCAGCGTCGAGTACTGCCCCGATGGGTCCAGCGTCAACGACTGCGTCTCCGTCCAGAGCGGCTCGCCGCCTTCCTGGGTCGCGTAGATGGCGAAGGTGACGACCGCCGGTCCGTTACGAGGGGCGCCCGCCGCATCGCGGACCACCCCGGCCGCGGGCACCAGGCGCGGAGGAGACTGCGCGAACAGTTGCGCTCCAACCAGCGCGAAACACACGGCGAACATCAGGCGCTTCATGCTTCTCCTCCAGGACCCTTCGATCGTGCAAGCGCGGGAAGCCGCTCGACGTCTCCCGGCGGCTAGAGAATAAGTTGAAAGCCCTCGCTATTGAAAGGCCATAGATCCGGGGACCAGAGATTCCGGGGAGTCTGCTTCAGCAGGTCGTTGCACTCGTGTAGCATCTCGTGCAGGACCATGACGGGCGACGAACGCGAAGGAGCGTTGATGGCGCAGGAAGTGGCGACGGCCACCATCATCTGCACGGTCGGCATGCACAGGAGCGGCACCTCGGTGGTGTCGCGCCTGCTGAACCTCCTGGGTGTGCACCTGGGCACCGACGATTCGATGATGAAGGCGGCCAACGACAACCCGAAGGGCTTCTGGGAACATCAGCCGCTGGTGATGATCAACGAGGAGATCCTGGGCCGGTTCGGCGGATGCTGGGATGCCCCGCCCGTGTTCCCGCCCGCATGGGCCGAGGATCCCGTCCTCGAGGATCTCAGGGCCCGTGCTCGCGATAGCCTGACCGACGAGTTCGGGTCAACACCACTCTGGGGCTTCAAGGATCCCCGCTCGTCGATTACGCTGCCCTTCTGGCAGGCGGTCGTCGGGCCCATGCGCTACGTAATCTGCCTCCGCGGCCCGAATGCCGTCGTCGGCTCGCTGGCCGACCGCGACGGCATGGAGACAGGAGCAGCCGAGCGGCTCTGGCTGACCCACGTCCATGCCAGCCTGGTGCACACGCGCGACCAACCGAGGATGGTCGTCTGCTACGACGACATCCTCGATGACTGGCGCGCCGAACTGCGACGGCTCGCCGCGTTCATCGGCTGTCCGGATCGCGCGGAGGATCCCGCCGTGCAGCGGGCCGTGAGCGACTTCCTCGAAGGGGATCTGCGCCACCATGACGGGGCGGCGGCGTTGTTCGCCGCCGACCGCCGGCTGTCGGCTGGTACCACCGGCCTCTTCCTGGCGCTGAGAAGCGCCTGCAATCCCGTCGACGAGACGCTCGAGCTGTTCGCGGCCCGCGCGCTCGAGGCGTGGGACGACGCCGCGGCACTGTCCGGGGAGCGCGAGCGCCTCTCACGCGAGGGGCAGGCGCTCGACGAACGGAACCGGACGCTCGTCGCCAGCCAGGACCGGGCCCGTGACACCATCTCGAGGCTCGAATCCGAACGTCACGACGCCACCGCTGAGCGCACCCGTCTCGCCGCAGACGTGCGGGGCCTCGAGGAGCAGGTCCGGACCGTCACCGCGAGCCGCGACGCGGCTCTCGACACCATTGCCAGACTCGAGTCCGAGGTCCTCGGCCGGTCGGCCGAGCGTGACGAACTCGTCCTGCAGCTGCGCACGCTCGACGAGAAGGCCCGGGCGCTTGCCGCCACCTGCAACGAACTGTCAGCCACGACGGCGGAGGCACGGCAGTCGATCGCGCGCCTCGAGGCGGAGCGCCTCGCCATGACGCGGACGCTGCACGAGATCCAGGCCAGCAGCGCATGGAGGCTGGTGACGGCTTCCAGAGGCGCCATCGTTCGGTACTTGCCGGCAGAGACGCGACGGCGGCGCGTGTTCAACGGCGTCCTTCGGCGAATCCTGGGCCGGCGACCTCCTCCATCCGACCTGGCGGCATCGTCACGACGGTAAGCAGTACTCGGAGCCTATATTCCCCCGCTGCAGCACAGGATGGCGTACGCCACCGCCTCACTCCTGACGTCGCCATGGTCCTTGATCGTGGCGTCGGCCAGCAGGTTGTTCACGGTCCCGGGCGCAAATGCGTAGGCCGTGCCCTTCTGCCCGAGTGCCGCGTTGTGTCCGGCGGCCTCGGTCGTGCGCTGCGCGCCGTTCCGGCCCATCCCCCCGTACGGATCGTTCTCATCTCCCAGCGCGGCTGCCACCTGATTGGCAATGCGCGACGCGAGGGGGTATGCGACCCCCACGGCCCGATCGTTCTTCGTGTGCGTGATGATGATGGGCCCCGATACGCGCGCGTCGCCCAGCACGCCTCGATAGAAGCCGGCCTTCCCCTTCCCGAAGTCCGCGGACAGCGCGTTGTGCGAGAACGCCGCCTGCAGCAGCGAGACGGTGACCCCGGCCGTGTTCTTCGCCAGTCCCGCCGCCGCCGCCGTCACGAGGCGGCCGCCGAAGCTGTGCCCGACCAGGTGCATCCGCACCGCCGGGTTCGCTTTCCGGCACTGCTTGAGGAAGGGCGCCACACCCTTCGTGCCCACATCACCGGCCCGCTCCTTCATCTGGTAATAGGTGACGAAGTTGGCGATGCGCCGGGCGCCTGCCGTGATGCCGTCCACGAGATCGCCCAGCCCCGCCGCGCCGCCTGCGCCGGCCGTGCCGGCGCCGAGGCCGATCGTGGCCGCGCCGCCCCGGCTGGTCTTCGGCCCGGGCGCGATCACCGCGCCGGACATCGCCTTGAACAGCTTCTCCGGATCGGCCTTCAGGAACGCGGCCGATCCATCGTCGATTTCCTTCGCGCCCTTCCCCTTCGGCATGGTCGAGCGCAGCGCATCGACGAAGGTCTTGCGCGCGGCCGCCGAGGTGGAGAGCTTCGGCACCGCCTTGATGGCGCGGTCGATGGCCTTGATGCGCGCGGCAGGCGCTTCCTTGCCGCCGAGGCGCACGGGATCCCGCTTGAGGTTCTCGAGCGCCTTGATGAGCGCCTTGTCGCTGGCCTTCGTGGCGCTGACGGCCCCGCCGCCTGGAATCAACTCCTCGTCCGTGAACTTCTTGCTCGGCCAGAACACCTGGCAGATGGCGTAGGTGCGGCCGTCGAGGGCCTTCAGCGAGGCCGACGCCGCGCCAGACGAGCGCGAGTCGAGGAGCTGTTCGATGTTGCCGACCAGCTCGGTGTACAGCTTGCGGGCGTCGGCCATGTCGTTGTTCCAGCCGTGCGCCAGGACGATGAGATCGGTAATGCCTGGCAGGACCGCGACGAGCGCGTCCACCTGTGATTGCTTGTAGACGTCGCCGCCCTTCGTGAACTCGACATCGTAACGCGCGAGTGCCATGGAACGCTCCTTGTCACACCGACTGGATGGCCCGGATGAGGTCCACGAGCCCGTGGCCCTCGAAATACCGCTCGCGCCCGAGGGGCGTGGCGGTGGTGGTGAAGACGCGCTTCACGTCGCGTGGCTTGCCGATGAACTCGCGCCGAATCGACAGGAAGGCCGCGATGGCGCCGGACACGTGGGGCGCCGCCATCGACGTGCCGCTGTCTTCCATGTAGTAGGCGACGCCCTTGCGCTTCCGGCTGCCGCTGGAGGCAATCGCCTGGGCGAGCCGCTGGCCCGCGCCGCACGACGAGATGCGCTCGCCCGGCGCCACCAGATCGGGCTTGATGCGGCCATCGCCCGTGGGGCCCTTCGATGAGAAATAGGAGACGCCGTAGGTGTGGGGCGCATCGCGGTGGGTGGCGCCGACCGTGATGGCCTCGTCCGCGTTGCCGGGATCGTTGATGGTGTTCGACAGGCCCACCTTCGTCGCCCGCACCATCGCGCCCACGGTGCCATAGCCGGTGTTGCCCGCCGCGGCCACGACCACCACCCCCGACTGCACGAGGCGATTCACCTCGGCGCAGAGCGGGCTCTGCCCGCACGCGAACATCTCAGCGTCGAACTCGTAGCCGACGCTCAGGTTCACGCCATGAACGCGCAGCAGCTTCGGGTTGTCGTTGAGCTGCTCGCGGACGTAGGCGAGCGCGCGGATCACATCGCTCGACCGGCCATCGCCGCTGTGGTCCAGCACGCGCAGGCTGATCAGCTTGCAGTTGGGCGCCACGCCGCGGAAGCGGATGGCATCGGTGCGGGGAACCGCCTCGTAGCGGCTGCGGTCCACCTCGGCCTGGTCGGTGTCGGCCTGGTCGATGCGCAGCATGCGCTCGAGCGAGCACACCCGGCCCTCCTTGAGCGGCGCCGAGCCCGCGATGATGCCGGCGACGTGCGTGCCGTGCCCGAAGTCGTCCTTCAGGGCGAGCTCGCGATGACGCTCGATGAGCTTCCGGCGCTCGTCGGCGTTCGGGGCCGCGAACGGATCGCTGAGCGGCGTCTGGTGGTCGTGCGCCTCGGGGTCGGACACGAGGTAGCGATGCAGGTACCGGACCTCGGGATCCCCCAGGGTGCCGCCGTCGGCCGGGCCGAAATGCGGGTGCGCGGCATCGATGCCCGAGTCCACCACCGCCCAGACGATGCCCCGGCCTCCCGCTTCGTACGACTTGAGCGCGGCATCGGCCTTGATGGTCGGCATCGACCGGTAGATGTGGCTCTTCACCGGGAAGTCGGGCCACAGCTTGTAGATGGCGCGGAACATCATGGGGTCGTAGCGGCCCGCGCCCTTCGTCTTCGCGGCCTTGCGCATGGCCTCGGCGGCAAGCTCGGTGGCACGCCGGTCGTCTTCGACGAGCAACTGCCGCCACTCCTCCACGCTCAGGCGCCAGGTGAAATAGGTCCTGGCCAGCGGCACGGGCGCGGGCGTGTTCGTCAACACCTCGTCGTGGAGCGCGCGCAACGCCGCCGACGCGCCTTCCAGGCCTCCCATGTGCTGCAGGTTCAGCTCGATGACGTAGGGGCCACGCTGGTCGTACTCGCTCACGAGCCGCCAGTCTGCCCGCTTCTTCGGGTCGTAGAGCTCCGGCGGGGCGAACATCTTCGAGAAGCGGTCGGTCAGCGTGGTGCTGTCCGCCTTGTCCTCCCCCGGTGGTGGCGGAGGGCCCTGCACGGGATTGGGTTTAGCCTTGCGCCGACGAGGAGGGGTCGGGCGGGGTCGCGACCGCGAGGGCCGCCGGGATTTGGGTGTCTTGGCCATGGCATCAATGCGGCGGCTCGGGGGCCGCGCACCAGCGACGGCCGTCCGAGCAGTTCGGGGGGAAACGCATTCTGCTCCTCCGCCACCATAGTGTCAACGCAGCCTGACAACGTTACAGGCGCACGGAGGACACGAATGGCCGGGGCGAGGCGCTCCCTGAGCCGGGGGAGCGCGAGTCAGGCCTTCAGGGCCGTGAGCGCCTGCTGAAGCTTCGCGTCGCCACCGTCGACGTGCTTCGCCACGGTCTGCAGCCCGCGCGCCACGGCCGCCGTGTGGTCGGCGCCCGGCCCGGCCGCCCGGATCGCCGCAATCGCGCGCGCGAGGCCTTCCTGGTTGCCGAGGAAGAAGTGAGCGTTGGCGGCAGTGGCGTGGGTCCAGACGTTGGCTTCCTCGAGACGACCGAGGATCTCGACCGCCTGGCGATAGGCCGCGGCCGCGCCGTCACGATTGCCCGCGTCGAGGCTGGCCTCGGCCACCAGGTTGGCCAGGTAGTACGAGTCGGGATTCGACGTGAGGGCGGCACGGTAGACGTCGGCCGCCTTCTGGAAGTCCCCACCGCTCCGGTGATAGCGGCCGGCGAGGGCCGCGCACTCGGTGTTGTGCTTGAAGGCATCGGCATCGAGCGCGCCGATGCGGTCCAGGAGCCCCTGCACGGCCTGCCTGTTGCCCTGCTCGAGGTAGGCCTGGCCGAGCGACCGCAGCACGAAGATGTCGCGGGGCGCCAGCTCGCGTGCCAGCTCCAGCTGCTCGATGGCCCGGCCGTAGTCGCGCGCCTTCATGTAGAGGCTGCCGAGCCGCGTGTGAATGCGCAGGTCGAGCGGACGCGGGCGGGGCGTGCTCTCGCGGCCGAACGCAATCTCCATCCAGTCGTGCAGGTGCCGCACCTCGGACGCCCGGTTCTGCGCGAGGATGTCCTCGAGGCGCTGGCGCCATTCGTCCAGCAGTGTGGGCGTCGGCACGGCCGGCGCATCGAGCAACGATGTCTGCACCTTCGACAAGTACGCCGCGATGACATCGTTCACCTTCTCGCCGAACTCGGTGACGCGATCGGCGCTGAGGTCGCCGCGCCGGTACTCGTCAAGGACCTCGCGCAGCAGCGACTTGACCTCGGGCCCCGAATCGCCGCGCCGGAACTGGACCTTCGCGTCCCGAATCGGCGATGGCACCATCTCGAGCGGGAGGCTGTAGACGAGCGGCCGGACCTTGCGGAGCGACTGGTCCTGCCGACTGGCCAGTGCCGCCCCGGCCACCGCACCGGCTTCCCAGAGGATCCACGGCTTGTGGACCGACGCCGGCGTGATCAGGATGAGGGCGAAGTCGCAGTCCACCACCCGATCGACGATCCACTGCAGCCAGTCCTCCCCGGACCTGATGCCGCCATCCATCTCCTTGCTGGTCGAGAAATGCACCTGCAGGAAGTCGCCGAAGAGCGCCCGGATCGCTTCTCGGAGCGCCTCGGCAATGAGGGTGTCACCGTGCGTGAGGCTGATGAAGATGTTACGCGGCATAGGTCGGCTCACTTCCGGTTGAGCTGGCAGTCAGCGTATGGACCTTCCACGGAGCCAGGTCGACTCCGCGCCGGCGCATGTTAGCAGGATCGCCGGCCTTGCCACGGCGAGCTGACATGGCTAATGTAGGGGCGCCATGGCTAGGGTGCTCGTACGGGCCCTTGTGTCCTTGGCGCTGCTGAGCTCTACCCACCGCTGCCCAACAGCGCGACGGTCGCCTGTGGTACCAGGCGTATGACGATGGTGTGCGCGCGGTCCGGCAGAAGGACTGGCCCACCGCCGCTCGTGCAGTCCGGACAGGCGAGCCCGCGCGCCCTGCTCTACCTGGCCTGCAGCAACGCGGCTCTCGTGATCACGGGGCGCGCCGGGGACTCGGTGCTGAGCGAGGCGCGCGCGCAGTTTGCCCGGGCCGGGTCACTCGATCAGTTCGGCGAGGACCGCCGCTACATCTCGCCGAAGCTGGTTCGGATGCTCGGCGGCGAGGAGACGACCCGGCAATGGCATCAGCCGCGGGACCCACGTGGGACCCGGCTTCCTGTCGGCCGTTTTCCCGTTCCGTTCGAATCGCTGGGTGGTGGCGGGCTTCCGCCACGAGCTGGTCCGGGTGGACCGGGACTTCTTCTCGACCGGCGTGTTCCAGCAACTGCCGGGGGACCTCACCTCACAGCGGGATTTCCCGCAGGAGGGCATCCGCGAGGTGAGCATTACCAGCTACGGCACCACGGTGGGCTGGACACCGCGGCCGAACGTGGCAATCGGCGCGGGACTGTCCGTCTATCGTTTCAGTATCGATTCGGTGTTCAGGCGCTTCGACACAGTGGGTTTTCTCGGGCCTCCCACACCCGCGGTCGAGCTGCGTGCGCGGCGACTTCGACGACGAGGACCTCGAGCGCTTCCCGGGCCCGAGCGGCTCACCGCCATCCTGCGGCAGCGCCTGGCGTCCGATGACATCCCGGATCGGCTGGTGGCCGCGGCCCTTCGCCGGTTCATGGAGCTGCGAGAGACGCCGGGCCTCGAGAAGAAGCCCGCGACGGCCGAGCTCATCATGTGGGTGAAGGTGCTGCACCGCGCCGGTGTGGACGTCAGCCGCATCGAAGCCGCGGGCCTTGGCACGCTGCCGCACAAGGGTGCGCTGATCAAGACCGAGCACGACCTGCGGCTCCTCGAGCGCACGGCCGGCTGATGGCGCGGCAGCTGCCCTTCGACACGCTGCTCGATGCCCTGCGCAGCAAGGGCATGCGCATCGGCGTGGACGATTACCTGGCGTTCGCCCGGCTGCTCGAACGATTCGACGATACCGACATCCGGCTGCTGCGCGACGCGTCGGCCGCGCTGCTCTCCACCTCGCCAGACGAAGTCGCGCTCGTCAAGCGAACCTTCGACGATCTGTTCAACCCGCCAGGCGAGGCGCCGACTCCGCCGCCGCCCGGACGGTTGACCCGGTGGCGGTGGCTTCGCGACCCGCGCGCCCACTGGACGGCCGGCGCGCTGGCGCTACTGGTGGCGAGCGTCGGGATCTGGGTGGCCTGGCTCATGGCGACACCACCGCCCATCCTGCCGCCGTCTCCGCCGTCCATCCTCGTGCCGTCGGCCCGGCTGCCGACGCCGTTCGACGCGCGTCCGTCCGAGGCCCAGGCGCTGCCCGAACCAGCGCCGCTGCCCGCGCCACCGGTCCAATCGAACTGGTGGCTGGCCGTGGCCAGCGGGTTGCTGGCAGGGCTGGCCGCGCTGCTGGCCGTCCAGGTGCCCAGGGTAAGTCGCGCGCACCATCGCTGGGTCGAACGCACGTGGCGGCAGATCCGCGCCGGACTGCCAGGGCCCAGCCACTTCACCATGCGCCCGGCCGGCACTCTCCGCTGGCTGGACCGGCGCGACGTCGAGGATGCGGCCACCGTTCTCGGGCGGGCGTTCAAGACCGGGCTGCTCAGCCAGCGCCTCAGCATCGGGCCCACGATCCAGGCGACCGTCCGCGGAGGCCTGGTCCCGCGATTTGTCTTCCAGGAGTCCACCGCCACCGGCGCGTTGCTGCTGCTCGAGGACACCGGCCCCGAGATGCAGTTCTGGCGCGACAAGGTGTCCGGCCTGATCACGTCGCTGACGCGACAGGGCATTGCCGTCGAGCGTTGGTTCTTCGAAGAGACGCCCGCGATGGTGTCGGCCGAGCGCCACGGCGAGCGCATCGCGCTCGAGGCCCTCGGGCGCCGCCGCGAAAGCGGAGTGCTGGTGCTGAGCACCGGCGTCGGCCTGGCGCGCGTCGTGGACGAGCGGGACCGCGCGTGGGCCGGAGCGCTTCGACGATGGTCGCGCCGGAGCTGGCTGAATCCCGTGACCGACCCCGCCACGTGGCGGCGGGAGTTGTCGAGGCTGCCCATCAACGTCTGGCCCATGACCGGACCCGGTCTGCTCGAAGCGGCCGCGGACCTGGCGGTCGATCCCGAGGTCCGTGACCGTCGGCGTGCCGCCCTTCCGCTACCGGGCCAGGCCGTGCTCGGCGACGACACCGAGCGCCTCAAGCGCCTCATCGCGATCTGCGGTTCGCCCAGCGTCGAGCTCGTGGAGGCGCTCCGCCAGCGATTCGTTCCCGACGTCCCGGAAGACACCATCCTGCATGTGCTGCCCGACGCGGTTCACAAATCGCCGGACGAGATCCGGCTGGATCCCGTCGAGGCACGGCGGCTGGTCGCCGACGAACGGCGCGACAATCCCGCGCGCGAGCGTTCCGTTCGGCAGTACGCGCTGAGCCTCATGCGCAACCAGCGGCCTCCCGTCGGTTCGCTCGCGGACCATCGGTGGAGACTGGCCATGGCCCGCCAGGAGGTGGCGCTCGCCCGCATCGATGGGACGACCAACACGAACGCCGAAGCCGAGTTGCGTGCGCTTGCCGAGGGGCCGCTGTGGGATGAGGCCGCAGAGACGGTGGCGGAGGTCCTGGCGCCTCTCGGCCCGTCACGCGCGATCGCGGGCGGAGAACGGAGCGCGTCGGCGCCGCCGGCGCGGCTGCCGAAGGGAGCGTCCATGGCGCGCCAGTCGTGGAGGTGGCTGAGCCCGCTTCCGATGGACTACGTGCTGGCCGGCGTGGCGGCGCTGGCCGTGGTCGGCGCGCTCGAGCGCGTCGGCGCATTCGAAGGTCGCGCCATCGAGCATCGCGACAAGGCCTACGAACTGAGCTTCGAGGCCGGCGACGGACTGGGCGAAACGGCGGGGCGGCTGCGGTTCGGCATCGATCCGGGCGGCGCGCCGGCCCAGGTCCGCCTGTTTCGCGACGGGGAACCCTTTGGCGCGGAGACCACGGTTCCCGTCGGCGGCTTCGTCGACCAGGCACTCGCCTATGCCGACTCGGGGCACAACTACCAGGCCCGTGCATCGTTGCCGGCGGGCAACCTGGCCTTGAGCAATGCCGTGCCTGTTCCTGCGATGGGTCAGCTCGCCAGTCTGACCATCGACGTGTCGCCCTGGGCCACCGTGCGCGTGCTCGAGGAGGCCACGGGGCTGCCGGCGAGCGTGTCCGAGTTCACCACGCCGTTCGTCGTCACGCTGCCGCCGGGCCGCTATGTGCTGGAGCTCGTCCACCCCGACCTCGGGCGCGACGAGCAACCGGTCGAGGTGCAGCAGGGTGTGCCTCGCCAACTGCACTTCGTGATCCCCGGTTTCGACGCCGAGGATGCGGCGCGTCGGGTGCTGGCCGCCACCGGGTCCAGGAAGGCGGCCTCGTAGGGCTGCGCTAGCGATTCGCGGGCGAGACCGCGACGTACCGGAACACCTTCCCCAGCCGGTAACCCTCGACGGTCACGCGATGGCCCACGAGCTTCTCGCCCTCGGGATCCTTGAACGGGTTGGCGCCGACGCGTTGCAGGATGAGCTCTTCGCCCTCGTCCGTCCGCAGCACGACCGCGACGTGCTCGCTCGCGGTGCCCAGGCGCACCTCCGAGTGGACCACGTCACCGCACACGACGACCGGCTCTCTCGTGTCTTTGGCGGCTTTCGTCCGTCTCGGCTGTTTCGTGCTCACCGTCGGCCTTCCCGCCGCGCTCAACTGGAGACGACCACGCGGCTCCCCAGCACGCGGCCGCGGCTGTCGGCCTGGACGGTGACCATGCTGATGCGCGTCACTCTGTCGGTCTTCTGCCGCGATACCCAATAGTACTGGTAGGTCTGCCGCGCGGCGACCGATCGCGTGGCCCTCAACCCCGGCTGCCCGGGAATCGATGCCGCGGCGCGGGCCTCGAGCTCCGGCGCCACCGACGTGGTGACCACCCGGTCGGTGCGTTCGCGCGTCCACCGCATCCTCGCGGTCGACACCGCGGCCGCGGCCCGCATCGCCTCCGCCGCCACCGAACGAGGTGCCGCCTTCGCCGGTGCCGCGTGGCGTTCAGGGAGGTTCTCCCGCAGCATCCCGCCAATCTCGTGCCGCGCGGCGCGACGACGCTGGCGCTGCAGGGCCGCGGGGACCGCGGCAGCCCCCGACAGGCCGGCGGCGGCAGGCTCGCGGCCGGCGCGCCGGGCGCGGCCCGTCGCCGAGGTGGACGCCGGCACCGGGTGAATGGACGGATCGCCCAGCAGGAGGAACTGGATGAGCGTCTTCTCGTCGGCCGCATCGGGCTCCTGGCCTTGCTGCTGCAGCCAGCGCAGGTAGTCCTGCTTAGCCTCCAGCGCCGCGCGTCCCAGCGAGGCGCCGGATGTGGCAGCCTTGAGGAATCCCGTGACGATCCAGTCGGCGCACATCATCCGCATCGGCCCGACCCACGCGATGGTGGACGCGCCGAGGAACCCGTGGGCGCCCTGCTTCAGGTAAACGCTGGAGATGGGGACCTCGGGCGGATGCTGCGCCGTAGGCGACGCCGGGTCGAAGAGATCGGCGCCGTAGCAGCACATCGCGCCGGCCACCGTGCCGGGCACCGTACGGCCCAGCAAGGTGGGGCTGCTGAGCGCGTCGGGAAACCTGCCGCCGCCTTCCCCGTAGAAGCGGGAATCCTCGTCCACGCCGTGGCACTTGATCATGTGGAGGCGCGCGCCGCGCCGGCTCACGACGGCGGGGTCGCCGTCCTTGGCGGGCGGGCAGATGAGCACGTCCGAGGCATCACGACCGAGCGTGATGGCGCACTCCTCGCCCGCCTTCTTCCACGTCGCGGTGCAGATCATCAGGTCGCGCCGATAGTCCGCCACGGGGCGCATGCGGGCCTCCGCGGCGTGCTTCAGGTAGTCAACGAGCCACGAGGGGTCTGACGAGCCGGGCAAATCGGGAATGCGGCCCACGACGCGATCGGGCACGAGGTAGCTCGAGCGCCTGCCCGAGACGAACTGCTTCGAGCAGGCGTACGGGTTGTCGGTCGGCACCTCCTCGTCGTCGTCGCCCGAGTCGGACGCCGAGGGATTCGGCACCACGAACATGGGCAGGACGTCGGCCGCGCCGAAGAGCACGATGTAGTCGGGCGTGAGGCGCGCGACCAGCGCGTCGAGCGCGCGCTTCACCTTGTGGGCCGAGACGGCGCCGGCGACGGCCTTCACGCCCAGCCGCTTCATCGCCGCTGCGTCGTCCACGGCCACGTGCACCGTCTGGATCTCGCGATCCTTGTCGGCCTTGACCCACGCCGCTACGGCGCGATCGATCTCCTTGAGCGCGGCCGCCGGATATTTCCGTTCCAGATGACGACGACAGGTGATGCTCAGTTTGACGCTCTTCATGGGTGCCTCGCATGACGTTGGAGTCGCGGCCGGCAGGGGCGTTGCAGATTCTGACGGACGTGCGGGTGTGATTTCCAGCACTTCCGCGGTGGCATACTGGCGCCATGCTGGTTGACGAGTTCCTGCCGGTCTTCGAGGTGTCCGACTCGCTGGCCGCCGTCGTCCACGCGGACCTCGGGGCCACCTGGGGCGCGCTGACGGAGGTGGACCTTCTCGAGGTTGGCCGCCAGCGCCCGCTGGTTGGCGCGCTGGGCGCGCTGCGCATGCTTCCCGAAGTGGTCAGCCACCTGCTGCACGGCGAGGCCATGCCCGCCGCGCCCGCGCGGATGACGCTGAAGGACACGACGGCCCAGTCCACGGGCAACGGGGGCTGGGTGCTGCTCGGGGAACGCTCTCACGACGAGATCGCGCTCGGCCTGGTCGGGAAGTTCTGGCGTCCTGTCATCGAGTACGCCCGCGTCACCGCTGACGGGTTCCGCGACTTCGCTGAGCCGGGCTACGCGAAGACGGTGTACTCGCTGTCGGTGCGCACGCTGGACGCGCATCGCACGCTGCTCACGGGGACGATGCGGACGGCTACCACCGACGAGCACGCGCGGCGCTGGTTCCGGAGGTACTGGACGTTCGGCGTGGGGTCCGGCGCGCACGTCCTGGTGCAGGGCGTGCTGGACACCACGCGCGAGATGGCGGAGCGGCAATCCGCCCCCCCGGCATAGGACGTAAAGAAACCACGAAGGCACGAAGAGACGCGAACACCACGAAGCCTGTACCTCGAGATCTCCAGACCCAAGACCCAAGACCCAAGTCCCAAGACCCAAGTCCCACGACCCAAGTCCCGGGAGTTTGCGTTCCGGCTCCGGTTCGGGCTATCCTTGCGGACAGTCGTGTTCGCCTTCGTCCACCACTCGCATCCGGTCCATCATCACCACCGTTCCCCGAACGGCCCGGCCGGACTGCGCGTGTAGCTCGAAGACGACCACACAAGGTTTGTTTCACGCAAAGGCCCGCTGGGAAACCGGCGGGCCTTTTCATTTGGTGATTGAGTGATTGGGGATTGGGCGATTGTCATTGGGTGATTGAGTGATTGGGTGATTGGTGTCGGCAGGTGAGGGACTTATGGACTTTTCGAAGCTGGATGGGCTCGTCCCTGCCGTCGTGCAGGACCGCACGAGCGGCGAGGTGCTGATGGTGGGCTTCATGAACGATGAAGCCTGGAAGATCACGTTGGAGACCGGTTATGTGACCTTCTTCAGCCGCACGCGCAACAAGCTGTGGACGAAGGGCGAGACCTCGGGCAATCGCCTGGCGGTCCGTCAGGTCTTCACGGACTGTGACGATGACACGGTGCTGGTGAAGGTGGACCGGGA
>DAIRFN010000056.1:16252-20080 GCA_036795065.1 Vicinamibacterales bacterium
CCCAAGGGCTCCCTCGAGCAGGCCACCGTGCAGCTGTTCCAGCGCGCGGGGTATCAGCTCCTCGTCTCGTCGCGATCCTACTTCCCCGTCATCGACGATCCCGAAATCGAGTGCATGCTCATCCGCGCGCAGGAGATGGCGCGCTACGTGGCCGACGGCGTCATCGACGCGGGGCTCACCGGGCTGGACTGGATCCGGGAACACGAGATCGGTCACCCTGAGCAGGCACCACTGACCCCCGTGGCCAATCTCGTCTACGCGAAGCAGAGCTTCGGCAAGGTGCGGTGGGTGCTGGCCGCGCCCGAGGACTCGCCCTTCAGGACGGCGAAGGACTTCGAGGGCAAGAAGATCGCCACCGAGCTCGTGCGCGTGACGCGCGACTACTTCGAGAAGCAGGGCGTCACGGTGGACGTGGAGTTCTCGTGGGGCGCCACCGAGGTCAAGCCGCCGGTGCTGGCCGACGCGATTGTCGAAGCCACCGAGACCGGATCGACGCTCCGCGCCAACCGCCTCCGCATCCTCGATACCATCCTCGAGTCGAACACGCAGCTGGTGGCCAACCAGCCGGCGATGGCCGACGACTGGAAGCGGACGAAGATCGAGAACATCGCCCTGTTGCTGAAGGCGGCCATCGAGGCGCAGGGCCGCGTGGGCCTGATGCTGAACGTGCGCACGGCCGATCTCGAGAAGATCCTGGGCCTGCTGCCCGCATTGCAGCGCCCCACCGTGAGCTCGCTGAGCGACCCCGAGTGGGTGGCGGTGAACACCATCCTCGAGGAGAAGACCGTGCGGGATCTGATCCCAAGGCTGAAGGCCGCCGGCGGCCAGGGCATCGTGGAGTACCCGTTGAACAAGATCGTGCTGTAGAAAAGAACCACGAAGGCACGAAGGACGGCACGAAGTCCGCGCTGGGGGTTGTGGGTCTTGGGTCTTGGGTCTTGGGTCTTGGGGGCTGAAATTCTTGTCTTCGTGAGTCCTTCGTGTCCCTTCGTGCCTTCGTGGTTTCTTGTCGGACGGTAGGCGCTGATGATTCGCATTGTTACTTCAACCAATCTCAAGGCCGTAAAAGGGCTGCTGTCGGCTACGCGCATCCGCGACCGCGCCACCGAAACGAACGCTGCCGCCATCGTCGAGCGCGTGCGCAAGGGCGGCGACCGGGCGCTCCGCCGGTTTGCGGAAGAGCTCGACGGCCTGACCGGGCCGATCGAGGTGCCGCGGGGCGAGTGGGAGGCCGCTGCGCGCACCGTGCCCGCGCCGGTGCGGCGGGCCATCAGGGACGCGGCCAGGAACATCCGCCGCGTATCGAAGGCGCAGGTGCCGAAGGGCTGGCGTGTCACCGTCGCGCCGGGCGTGACCGTCGAGCAGCGCGTCGTGCCGCTCGCGCGCGTGGGCTGCTACGTGCCGGCAGGCCGATACCCCCTGCCGTCGTCGCTGCTGATGACCGCCATCCCGGCCCGTTCCGCGGGCGTCCCCGAAGTGATCGTCGCGTGCCCGCGCCCGGACGCCACCGTGTTCGCCGCGGCGCTCGAGGCCGGCGTGGACCGCCTGTTCCGCGTGGGCGGCGCGCATGCGGTGGCCGCCATGGCCTACGGCACGCGCACGGTGCCGCGCGTGGACAAGATCGTGGGCCCGGGCAACCGCTGGGTATCGGCCGCGAAGTCCCTGGTCACCGCAGATTGCTCCATCGACTTCTACGCCGGGCCCACTGAGGTGCTGATCGTCGCCGCGAAGACGCCAGCATCGTGGGTCGCCGCCGACCTCATCGCGCAGGCCGAGCACGACCCGGACGCGCGGGCCGTGTGCATCACGACGAGCCGGCGCGTGGCCGAGGCCGTCGCGCGCGAGGTGGCGCTGCAGATGCCAGTCGAGGGGCCCGCGGCCGCGTCGCTCTGGAAGCACGGCGGCATCATCGTGGCGAGCTCGATGAACGACGCCGTGGCCCTCGCCAACGAGGCCGCCTCCGAACACCTGGTCGTGGAAACCAACGAAGTGGCTGCGCGGATGGTGAACGCGGGCGCCATCTTCGTCGGGCCCTGGACGGCGCAGGTGGCCGGCGACTACGCCATCGGATCGAACCACGTGCTGCCGACGGCCGGCGCGGCCCGGTTCCGTGGCGGGCTGAACGCGGCGGACTTCGTGAAGCTGGTGTCGGTGCAACGCGCGTCGGAGCGAGGGCTGCGCAGCATCGCCAGGACCATCACCACGCTCGCGCGCGCGGAAGGGCTCGAAGGGCACGCGCGGTCGGTTGAAGAGCGAGTCGGGAGTCGGGAGTCCCTCGACGGCGCTCGGGACAGGTCGGGAGTCGGGAGTCGAAAGCCCCCAATGCGTCAGTCCGGAACCTCAAGGCCGCAAGACCTCAAGACCCCAAGACCCCAGGCCCCCAGGACCTCAAGACCCCAGGACCCCAAGACCTCAAGACCGTCGAGGACCCAGCGATGACCACGATTCAGGGCGCGCCCGATCTCGGGCCCGGGCTGCGACTGCACCAGAACGAGAACACCGGCGGCTGCTCGCCGAAAGTGGTGGAGGCCGTCCGCGGCTTCACCGCCGAGCGGCTGGCGCTCTATCCGGACTTCACGCGCGCCGTGATCGAGACGGCGGCGTATCTCGGCGTGGCTGCCGAGCGGCTGGTCCTCACCAACGGCCTGGACGAGGGCATCCTGCTGGCGTCGATCGCGTTCCTGCTGCCGCGGGCACCGCATGCGCTCGTGGAGCTCGGCGCCCCGGATGTCGCGCCGTCGGGCGTGGCAGAGGTCGTGGTCGCACTCCCCACCTTCGAGCCGTATCTCCATGGGGCGAAGGCGATGGGCGCGCGCGTCGTGTCGGTGGCGCCCACGCCGGACTTCTCGTTCCCCGTGGATGCCGTGCTCCGGGCCGTCACGCCGCACACGCGCATCGTCTACGTGAACAACCCGAACAACCCGACGGGCCAGCCGATTCCCCTCGAAGCCATCCGCCGCGTGGCACGCGAGGCGGGGCACGCGGTGGTGTTCGTAGACGAGGCGTACCACGACTTCATGGACGAGAACTTCCTCGCCGAAGCGGCCGACTACCCGAACGTCATGGTGGGCCGCACCTTCTCGAAGGCGTACGGCCTCGCGGGCATGCGCGTGGGCGTGCTCGTCGCCTCGCCTGCCGTGCTCGACCCCGTGCGGCGCGCGATGCCGCTCTTCAACCTGAACGTGGTGGCCATCGAGGCCCTTCGGGCCGCCATCGCCGACACGGAGTTCCGGCCGTGGTACCTGGACCAGGCGCGGCAGTCGAAGGCGCTCATCTACGCCGCCTGCCAGAGGCTCGGGCTGCGCTACTGGACGAGCGCCGCGAACTTCGTGCTGGTGGATGGCGGCGCGCGGGCGAAGGAGATTGTCACCGGCATGCAGGCGCGAGGCGTCTTCGTCCGCGACCGCACGGCGGATCCGTCGTGCCCGAACTGCATCCGCATCACCGCGGGGGTGGTCGAGCACACGCAACACGCCGTGGACGCCCTGGAGGCCGCATGCGCCGCGCGGTAATCGACCGGCGCACGGCGGAGACGCAGATCCGCTTCGCGCTGAACGTGGACGGCACCGGCACGTTCGACAACAGCACGGGCATCCGCTTCCTGGACCACATGCTCGACCTGGTGGCCCGTCACGGCGGGTTCGACCTGAAGGTGAAGGCCACGGGCGATCTCGACGTGGACCAGCACCACACGGTGGAAGACGTCGGCATTGCCTTCGGTGAGGCCGTGGCGAAGGCGCTGGGCGACAAGCGCGGCATCAACCGCGCGGGCTACTTCGTGATGCCGATGGACGAGACGCTGGCGGTGGCGGCCATCGACCTCAGCGG
>DAIRFN010000057.1:0-19970 GCA_036795065.1 Vicinamibacterales bacterium
TCCATCGCGCCGTAGAAGTCCGCTTCGTGGCGGATCTTCTCGCGCCGGGTCTTGGCCTCGCGGTCGTCGATGAGGCCCGCGTTCAGGTCGGCGTCGATCGCCATCTGCTTGCCCGGCATCGCGTCCAGCGTGAAGCGCGCGGTGACCTCGGAGATGCGGACCGCGCCGTGGTTGATGACGAGGAACTGGATGGCGACGAGGACGAGGAAGATCACCACGCCGACGACGAAGTTGCCGCCGACCACGAACTGCCCGAAGGCCATGATGACGTGCCCCGCAGCGTCCACGCCCTCGTGTCCGTGCATCAGGATCAGGCGCGTAGAGGCGACGTTCAGCGAGAGGCGCAGCAGCGTCAGCAGCAGGAGCAGCGACGGGAACACCGAGAACTCGACCGGCTGTTTCAGGTAGACCACCGTCAGCAGCAGCACCACCGACAGCCCGATGTCCACGGACAGCAGGATGTCGAGCACCATGGGCGGCAGCGGCACCACCATGAGCAGCACCACCGCGATGAGCGCGGCGGGCACCATCAGGTGCGAAGGACGCACGGACGACGCGAGGGACGTGGACATGGGCACCTATAGCTGGAGCTGTTTGATCCGGATCAGGTAGGCCAGCACTTCGGCCACGGCGCCGAACAGCGGCCCCGGTATCTCGTCGCCCACCTCGGCGCCCTTGTAGAGCGCCTGCGCGAGCGGGACGTTCTCGACCATCGGCACGCCCGCGTCGCGGGCGAGTGCTTTGATGCGCCGGGCGAGGTGGTCGCGGCCCTTGGCTACGACCACGGGCGCTCCCATCCGGGAGCGCTGGTACTCGAGTGCGACGGCGTAATGCGTCGGGTTGGTGATGACCACCGTGGCGGACTTCACCGCGTTCAGCATGCGCTTGCGCGTCATCTCGCGCTGGATGCGCCGGACGCGCGCCTTGATCTCGGGGCTGCCCTCGTTCGACCTCGCCTCGTCCCGCAGCTCCTGCTTCGTCATCCGGAGCGACGAGTAGTGGCGCCACCGCTGCAGGCCGTAGTCGGCGCCTGCAATCGCCACCAGCGCCACGCCGGCCTGCACCAGCAGGTGGTTGATGTGCGTCCACCCCGTCTGGGCCGCCGCACCCGTGGCCAGCCAGACCAGCCGCGGCGCATCGCCCAGCGCCTCGCGGACCACCTGCCACGCGAGGGCCGCGACGACGGTGGCCGCCAGCGCGGTCTTGAGCAGGTCGACGCCCGACTGCGACGGCTTGAGCCGCGACCAGCCGTGCGCCGGGCTCAGGCGCGACCAGTCTGGCGTGAGCCGATCGGGCGCGAACACCCAGCCGGTCTGCGAGAAGTTGCCGGCGAGCGCCACGACGGCGGCGGCCAGCAGGAACGGGCCGGCCACCATGCCCAGCAGCACCAGGTCGCTGACGGCCTGGTTCGCGAGGTCGTGTAACGCAATCGTGGCGCGTGCCGATTCACCGAGGTGAGAGAGGCCATCGGCCAGCCGCCGCTCGAGCCGGCCCAGGCCCATGGCGCCCGTGCGGGCCAGGGCCATGGTCACGGCCAGGAGCCCGAGCGCCGCCACGAGGTCCTGGCTGCGCGCCACCTGGCCCTTCTCGCGCGCGTCCTTGAGACGCTTCGCCGACGGTTTCTCGGTTTTCTCGCCCGCGTGCTGGTCGGCCATGGCGTCTCAGCGGAACCCTTGCGCGAGCGCCTGCCCGGCCTCGAAGGCCAGGGTGACGAAGCGCGTCGTGACACCCGGAATCTGCGGCACGATGGCCGCGACGGCCAGCAGGCCCACGATGAGGCGGACCGGCGTGGCGACGACCATCAGGTTCAGCGCGGGCGCGGCCTTCGAGACCAGGCCGGTCGCCAGCTCCACGACCAGCATCACGACGATGATCGGCGCGGCGAGGCGCAGCCCGAACTCGAACACGACGCCGAGCAGGCGCGTCACGCTCGCGGCCAGCGTGCCGTCGATGGCGCCGACGCCGATCGGCAGCGCCTGGTACGACGCCGCCAGCCCGCGCAGCAGGATGTGATGGCCGTTGATGGCGAAGAAGGTGAGCAGCGCCAGGTTGCCGTAGAGCGTGGCGAGCAGCGTGTTGCGCGTGCCGCCCTGCGGATCGATGAGCGACCCGTACGAGAGCATCAGCTGGCTGCTCGCGATGTGGCCGCCGAGTTCCGCGCCGGCCACCACCGCGCGCACCGAGAGACCAAGCGCCATGCCGATGGCCAGCTCGCGGAGGACGATGACGCCGAGCGCCGCCAGCGTGGGCACCGGCGGCACGGGCACGAGCGGCAGCGACAGCACCGCCAGCAGCAGGGCCAGCCCGATGCGCACGTGCGGCGGCGCCGACTGGCCGCCGAACGAGGGGGCGCTCGTCACCACCATGCTCGGCCGCGCGACGAGCAGGCCGATCCGCGCCAGCAGGTCGAGATCCATCAGCGGATGAGTTCGGGCAGCCGCCGGATGATGCCGGCCGAGAAGCCCGTCACGATGCGCAGCATCCACGGGAAGGCCAGGGCGAAGACGAGGAAGATGGCGAGCGCGCGGGGGATGAATGCCAGCACGTTGTCCTGGATGGACGTCACCGTCTGGAACACGCTCACCAGCACGCCGGCGATGAGGCCCGCGAGCAGCATGGGCAGCGTGACGATGACGGCCGTTTCGATGGCCTGCCGGACTACACCGACGACGAGCGCTTCGGACATCGCATGTCACCTCGGGCGCGCGGGGCGCCTCACATGAAGCTCCGCACCAGCGACGCCACCAGCAGGTTCCAGCCGTCGATCATCACGAAGAGGAGGATCTTGAACGGCAGCGAGATCATCGCGGGCGGCAGCTGCAGCATCCCCATCGACAGCAGCGTCGTCGAGACGATGAGGTCGATGAGCAGGAACGGGACGAAGAGGAAGAAGCCCATCTGGAAGCCGGTCTTCAGCTCCGAGATGGCGAAGGCGGGGATGACGACGCGCATCGGCAGGTCGTCCACGCGATCGGGGCGCGGCAGCCGCCCGAGCTCGACGAAGAGCGCCAGGTCGGCTTCGCGCGTCTGCTTCAGCATGAATTCGCGCAGCGGCGGCGCGCCCCGCTCGACCGCCTCGGTGACCGAGAGCTGTCCGGCCAGGGCCGGCGCCACCGCCAGCTCGTGCACCCGCTGCCCGACCGGCGCCATGATGAACACCGTCAGGAAGAGCGTCAGGCCCACGAGCATCTGGTTCGACGGCATCTCCTGCGTCCCGAGCGCCTGGCGCAGGAAATGGAAGACGATGGCGATGCGCGTGAAGGAGGTCATGATCACGAGCGCCGCCGGGATGAACGTCAGCAGCGTCAGGAAGATCACCACCTGCAGCGGCGCCGACACCGTGCCGATGCCGTCGACCTGCACGTCCAGTCGGGATGGCGCCTGCGCCGCGACGCTCGCCGAGCCGAGGACGGCCATCGCGACCACCGCGCCGAGCGACCGCCGCAGCGTCACGACCGCAGGCCTCGTCACGAGGCCGCGCCTTTCTCGACGGATGCCTCGAGCGCCGAGGCGAACGGCGGCTGCAGCTCGGTGACGAGGCTGATGTGCCCGGGCGCGAGGCCGATGAGGAGCCGGCGGCCCTCGACCGCGACGATCACCAGCGACCGGCGCTCGCCGAGGGCGACGGCGGTCTCCACCGTCACCGCCTGCTTCGACCGGCGCACCAGCACGCCGCGCCGGAGCACCCACGACACGCCGACGAGCAGCACCAGCACGACGACCATGGCGGTGATGGCCTGGCCGCTGATGGGCACGGGATCCGGTCCGGGCAGCACGGTCTGCGCCAGCGCGAGCACCATCACGCCCCCTCGGTGCCCGCGGGCGGGATGATCCGGCGCAGGCGCAGCGCCGTGCCGTCGTCGACGATGACGACCTCGCCGTTGGCGAGCGGCCGCCCCTGCACGCGCAGCTCGAGATCCGAGCCGGCGGGCTGCTCCAGCCGCACGATGCTCGAGCGCTCGAGCCGCAGGCAGTCGCGGACCGTGATGCGCCCGGTGCCCAGGACGACCTCGACGGCGCATTCGACGTCGAACAGCGAGCCCAGCGGCTCGCCGCCGGCCGCCGCGCTAGAACTGGACGACGAAGTCGGAGAAGAGGACATCGACGACCTCGAATTCCTCGACCACGTGGCCGAGCCTCTCGATGATGGCGGCGCGCAGTTTCGCCTTACCCTCTGGCGTGACGAGTACGTCGGAGGTCTGGGTGGTGAGCACCTCGAGCATCGCCGAGCGCGCCTGCATGAGGGCGACCTGTGATTCCTCCATCTCGGCGGCCTGGGCGGCGTCCCTGACCACCAGCTGCATCGACACGCGCAGGAAGCGCGTGGCGCCCGGGTCGGCCAGGTTGACCACGAACGGGTCGAAGGAGACGAGGCCGCGCTTGGGCGGCGGCTCCGCGTGCGCGGTCTCCTCTGCGGAGGCGGGCTTCTGGAGGAACCAGTACGCGCCACCGCCTCCGGCCAGGGCGAGAGCCGTGATGCCGGCGACGAGGGGAAGCTTGCGGCTCCTGGGGGAGGGCGGGGTCTGGGGTGCGGTGCTCATGGTCGTGTCTCTGGCCGTTCCATGAGCAAGCCGAGTGCCGCGCCGAATGACGCGATACTCGGCGGTTTTTCGCGGGTTCCCGTCTCAGGCCGGGTCGGGCGGCCGGACCGGGGTGACGGCCGGACGACACGTCGCGGGGGGCGGTGCCGGGCCGGGCTCTAGGCCGTGACCTCGAAGCGGGGCTCGTCCTGGTCGGCTCGCCGGCGGGGGCGGCGATTCCGGTCCGGCTGTTCGCGGTCGGAGGCCTTCTCGCGGTCGCGGTCGTCGAGCACCTCGTCGGAACTGCCGCGCTCGGAAACGCTGAGCACGTCGAGGGTGAGGCCATGCTCGCCGAGCGCCTGACGGAGCATGACCTCGTGCCGCTCGATCCAGTCGCGCACGGCCGGTCGCTCGGCTTCGAGCCGGGCCGTCACGACGCCGTCCTCGACGACGACACGCACAGTCAGCTCGCCCAGGTATTCGGGCCGAAGCTGCACGCGCGCCTCGCCGCCGCCGGTGGTGGCGTGGAGGCGCAGCGACTGCACGATTTGATCAGGCAGCTCGGGCTCGCCCGGCGCCGTCGGCGGCGCCGGCACATCTGCCCGGGCGGCCGCGGCGGGGGCCTGCCGAGGCGCGTCCACGGCCACGGCCAGGTAGGAATGGGCCGCGCGGGTCGCATCGATCGCGCGGGGCGACGCGGGTGGCACCGCCTCAGGCTCTTCGCCGGCCGTCACCGATTCCCTCGGGACGGAGAGCGACGGAGCATCCGCCAGGCCGGGCCGCGCCGCCGCGTGCTGAGGGAACGGGACCACGGACGGGGCGGAGCCGATCGCTTCGCGTTGGTCACGGAGCAGGCCTCGGTCGTCGCGACGGAGATTCGCGGACCGCTCGGAGGCGTGCGCGGGATCGGCGTCCGCGAGCTCGACGGGTTCGGGGCCGAAAGGTGCGGCAGGCGCCACCGCGCCCTCTGCCCGCCCGGCCACACGTGCCTCGGCAGCCGACCTCGCGACGGGCTCGCCAGCCGGCACTGGAAGCGCTGCGGCCTCAGTGCGGGTGGGACGGATCAATCGGAGAGGGCCCGGCGCCTCGGCGCCGCCGTCACTCCGAATCTCGGGCAGGTGAGTGACGAGAGGCGTCAGGACGGCGTGCCGTGTCGTCCTGGGCTCGGTCACGTGCCGCGCGCGCGCGATGCCCTGATCGTCGGCCCGCTGCTGGAACTCGGGGCCCGCGGCATCCGCGGTCCACTGGTGGCTCGCGGGACCGAGCTCCTCTATGGACACGCCGCTCGCCGGGCCGGGTTTCTCGCGCGCGGAGGTCGACGGCGGCGCGGCCAGGAAGCCTGCAGCGAAGCCGTCGGCCCATGCGCTCTCGGCCGAGAACGGCAGCGGGTGACGATTCACGACGTCCTGCTCGTGGTCGTCGGCCGCCCGGCCCGCAACAGCCGTTACGGCTTCCGGATCGGGCAGCTCTCGGGTCGTCGCGACCTGCCGGGCCGAGGCGTCGAGCCACAGGCCCAGGTCCACGATGCCGGAGGCGAGCGCGGGTGGCACCGGCTCGCTCTCATCGGCGCTGTCGCCGACCCCGTGAGAAAGCTCCTCGCTCTGACGCGCCGAACGGGTGTCGGCCGCGCCTGCGATCCGCATGACCGCACCACCGGCTGCGTCGTCTTCTGCAGCAGGTTCGGCTGCCCAACGGCCGAGCAGTTGCCTCACCTGGTCGCCGAAACCCGGCGACGAGCTCCCGCCGGCGCCCGGGCCGGGAAACGGCGACGATGGGCCGCCGGCCGGGGGGGGCGGCGACGGGCCGAGACCGAGCGAAATCAGCACGACATCACCGCTTCAGGTTGAGGGTCTCGAGCAGTAGTTCGTCGGTGACCGTGATGGCCTTGGAGTTGGCCTGGTACCCCCGCTGCGCCAGGATCATCTGCGTGAACTCCTGAGCGATGTCCACGTTCGACTGCTCGACCGCGCCGCCGGTCAACGTGCCGCGCCCGCCCGTGCCGGCGGTGCCGACGTTGGCGATGCCGGACGACTGTGACTCGCCGAAGCGATTCGAGCCCACCTTGGTGAGACCCTGCGGGTTGTTGAAGTTGGCTACGGCGAGCTGGCCGACGACGACGGCCGCGCCGGTACCGAAGGTTGCGAGAATCTCGCCGGCGGCGTTGATGCCCAGCGCTGTGATGGTGCCGGCCGGCGTGCCGTTCTGCGTGATCGACGAGGTGGCCGACGGGCTGCCGAAGCCGGTGAGCGAGGCGACGCCGTTGGCGTCGACCAGATCCCACGTGAAGTTGGTGGCCGCGGCGCCGTTGGCCCAGGCCGGTGCGGTGACCACCAGGTCGGCGGCCGCTCCGCCGTTGACCTGCGCGAGACGGCCCTGCGCATCGAACGACACCGTGCCGTTGGCGATCTGGAACGGCGTGCCGGCCGTGCCGCCCGTCACCTCGTCGCCCGGCACCGTCATCGCGTAGTCCCACGCGCCTGCGCCGGTCTTCGTGTACGTGATCGTCGCCACGTGCGGCTCACCGAGCGCGTCGTACAGCTGGATGGACGCCGTGAAGGCCGACCCCACCGCTGCGCCGGAGTCGAGATTCGTGGTCGTGGTGAAGAGCGTCGTCGCCGTCGGCGGCCGCAACACGCCGGGGGGGATGACGACGTCACCGGGCTGGCCGGTCGTGATGACGGCGCCGGTGACCGGATCGATGGCGGTGTAGCCTTGCACGGGCTTGCCGTCGGGCGTCACGAGCATGCCGTTCGCATCGAACGCGAAGTCGCCTGCGCGCGTGTACGAGCGGTCGTTCGGGCTGCCGACTACGAAGAAGCCGTCGCCCTGGATGGCCACGTTGGTGGCGATGCCCGTCGTCTCGATGCCGCCCTGGCGGAAGTTGGGCGAGATCGACCCGGTGGTCACGCCCAGCCCGACCTGCATGGGGTTCATGCTCGCCCCGCCCACCGACTGGCTGACCAGGTCCATGAACTGGACCGTGCTCGCCTTGAAGCCGATGGTGTTGAGGTTGGCCAGGTTGTTGCCGATGACGTTCAGCTTCTGCTGGTTGGCGTAGAGCCCTGACAGGCTGGTAGAGAAACCCATTACTGCACCTCCGAGGTGGCGGCGGCGGAGTCCGCGGCCGTGAACATACCGGCGATCACGTCGAGCTTGGCGTTCATCGCCTGCAACTGCTCGAGCGTGCTGAACTGGGCCAGCTGGGCGAGGAATTCGCCGTCCGCCTGCGGGGCGGTTGGATCCTGGTGCTGGAGCTGCGTGAGCAGCAGCTTCATGAACGCGTCCTGTCCGAGCGGGTTGGTGCGCTGATTGGCGGCAGGGCCGCCCACGTCCCCGGCGCTGGTCATCTGATCGATCGTCATCGTGATCCTTTCGAGAGGGCCGTTGCCGGCGCTCGCCTGAACCGTCATTGCTCGTCGTCCGGCCGCGCGTGATGGCGCAGCGTGGCCAGCTCGTTCATCGCCTGGAGCTCGCGGCGTGAGGCCTCGAGCTTGTGGCGATGCCACGCCCGGTCGCGCAGCCGCTCGAGGGCGCGGCGACGCTGGTAGGCGAGCTGGACCGCGGCGGTCGCGCGGCCGGCGGCCTCGGCCGATATCGCCGCCGCCCGCCGACCCGCGTCCGCCTCCAGTCGCTTCCTGGCTATCCAACTTTGGTGCCAGTCGAGACGCCAGCCTTCGGCCCCGCCGCGACACGCGTCCGCGGCCGCGTCCCCGGCGCGCGCGACGGCCTGTGCGGCCGACTGCGCCTGGTCTTCTGCGCGTTTGCGGGCGGTTTCGGCTGCCGCCAGCTGCTGACGGGCGGTATCTTCCTGCTTGCGGCGCATCACGAGGGCCGCCGCGGCGCGGAACCGGAAGGGGCGCATGCGGCTCAGAGCGCGCCGAGCGCGCCAATCGCGTCGGCGAGGCCGACGATGATGTCGGCGGGCTGACACAGGAAGTGCCCGACGGCCTCGCGATGATCGAGCGCGGTGTCGATACGGGGGTTGCCGCCGCGCACGTACGCGCCGACGTTGACGAGGTCTTCGCTGTCACGCAGCGTCGCCAGCCACTCGCGCACCTGCCCGGCCTTCCTGCGGTGCTCGACATCGGTGATGTCGGGCATGGTCCGGCTGATGCTGGCCAGGATGTCGATGGCAGGGTAGTGGCTGCGCGCCGCCAGGTCCCGCGAGAGCACGTAGTGGCCGTCGAGGATGCCCCGTACGGCATCGGCGATGGGCTCGTTGGTGTCGTCGCCCTCGACGAGCACCGAGTAGATGGCGGTGATGCTGCCGCGGCCGCGCACGCTGCCGGCGCGCTCGAGCAGCCCGGGCAGCAGGGCGAACACCGAGGGGGGATACCCCTTGGCGGTCGGCGGCTCGCCGGCGGCCAGGCCCACCTCGCGCTGGGCCATGGCGAACCGCGTCACCGAGTCCATCATCAGCAGCACGTTGCGCCCGCGGTCGCGGAAGTACTCCGCGATGGCCGTCGCGCCGTACGCGGCCCGCAGGCGCACGAGCGGCGGGCTGTCGGAGGTGGAGACCACCACCACCGAGCTGGCCAGGCCGCGCGGGCCGAGATCGTGTTCCAGGAAGCTCCGGACTTCGCGGCCGCGTTCGCCAACCAGGGCCAGCACGACCACGTCGGCCTCGGTTCCGCGCGCCATCATCCCGAGCAGCGTGCTCTTGCCGACGCCGGCGCCGCCGAAGAGGCCGACGCGCTGGCCGCGGCCGAGGGTGAGCAGGCCGTCGATGGCGCGCACGCCCGTGCCGATGGGCGCGACGACCGCGTCGCGGTCGAGCGGGTTCATCGCCGGGGGGCGCAGCGCCGCGCGATCCGTCGTGCGCAGCGCGCCCTTGCCGTCCAGGGGCTGGCCGAGGCCGTCGATCACGCGGCCGAGCAGGGCTTCGCCCGCCGGCATCGACGGGATCCCGCCGCGCGCCACCAGGCGATCCCCAGGCTGGATGCCCGACGTGTCGCCGAGCGGCACCGAGAGCAGTCGCCCATCGCGGAAGCCGACAATCTCCACTGGCACCGGCCGGCCGTGGGCGCGGCGGACCTCGCAGACATCGCCGATGCGCGCCTGTGGCCCCACGGACTCGACCAGCAGGCCGACCACGCGCGTCACCGTGCCCTGGACCGGCGTGGGATCGGCCCGCGCGACGAGTTCGAGGTAGCCCTCGAGGCTCAGGCCGCCGGTGGCGGCCTCAGCGAGCAACGAACACCTCGGCGCCGGGCGGTGGCTCGCCGTTGGCGTCACCGAACAGCGTCCTTGCCATCTCCTGGATCTGCGCGTCGACGCCGACGTCGATGACGCCGAAGTCCGACTGCACCAAGCAGCCCCCGCGATGCACCATGGGGTCGGGCACGATCGAGGTGACGCCGGTCCCGCTTGCCCCGTCGACCGTGCGGCCGACGACGGCTGCGTAGTCATCCGGGTGAAGGCGAATCGTTGCGGTCGCGGTCGTGCTCAGCCGATCCAGCGCCACCCGGCCCATTGCGGACACCAGCTCGCGGTCGAGGGTGATCTCACGGTGGACGATTCGACGCGCGATGGCCAGGGCCAGCTGCACGACCTGCTGCTCGGCCTTCTGCAGCAGGTCCGTTCTGAGTGTGCGGAGCTCGTCCACCGTGTTGGCCAGCCGCCGTACGACGGCCTCGCCGCGTGCCGCCGCGGCCTCGGCGCCGGCGCGCTCGCCCTGTGCGTAGCCCTTCATGAAGGCGTCTCGCTCGATCTGCGCCGCGTCGACCGCGGGCGGCGGTGGCGCGACCGGTGCCGGCTCGGGTCGGGCCGGGCGCTGCGCCGGCGTTGGCGCCGTGCCGTTCCAGTCGTAAGGCCGCACCTGCGTGGGGTCGGCCAGGCGGTGGGCCCTAGACGACATACGGTTCACCGGCTCCCGCCCCGGTCGTGATCAGCCCTTCCTCCTCGAGCTTGCGGGCAATGGCGACGACCTCCTGCTGCGCCTTCTCGACGTCCCGCAGGCGGACGGCGCCCATGATCTCCATCTCCTCCTTGATGAGCTCGCCGGCGCGCTTCGACATGTTGGTGAAGAAATGCTGGCGAATCTCCTCGCTCGCGCCCTTGAGGGCGACGGTGAGCGTCTTCTTCTCGGCGCGGTTGACCAGCTCGCGGATGCCGGAGTCCTCGACCGACGCCAGGTCGTCGAAAACGAACATCAGGTTCCGAATCTGCACGGCGAGATCGGGCGACTCCGCCTCGATTCGCTCGAGCGTGCCCTGGCTGACGCTGCGGTCGAGCCGGTTGAAGAGCTCCGCCACGGCACGGACCCCGCCGTGCTGCTCCCGCGAAGGCCCGCCGAGCGATCTCAGGCGCTGGTCGATGACGTTCGAGATGCAGCCGATGACGTCGGGCGACACGTCGTCGATGCTGGCCATGCGGACGAGCACGTCGGACCGCATCTCGTCGGGCAGCTGCGAGACGATCTGCGCCGCGCTGCCCGTATCGAGGTGGGCGAGCACGAGGGCGATGGTCTGCGGGTGCTCGCCCAGGATGAACTTCGAGAGCTGCTGCGGGCTGGCTTTCTCGAGCGTCTGGAAGCCGGCCCGGGCCGCGAACGACCGCAGCACCCGTTCGAGGATGCGGCGCGACGCCTCCGGGCTCACGGATTTCGACACGAGCCGGCGCGCGTACTCGACGCCGCCGATCGCGACGTGCTCCGAGACCGTGGCCATCTCGTCGAACTCGAGCAGGACGGCTTCGCCGACATCGGGCGCGACCTTTCCGATCGCGCTCACCTCGCGGGCGATGCGCTCGATTTCGTGTTCGTCGAGATGCCGCAGCAGCTTGCTCGAGTGTTCTTCCCCGAGCGCCATCATGACAATGGCTGCTTTCCGGGCCCCCGTGAGCGGCTTGGGTGTGTTGACGACGGGCATGGGCGTTTACGCGTCCTCGTCGGCGAGCCAGGTGCGGACCAGGCGGGCCAGCTCCTCGGGCTGTTGTTCGGCGCGCCGCGCGATTCTCTTGCCGAGCACCGGCAAGCGGCGTCCCTCGCCCGCTTCGGGGCGCCCGGCGTCGAGCTCCGCCTCGATGGCGCCTTCCATCTCGGCCACCGTTCGCGCGTGGCCCAGGGCGCCGGCCACTGCGGCCTCGGGCAGGGCGCTTGCGGCGAGAACCGAGCGCATCATCGGCCTGAGCACCATCAGCAGGGCCATCAGCGCGATGCCCACCACGGCCGCGACCCGCAGGACCTGAGGGGCATACGGGGCAACCTGGCGCGGCAGCTCCACCCAGATCGGTCCGGCCGGCGACTCCTCGACGGGAGCCTGGTCGCCGAACGCGATGTTCTCGACGGTCAGCTGATCCCCGCGCGCGGGGTCGAGCCCGACGGCGGCGGCCACGAGCCGCTGGACGCGCTCGATGTCCTCGGCGCTGCGCGGCTTGCTCGACACCTGCACCTGGCCCGCATCGTCCTTCGCCGTCGTGCGCTCGTCGTCCAGGATGACGGCCACGGAGAGCCGCGCGAGTTGCCCCTGGGGGACGATCGTGTGGCGCGTGAGCTTGCTGACCTCGTAGTTGGTGGTCTCGGTGGTACGTCCGCCCGGCGGGGCGACAGCCAGCACGGCGGACGGCTGGGTCGGCGCGGTGGAGGCAGCGGGCGGCGCGTTGGAACGCGCCCCGGCGACGCCGCCGACGACGCTCGTCGATGTGCCCTCGGTCGAGGCCTGGCGGCTGCGAACGACCGTCGTGGGGTCCCACCGCTCCTCGGTTTCCTCCTGCGACTGGATGTCGAGCTTCGCCGAGACGTTGACGCGCACGTGCCCGGGGCCGACCACCGGTTCGAGCAGGGCGACGACCTTCGCCGCCAGCTCGCGTTCCACGCGCTGCTGACGCTCGAGCGATGCGCCCGTGGCTTCTTCAGCCTCCGCCCGGCCCTGCGACAGCGGCCGGCCGAACGTGTCCACGATGACCACGGCCTCGGGCCTGAGCGACTCGACGCTGGCCGCCACGAGGCCGGCGATGCCGTTGACGGTGGCCGCCGACAGCGGCTTGTTGTTACGCAGCTTCAGCACGACGGACGCCTTGGCCTCCTCGGCGTCGGCCGCAAACAGCGAGTCCCTGGCGAGCGCGATGTGCACGCGAGCGCTCGCGACTTCCGCGATGGTGCCAATCGTGCGCCCGAGCTCGCCCTCCAGGCCGCGCCGGTAGTTGACGTGCTCGAGGAACTCGGTGGTGCCGAAGGCCGTCCGGTCGAAGATCTCGAACCCGATCCGGCCGGTGGTCGGCAGCCCCTGGGACGCCAGGTCGAGCCGCAACTCGTCCACGCGTCCGGACGGCACCCGGATGGTCCGGCCTCCGTCCTCGAGCAGATAGGGAATCTCCTGGCTCTTCAGGCGCGCGGTGACGCTGGCGGCCGACTCCGCGTCGAGATCCGAGTAGAGCAGCACGTATGCGGGCGCGTTGACCCAGTAGGCCGACCCGACCACGACGCCCACGACCGCCACGAAGACGGCGGCGAGCGACGCCATCTGACGCGGCGTGAGAGTCGACGTGAGGCGCTTGAGATGCGCGAGCAGCTGTTCGGGGGTCACGGCAGTGTGCTAGATGGGCATGCGCATGACGTCCTGGTAGGCCTGCACGAGCTTGTTGCGTACCTGGACGGTGAGCTGCAACGAGGTTTCGGCGCGCTGCAGCGCGATCATGGCTTCGTGGACGTCGCCCGTACCGCTGACCATGTTCGCGATGGCGTCGTTGGCCTCGCCCGCGGTCTGATCCACCGAGCTGAGCAGGCCGGCCAATGAGTCGGTGAAGCTGCCCGGCGACTCGGGCGCGGCCTGGCCGGCCGGCTGCGAGTCCGCGCGTGCGGCGCGAGTGACGAATGACGACGTGGTGACGGCATCGATCGGCATGGCCTAGCGCCCCAGCTCGAGAGCCCTGTTGACGGTGTCGCGGATGAGCCCGATGGCCGTGAGGTTGGCCTGATAGGCGCGCGCGGCGCCCAGCATGTTGACCATCTCCTCGGGCACGTCCACATTCGGCATCGCGACGAAGCCCTCAGGGTCGGCGTCGGGATGCGATGGTTCGAAGTGACGACGGAACGGCTCGGCGTCCTCGACCACGCCTGCCACGCGGACGCCGACGGCCTCCGCGCGGCCCAGCGCCTGCGCGAAGCTCTCGCGCGAATCGGTGGTGAGCACGATGTCGCGGCGTCGGTACGGCTGGCCGTCGGGTCCCCGCGTGGACTCGGCGTTGGCGATGTTGGATACCGCGACCTCGATGCGCGCGCGCTGTGCGTTGAGCGCGCTGGCGGCCGCGTCGATGGCTCCGCGAAGGGTGGACATGATCAACGGCCCTCGTTGATGGCGTAGCGCACGAGCCGGAACTTGGCGGCCAGTGCCGTCTGCGCGGCGCTGAACTCGCCGGAGGCTCGCGTCAGGTTGAGGAGCTCACGATCGAGCTGCACGTTGTTGCCGTCCCGGCGCTCCGCGAGGCCTTCGGCCTCGGTCTCGGTCCCGCCGCTCGCACGGGCAGGGCCGCCGAGATGGTCTGGCTGGGTCCGGACCGGCGCGGCGGTCCCCTGCAGCTCGCCGTCGAGCACGTCGCCGAACGACACGTCGCGCGCCTTGTAGCCCGGCGTATCGAGGTTGGCCAGGTTGCCGGCGGCCACGGACTGGCGCTGGACGGCCTGGCTCATCTGGCGGCCGAGGGCCGCGAGGATCGCGCGGTCAGTGATCTCGTTCACGATGGCCGTCGCCACAGCAAGAGCGATGCCGGGTCACGTCACGACGTCGGGGGACCGTACGCCGGGATCGGCCGCAGCGTGCACCGTGGCGTACGCGTTACAGGATCAGAGGAATGTGTCGATTACAGGCGAATCCGCATCCGCGCGTGCCGCGCGCGTCATGTCGTGCCGCCGCGCGAGCGCGTGGCGAGGTGCCGCTCCGCCGACACTTACCGTCGGGTGGACGACGTGTCGGCGATGGTGCCGAGGCAGCCCTCGATGCGGGCCAGCGCCGATTCGATGGCGGAGAGCCGTTCGTCGAAGGACGCCAGCGCGGGGCCCGCCGCGCGATCGCTCGTGTGCCGGTTGGCCGTGGCGAGGCGCCGATTCTCCTCCTCGAGCGCCGCGCGATCGGTGATCCGCTGCAGCACGACTTCGAGTTGTCCGAGCGAGAAAGGCTTCGGCAGGTAGTCGTAGGCCCCGCCCCGGACGGCCTGGATGGCCGAGTCGAGCGAGGCGTACCCCGTGACGATGACGACATAGCACGAGGCGTTGACGCGCCGCGCCGTTTCGAGCACCGCAAAGCCGTCGGCGCCGGGCAGGTTGACGTCGGTGATGACCGTCCCGTACCGGCCGGCCGACCGCTCGAGCTCGGTGATGGCGGCCCGGCCATCCTGGGCCGTGGTCAGCCGGATGCCCAACGTCTGCAGGAACGACACAATTAGATCGCGGACATCGTCGTCGTCTTCGACGACCATGACATCCCACGGGAGGCCGCGCGGGCGTATCGATGGGGGCGACACTCCACAGATCATCGGCTGCCGCGGAAAAACGTGCAGGGCTTCATTTGTGTTCTGGGGTGCCTCGCGCCGCGACAAGCGATTACAGAATCGTCTGACGGTGTCACGCCCTCAGGGTGGGTGGCGACAAAAATTTGTCACTCGAGCGCCAAAAATTCGCCAATCGACCGGTCGGGTGACAGTCCGGCTGGCATTGAACGGCACGTCCTCGCACGCGATTGCACGAGCATGGCCCGGCTGGCCCGGTGCTTGCTGAGTGACCCGGCACGGCCTGCCGGAACCCCCCGGCAGTCCGACACAGGGTTCGAATTCCGTCATGCGCCAGACCGTGCCGCCGACCGTGCTCGTCGTTGAAGACGACGCCGACCTCCGACAGATCATCACTGACTCGCTCGAAGCGAGGGGCTTTGCCGTCGCGCAGGCCCTGACGGCTGCCGACGCCACGTCGCGCCTCGAAGCCTTCGCCTACGACGGCATGGTCATCGACCTCGGGCTGCCCGACGCCGACGGCCTGGACGTCCTCGACGACGCGCTGACGCGCTACCCGCAGATGTGCTGCGTTGTCGTCACGGGCTGGGGCGGCGCCCCTGAGGCGGTGCGCGCCATCAAGCGAGGCGCTATCGACTTCATGATCAAACCGTTCCAGCTGGTGCAGCTCGCGCACGTCCTGCAGGTGGGCATCAACGAGCGGCGCCTGCGGACCGAGAACGCGACGCTGCATGCCCAGCTCGGCGACCGCTTGAGCGTGTCGGGCATCATCGGGCGAAGCGCCGCCATGCAACACGTGTTCTCGGCGCTGGAGCTCGTCTCGCCGATGAAGAGCACGGTGCTCGTCCAGGGTGAGAGCGGCACCGGCAAGGAGCTCATTGCGCGCACCATCCACCAGAACAGCCCGCGTCGGGATCACCCGTTCGTGGCGTTCAACGCGGCGGCGGTGCCCGAGGGCCTGGTCGAGGCCGAGCTCTTCGGCCACGCCAAGGGCGCCTTCACGGGTGCGGTGAACGCGCGCGTGGGCCGCTTCGAGCTCGCCGACAAGGGCACGCTGTTCATCGACGAGGTGTCGTCGATGTCCCTGGCGCTGCAGGCCAAGCTGCTGCGAGCGCTCCAGGAGCGCGAGACCGAACGCGTCGGCGAGTCGAAGTCCTTCAAGTTCGACATCCGGCTGATCGCGGCGACCAACGTGGATCTGCGCAGGCTGGTGAAGGAGGGGACGTTCCGGGAGGATCTCTTCTACCGGCTCAACGTCGTGCCCATCTCGTTGCCGCCGCTGCGGCACCGTCGCGAGGACATCGCGCTGCTCGCGCAGCACTTCGTCGAGAAGTCGTGCACGAACAATGGCGTGCCCCTGCGCACGATCAGCCAGAGCACCCTGCGGGTGCTGATGGACTACAACTGGCCAGGCAACATCCGGCAGCTCGAGAACGCCCTCGAGTACGCCGTCGCGGTGAGCGGCGCAGCGCGGGAGATTGTGCCCGCGATGCTGCCGGAGGACATCCGGCACCCCGACCAGGTCTCGGCCATCGGCCCGGTGACCATCCCGGAAGAGGGCGTGGACTTCCAGTCGGTGATGGCGCAGATCGAGCGCGACCTGATCCTGGGGGGGCTCCAGAAGACCGGCGGCAACAAGCGTCAGGCTGCTCGCTTGCTCAACCTGAGCCGGACGACGCTCATCGACAAGCTGCATCGTCTCGGCGCGAGCCCGTCAGCGGCCTGAGGCCGGCAGCGCCAGGGTGAAGATGGCGCCCGTGGGCTCGCGCGGCGTGTAGGTGAGGGTGCCTCCGCAGCGTTCCGCCAGGGCCCGCGACACCGCGAGGCCGATGCCCAGCCGGTCCACGGGGTTTTCGCGCGGCGGGGGTCGCCGCTCGAACAACCCGTCGAGGTGTTCGGCCGGCACACCCGGACCGTTGTCCTCGACCGAGAGAGCGGCCCCGTCGCCGGCGGGAGCGATGACCACGCGCACCCTGGGGCCGGCGACGCCGGGCAGCGCCATCTCGGCGTTCACCAGCAGGTTCAGGACCACCTGCAGCACTTCGCGCCGGACCGCATGCACGATGGCGGCCTGGCCCTCCACTTCCCGCGTGGCGCGGAGCCGTGACAGGGCGAAGTGACGGAGCGCCAGCGACTGTTCGGCCAGCGCGCGCAAATCGATGGCTTCGGGGACGCTGCCCGTGTCGCGCACGAAATGTGACAGCTCCTGGAGCAGGCGATTCACACTCTCGGTCCTGCCGCCGATCGCGCGGCTCACCGCGCCCACGTCGGCCGGGTTCATCTGCAACAGCTCCACGCCGCCGCCTATCACCTGCAGCGCGTTGTTCACGTCGTGCAGGGTGCTCGAGACGAGCCGGGAGAGGAGCGAGAGGCGGTTCACCCGCTCGAGCCAGGCAAGAGAGGCCTGGACGTCGAGTGCACCTGACGTGGACGGGCGCTCATCCACGCGCGGCGCGGTCACTGTGGGGGCCCCCGGCGGAGTGCGGCGCCGATCGATCGCCTCGGTCGCCGCCCGATGACGTGCTCATGCCCGTGCGCGTGTTCCTTCCTCTGGACCACCTGACCAATTGTCATGGCCGCCAACCCTCCGCTGGCTCGCTCGAACGCACTCGAGAAATCCGCATGCGGAATAGGTGGGTATTGTTGCACGGATTTTTCTCATTCGTCACACCACCCGCCCCGGGCCCGGCTGCCCCGGGGGCCGGGGGCTATGCCGGATCGGCACCCCACCAGAGCGCGGGGTCCGGCCCGTCGGCGCCCCGCAGGAAGTCCACCGTGAAGGTGCCCTGCCAGTTGGTGAACGAGAACTTGTCGCCCTCCACCCAGTTCACCTTGTGGCCGAGCGCTTCGAACGGGGCCTTCACGTGTGTGCTGAACCAGGTTTCGGCCTCGGCCTTCGTGAGCGGCATTGAGCCAATCTCTCTCGCGATCTTCGCGAAGGCATCCTTGGCCGATTTCTGCGGATCCTGTGCACGGGCGAAATCGAAGCCTTCGAACTTCACTCCGCTGCCACCTTCGCCCTGGTGGACGCGGGCGTCGCCGAACGCCCCCATCAAGTCGCCCAGCAGGCCGGAGAACTCCTCCTTGCTGAGTTGTCCATCATGGTTCACGTCGAACCGGCCCACGAGCGAGTCGGCGAGCTGCTCGAGCGCCCCGAGCCCGGTTGTCGATGTCACGGCCATTCGTACCTCCTCACCTCGCTGTTGCGAGTGACGGCACATGGAACAGCAACGGCGATGCCAGGGGTGCCCGGTCGCTGACGGGCCGGAGGACCACGACATTTCCGGCCTGGAATCGCCCTGGTTGGGCCCGCACCGCTCGAGACCTCCGCTGGCGCCGTGTCGGCCCACCGACGCTGGCGTCGGTCCAGTGCCGCGCGAGCGCGGTCCGCGCCGCCGCGGCGAACGCACGCCCTCATTCCGGGAGCGACGGGAACCGCGCCAGCCACGAGTCGTCGGCCGATTCGATCCGCACGTCGGGCAGGACATCCGCGTTCGGTTCGCGCTCTCGAAGGTGCCGGGGTACGTCGCTCCTGAGATAGTCCGCCAGTGCCCGCGGCGTGACATACCTGACGCCATCGCGTTCCGAGACAATCGATGGCTCTTTCGCCGTGCAGTGCCGAGAGCAGCATCCTGGTGAAGCCGGCCTCGTACCTTCGTGCAGCCCCTTCCGCGTCGGCTCTCGCCCGCGCGGGGGCCGCCTGCCAGGAAGTAATCGACAGTACTCCTGGCCCTCGACGTAGACCGCGCCGTGAACAGGCTACCGCCGAGGACGATATCCAGGCTGTCTGCCGGCAGGCGGCACGTATCCGCAATCAACACGACATGTTGGATTCCCGACCCATGCGCTGCGAACACGAACTGGTTGACGCTGACAGCATCCGCATGACGACTGGTCGCGTCCGACGGAGCCGTTCGAGGGCGTCGCGCGCCTCTGAGACGTGCGGGGTGGATCCCGCGGTGGCCGCGCGGGGTCATGCCGGGCATTCGTTTCCCCAACTGCTTGAACAGGGCCGCCAGCGCCGATGTCTTCCCGGGTGAGCACGCAGAAAATCCTGCCGCGGTCATTCTTTCCGACGCACGCGCGACCGGGGCCCTGCTGCGCTAGCATGTGCGAGCGATGCGCCCGCGCCTGACGCGATCCTGCCTGTTCGTGATGCTGATGCTGCAGGTGGTGCACCCGCGAGCACAGCGCGGCACCGCCCCGGGCGACTGGACGCATCATGGCGGAGACGCGGGCAGCACGAAGTACCTGCCCCTCGACCAGATCACACCCGACAATGTCGCCGCACTGCGCATCGCGTGGCGGCGTCCTGCGGTGAGCACGGAGATCACGGTGGCGCACCCGAACCTCGTGGTGCCGCGGAACTTCCGATCGACGCCGCTCAAGGCCAATGGCTTGCTCTATGCCTCGAATGCCCTCGGACTGGCCGAAGCGTTCGACCCCGCCACGGGACGGACGGTCTGGATGCAGCAGGTCACGGCCAGCGATCTCGAAGGGCCTGGCGCCAGCCGCAATGTGGCGTACTGGTCCGGCGACGACGGCACCGCGCGCGTGTTCAACGTCCGGGGAGGCCATCTCTACGCGCTCGATGCGAGAAACGGCAGGCCCGTCACCGCGTTCGGCGCGAACGGCCGCGTCGATCTGGTCGCCGGTCTCGGCGCAGCCACCACCTCGTTTCGCTGGAGCGCGCCCGGCCCCCTCGTGGTGCGGGACGTCGTCGTCATCGGCGGCCAGGGCTGGACGGACGATGGCACGCAGGAGCACATTCCGCCCGGCGACGTCCGTGCGTACGGCGTGCGCAGCGGCAAGCTGCGGTGGACGTTCCACGTGGTGCCGAGGCAGGGCGAGCCCGGCATCGAGACGTGGGAACGGGAGTCGTGGAGACACCGGCAGTGCCAAGGCGTGGAGCCTGCTGAGCGCCGACGAGGAACGGGGCTACCTCTACGTGCCGCTCAGCAGCGCCGCCAACGAGTGGTATGGCGGTGAGCGGCCGGGCGCGAATCT
>DAIRFN010000058.1:0-19953 GCA_036795065.1 Vicinamibacterales bacterium
CTCGAGGATCGCCTGCGCCTCGGCCTGCTTGAGCTCGAGGTTGCTCGCCACCAGACCCGGCGCGCCGGTGGCGTGGAACACCGGAATAGCGCCCATCCAGTCGTTGCAGAGCGTCCAGCGCTCGCCGTCCGCGCTGATCCGGACAAGGACGATGCGCCCTTCCCACGGCAATCCATCGAGCGCGGCGTCGTCGCCGGCGAGAAACGCATCCGGCAGATCGGCCCACGACACTGGCGGCTGCGGCGCGCCGACCAGCGCCAGCAGCGAGCCATCGGGCGCGCAATGCAGGCAGGTCTCCAGTTCCCCGGCCCCCCAGATGTCGATAGTCGTCGAGCCCACCGTGACAGACCGCGTCGCCAGCCGCTCGAACCGCGCGACGACGCGCGCCTGCGCGGCGCGTGCCGCGCGAAGCGCCTTCGGCGAGGCATGACGCCACGCGGTGAAGCCGACGATGGCTGGGTTCATCTCAGGGTCAGATCAACCGATATGCGAGCGTCTGCACGGACTGGAGCCGTCGGAGGGCGCGATAGTCCCTGGCGCCCGACACTGCGCGGTCGTAGAGGGGAGCGAGCTGCCCGACATCCAGCCAGTCGGACAGTTGCCGTTCGACCTCCGGGATTGGCCAGAGCCCATCGTGCCCCGCGGCGCGCAATGCATCGCAGTCCATCCGCGGGTCGACGGCGCCGAAGAACCGCAGGGGGCCCTTGCGCCACGCCGGCGGCACCCTCTCCGCGAGGCGCCGCGCGAGCAGATAGCGCCCTGTGCGCAGCATCGGTTCGGTGCCGTAGGTCCCGGGGATGGCGGCAACGGTCGGATAGTACCGGCGGATGACGTCCCGGAGGAGACCCTTCCCGTCCAGCACCGCCCGCGGCAGTGACATACAGAACCGGGCGTAGGCGCGATTCATGAACGGCGCGGCCGACCCTCGCCAGTAATCCGCCAGCGTCAGCTGGAAGCCGGTGAACAGCGGGCACCGGTTCCGGATCTCGAGCGCCGCGTCGCGTTGGAACATCGCGCCGCCGGTTGCATGCAACTGCGCCTCGATCTCGTCCGCCAGTTCCACCAGCGCATCGTCCAGCGGCACGCGCATGAGGCCGCGCAGCTCCTCGATCGTCCAGTGCCCGTACCACTCGTTGTACAGCTGGCCCCGAGTCGGGTCCAGTTGCCTCCCCGACCCGCCGCTCAACACGTCGTTGAGAAATCCCGAGACGATGGGGCCGGCGTTCGAGCGCGCGACCGCGTCGTAGAACGCCATCTGATACATGCCGTGCATGTGCATCGAGCTGCCGAACCATTCGGCCCACGGCCGGGTGTAGGTGGCCAGGTAGCCCGTGCCGAGGCCCACGTGCGCCCACGGAAGATCGAGCGCGCGTGCCACGGCACGACTGCACACCACGTCGATGGTGTCGGCCGCGCCCCACGCGTACGCGGTCAGGTGTGCGTCGAGGGCCTTTCCGATGCAGGCAATGAGCCGCGAGTCGAGGCCGCCAGACAGGGGCAGCAGCCACGAGGGTGCCGCTTCGAGCGTGTCGGAAAGCGCCCGCGTGGCCAACGCATGCTTCTCGTCAACGAGCTCGCTCCAGCGCGATTCCCAACGCTCGGTACTGGGCACCACGGTCCGGAGCGAGCGCTGGCAATAGTGCGCGTCCCAGGTCGCGACCGAGTCTGGCGGCACCGTGCGCATCCCCTGATAGAACGTCCAGTCCGAGAGCAGGTGGCCGTTGATGAGGATGCACAACAGCGCCGCGAGCCGGATGTCGCGCGGGCCATATCCCATCGCCGCGACGACGGCCGGCTCCAGCGTGCTGGCCACGGGCCCCGCGGGGCCGGTCGCATGGAACACCGGAATGGCACCCAACCAGTCGTTCCACAGCGTCCAGGTCTCTCCCTCAGGGCTGATGCGCAGGAGGACGACGCGCCCCTCCCACGGCAGCTCGACGCGTGCCGACGTGTCGCCCTCGAGAAATGCCGCGGGAAGATCCGGCCACGACACCGGCGAGTGCGGCGCCCCGATCAAGAGCAGGAGTGATCCATCGGGCGCCCGGTGCAGGCAAGCGTCGAGGTTGTCGGGGCCCCAGACATCGAGCGTGGTCGCGCCCACGCTGAGCGACCGCGTACGCAGGTGGTCGAATCGGCCAACCACCCGCGACTGGGCCGCGCGCGCAGCCGCCACGGTTGCCTGGGATGACCGGCGCCACGCCGTGAAGCCGATGATCGCCCCGCGCGCCGTGTCGGCTCTCACACGCCCGCGGTTCCCGAGCCAGGAGCAGCGCCCTTTGGAAGCCACCCGCGCACGAACGACTTCGCGAGATCGCCGACGACCAGCGTATCGCGCCAGAGCTGCGTGTCGCAGCCAAGGGCGGCGGTCAGGTACCGCCGGCTCCGTGCGTAGTGCCCGGCGTTGTAGGCGACCAGGCCGAGCGCCTTGTAGGCGGTCCCCAGACCGCGACGGCGACGTGCTGCATCGGGCACGTCCGCAAATGCCGTCTCGATGGTCTCGATGAACGGCCCTGCGTGCTCGTCAAGCGAAACCGCCGCGGCCCCGCGATAGCCAACCGGCTGTCCCGCCAGGGCCAGGTCGTAGAAGAGATCGAGGTCCTCGGCCAGCGACGGATCGACCTGCAGCGCACGGCGCAGGTGCCCGGCCGCCCTTCCCCAGTCGAGCCGCCGCTGCACCGTGGAGATCGCGCAGTAACGGTAGAGCCCGCCGAACGCCCGCCGCTTGTCGGGCGGCCAGCCGTCCGGAAGCCCGCCCTCGGCGCCAAACCGCTTCTCGATCACCGTGCGCGCCCAGCGCTGCATCGCGTCGGGATCGCCCGACAGGCTGGCGCCGTGCACGCGGTAGTCCACCAGGCAGGCATCGAGGCCGACGATGGTGTGGGTCGGCAACAGGCGCAGCCACAAGTCCCAGTCCTCGCAGGACCTGAGCGTCGCGTCGAACATCCCCGCGGCCACGATGGCGTCGCGCCGCACGACCACCGTGCTGGGAATGATGAAGTTGGCGCGCAGCAGGCGCTGATACAACGCGTCCATCGGCACGGCAGGTCCGCCCACCACTTGCGGCAGAGGACGCTCGTGATCGTCCATCGTCTGCCCCTGGCAGTAGTACGCCGCGGCCTCGGGATGCCGCGCCGCCAGCCGCCTCATCTCGGCGCAGAACGTCGGGCGCCAGCGGTCGTCGGCATCGAGCAGGCCCACCAGTTCGCCGCGCGCGGCGCGAATGCCGGTGTTGCGCGCCGCCGCCAGGCCCTGATTCTCCTGGCGAAGGTAGCGCACCCGGTCGCCGAACATCCTGACCGCGTCCTCGCACCCGTCCGTGGACCCATCGTCCACGACGATCAGTTCGTCGGGTGGATCGGTCTGATCGAGCACGCTTCGGATCGCCCCGGCCAGGTACCGGGTGTGATTGAAGTCCGGGACGACAACGCTCAGCCGCACGGGCGTCATGAACACTCAGCGAAGCGACGCGTAGATGCCACTCAGTTCGTCGGCGTTCGCCTGGATGGTCTTCACGGGTGGAATGGCCTGTCGCAGCTGGTCCACGAGACCCGGCTCTCGCAGCAGTCTTCCCAGGTGCGCGGCCAGCCCTGCGGCATCACCCCGCTCGAAGAGGAGCCCGTTGACGCCGTCGGTGACCGCTTCGGCCATGCCCCCGAGCCTGGTGGCCACCACCGGCGCACCGGCGGCCATGGCGTCCTGGATGACGAGCGGGAAGTCGTACCAGAGCGACGGCACGGCGAGCACGTCGAACGAGGACATCACCGCGGCGCGATCGCCGCGCTGGAACGCACCCATGAATCGGACGGGAAGCCCCCGGGCCTGCTCGGTGACCTGCTCCCCGTACGCGGGCGACTGCTGCACGTTGCCGTAGACCAGTACCTCCATGCGCGCGCGCAGGTCGTCGGGCACGAGGCGCAGGGCCTCGAGCAGCACGTGCAACCCCTTCGCGGGAATGATCTGGCCGATGAACCCGATGCGGAGCACATGAGAGGGCGTACGACCCGGAAACGCGGGGAGCCACGAGAGATCGTTCCCGTAGGCCGACACCTCGATGGGCACGTTCACGCCGTTGGCCAGGTAGGTCGTCCGGACGAACGGCGACGCGGTCAGCCGCACGTGGGGCCATTCGATTGCGCGCAGCAGGAACGCCTTGCGCGCGTCCATGTCGCCGACCATCCCGCGCAACCCGGGCCGCCGGGTCAGCACCGGGTGCTTCCCCACCGCGCCGAGCAACCCCGCCACCGCGCGCTCGGGCAGCAGGCGGCTCGGCCAGCGATAGGCCTTGCTGCCGCGCGCCAGGCACTTGGTGCAGTCCCAGGCCGTCGTCCGGCCATCGCACGTGTGCATGTCGCTGCGCAGCAGCGTCATGCGAGGACAGATGAACCAGAAGTCGGTGAGCGTGAGGACGAGCGGCAGGCCGCGCTCCCTGGTCACGCGCAGCACGCTGGACGACAGCGTCTCGCACGAGGTGACGTGCACCACGTCGGGCCGCCACTCGTCCAGGAGGCGGCCATACAGATCGGCGATGACGGGATTGTCGTAGAGCCACGTGAACGGATCGTCGGCGCGCGTCCAGTTCAGCTTCAGTCGCCGAACCGGAACGCCTTCGTAGACGGCGTCCTCGTGCCCGTTGAAGCAGGCGTCGCCGCTCTCCCAGTCGCCCACGCAGAGCACTTGCACGTCCTGGTTGCGTCGGTGGAACTCCTGGGCGATGGCGGCGGTGTAGGCCTCGGTGCCCGCCCACCGGTGGGGCGGGAATCCATTGGTGACGTAGAGGACCTTCATGCGGGCATCCGCCCGGTGCGTCCACGGACGAAGTCGGTCACCCCGCGCCACATCGCCTGCCGGTGATCCCGCTTGTCCCGCCACTTCGGACGCACGCTCCAGCTCGTGAGCGTCCGCACGATCTGGGCCCACGCGACGGCCTTGGCCGCGAGCGGCGCACGTTGAATGGACAGCATCAGCAGCCGGTTGCGGGTGCTGTAGTAGGTCACCGCCGGCCTGGGCCGATAGTCACGCTGCACGCCCTTGTGCCACACGCGCGCCGAGGGCGCGAGCACGAGACGCCATCCGGCCCGGCCAGCCCGCACGCACCACTCGGTCTCTTCCCAGTAGATGAAGAAGCGCTCGTCGATCACGCCGACCGCCTCGATCACCGCGCGCCGCACGAGGATGGCGCAGCCGGAGATCCACTGCACGTCGCGAGGGCTGGCAAACTGCCCGCGATCGGTCTCGTTCTGGCCCCAGTGGAAGCCTTCCCACCAGCGCGTGAGCCCGCCGCCCGCCGACTGGATGACGCCTGGCTCGTCGTGGTGGTACACGATCGGCCCCACCACGCCGATGCGCGGTTCGGCGTCTCCCACCTCCACCATCGCCTCGATACAGCGGGGGTCGAGCACCACGTCCTCGTTGAGCACGCACACCCAGTCCGCCCCAAGTTCCATGGCCCGCCAGATGCCAATGTTGTTGTTGCCCGCGTACCCGCGGTTCTCGGTGAGCTCGATCACCTCAGCGTCGGGAAAGCGTGCGCGGACCGCTGTCGGGGATCCATCGGTGGACTGGCAATCCAGGACGATGACGCGCAGGTTCGGGTAGGTGCAGGCCTCGATGGACGCAAGGCAGGCCAGGGTGTCCTCACGGCGATTGCTATTGAGGACGACGCAGGCCACCAGGGGGGCACGAGCGAGCGACCCGCCGCCACGGGCCGAGGCCCCACCCGCTGTCACTGGTTGCGCATGGCCGTTTGCTCGACGGCCATGGGCACGGCGCCGAGCAGGCCGTACGCCAGGGTCTTTGCCGTGCTGCCCGGCACGAAGATGATGTCGTTCGGCTTCAACGGCACCTCGGGCTTCTTGCCCGCGAACACGGCCTTGATGTCCACCGGCAGTTCGAGCCGCCGCCCGGTCTCGTCGAATCGGACCAGGATGGCCTTGTTCAGCTTCGCCGTCCGCAGCGGTCCCCCGGCCCTGGCCAGGGCCTGGCTGGTCAGCAGCGCCGCCTGCTCCGGGAACTCGTACGCGCCGGGCTGGTTGACGTCGCCAACCACGAAGAAGTGCTCCTTCTTGCGCTGCGGCACATAGAGCACATCGCCACCCCGGAGCTTGACGTTGAGATCGGGGCGGTGGCCTTCGTTCAGCGCGCGGAAATCGATCTCGACGGCTTCATCAGCCGGTCCCGTATTCCCGTTGGCGGCCCCGTCGGTGGTCGCGTCGCCGTCGGTCGCGACGGCCGCGCCGGTGTCCGGACGACGCCGATAGAGGTAGCCCACCGGCGTGGCGACGTCGTTGAAGCCACCCGCCAGCGTGATGAGATCGATGAGATACATCTCATCGCGAATGACGAACTGGCCGGGGTCCATCACCTCGCCCAGGATGTAGACGGGCTGCGCCCGGTACTGCTGGATGCTGACGCCAACCCAGGGGTCCTTCACCAGGCCGTCCTCTCGCAGGCGCCCGGCGAGATGGCGCTCCAGTTCGGACGGCGTCATGTCGGCCACCTTGATCACGCCGAGAAACGGCACGTGGATCTTGCCCGTGTTGCTGACGCGCACGGTCTGCTCGAACTGCTTGATGTTCGAAACGGCGATCGAGAGCAGGTCGCCGGGGCCGATGCGGTAACCGGGCTCGCGCTCCGCTCCAGGAACCGCAACCTGCGACGTGACGGGTGCTGAGGTCGCGACGGGCGCGGGGCCCGCGGCGGGCGCAGGAGGCGTCACTTGCGCCACGGCGGGGCCAGCCAGCGCGAAGAGCAGGCACGACGTGGCGGCGGGAAGGACTCGGCGGTGCGACGGGATCACGATGTTCATGGCGGGTTCCCCTGCGCGAGTGCCTAGAAAATGGCGAGGCCGAACAGGATCCGCGGAACCGTGGCGAGGATGCCGTAACCCATTGTCTTGGCCTCGCTACCCGGCACGAAGATCACGTCGTTGGGCTGTACTTCGACGTCCGGCGTGGCCCCGCGCAGCATGGCCTCGAAGTCCACCGCCGATTCGCGACGCTGGCCGGCCTCGAAGCGCACGAGCACGCCCTTGCTCATCTTGGCGGTCCTGGTCGGGCCACCGGCCCACGAGATGGCCTGCAGCGCCGTGAGCTTCTTCTCCTCGGGCATCTCGAACGCACCCGCGTGACCCACGTCGCCGATGACGTAGACCACGTCGATGGTGCGCCGCGGCGCATAGAACACGTCGCCGTTGCGGAGCACCATGTTCTGTTCGAAGGCGCGGCCCTCTTTGAGCGGCTGCAGATCGATGCGGATGACCTCGAAACCGGGCCGTGGCTGGTCTGGCGATCGGGCGAGCTCGGCCTGCGTGGCCGCAACGAACGTGGGCCGCCAGTCGGGGGCGGTGGCCGACGACACCCGGCGGTGCAGGAAGCCGTAGCGTGCGGCGGTGAAGTCCAGCCCGCCGGCCATGAAGATCAGATCCGCGAGCTTGGTCTGGTACGACACGCCGTACTCACCGGGACGGTCCACTTCGCCGAGCGCGTAGATGGTCTTGGACTCGTAGGCCGAGATGAAGATGAGCACCTCGGGGTGGTTGATCAGATTCCGTTCCTTGAGGCTCGCGGCAATGGCGGTCTCCACCTGCTCCGCGGTCATCCCGGCCACCTTGATCGGCCCGACGAGCGGCACCGTGATTTCGCCGGCGCCGCTGATCTTCAGCGAGAAGCTCTGCGGCTGGTCGCCAACGATGGTGATGTCGAGTTCGTCGCCGGGCCCCACTTCGTAGTCCGGGGACAGCCCCGGCATGCGGTTGAACGGCAGCTGCCGCGGGTTCTTCGTGTTCCGCCCGCTCATGTCCACGAAGTTCCGCGGGAAGGCGATGAAGTCGGAATCCACCTGCGCAGCCGCAGGCGCCGGAGCGAGTGCCATCCAGCCTGCGACGGCGAGCAGCACCATCAGGCTACGGAGGGATCGATGGTTCATGGGTGTGCCCTCACTGGCCGGCAACGCCCGCAGGCGGCTGGCGATCTTCGGGACGAATCTTCACGGCCACGTCCGTGGCCAGCGGCGCGACGACGATGCGCAGGGTGCCAGCGGCGTCGGCAACCACCCGCTCCTGGACGATGAGGCGGCCCGCCGGCGCGTAGGTATCCCACCAATCGACGAGGTAGGCCGCGCCCGGCTCGAAGCCCGGAACACTGATGATACCGGACACCGGGTCCGGCGTTCCACGATTCGAGGGCCGGCGCCACTGGTGTTGCCGGTTCTGGATCCACAGGTGCATGCGACCATCACCGATGTGCTTCTGCCCCACCACGCGCAACGTGTCGGGCGTGACCGTGCCACCCCAGTCCTGGTAACCGCCCCTGTTGAGCGGCACGTCTCGCAGAAACGTCGAGAGCGCCGCGTAGGCCGCGCGATGGTCGTAGGTGTCGCTCCAGATGTGGCGGCGCCACCAGTACAGCTCGTAGAGCCCGCCGGAATCGAGCGTGGCCCAGAGGAAGTTGTGCAGCCAGATGCCGCGCGTGTCCGAGCCCAGCGGCAGCGCCTGCTCGCGATGATCCTCCGGAAGGTCCAGCCCGGCCTCGCCGCGAACGACGGGCTTGCCCACCTTCGCGCGCGCGACGGTCTCGCTGTGCCACAGGTGGAAGTACGCCGTGTCCATCGTCATGGCCTGCCGTTCGTCGCGCGGCGCGGTGCTGGTCGCGATGTAGGCATGCAGGTCGGCGTAGTCAAGGTTCGGATAGGCGGCGTTGCTCCAGAACTCGGCCGCCGGGAACGTCCGCCAGAACGAAGTGGTCACCAGGTGGTCGTTCGGGTGATCGAGCGTGCAGCGCGCGCCGGGACCGACGCCGGGCTCGACGCCGAATACGCGGCAGTGCATGAACTTGCCGAACTCGTCGGCCATCTCGTAGTGCTTGACCGCCGCCGGGTCGCCCTCGTTGACGAGCTCCCACGAATGCACGCTTGGTGAGTAGCCCCACCTGGCCTGCACGTAGCGCCACCACGCCTGCTGCAGCCAACGCGTCTTGTTCATGCGGCGGCCGAGGCCGTAGAAGCCGTCCACGTTGTCCTCGCCGAACACCCACTCACCGTCGTCGTCGATCTTGAAGTACAGCTTGTCGTTGAGCTCTCCCAGGACGATTTTCAGGTAGACACCCGTGCGCTCGGCGTTGGCGATCACCTTGTCGAAGGCGTGGGCCTGCTCTTCGGCCACGTAGGTGTGCACCTCGGTCGAGGGGCGGATGACGATTTCGGGGCCTTCCTCCACGCCGCCGAGCACCTCGCGCATCGAGACGGACCGCACATGGGCCGCGCCCGAGCGCACGTTCTCGAGCGCCAGGTGCAGGCGGGGCAGGAACCGCTCGTCGCCAGACCACCACTCGCCCATCAACTCGGTCCAGCCGTCGGTGTCGCGGCCGTAGAGCGTGATGGGGGTCCCGGTCTCGGGCTCGTAGCAGTCCGGATGCGAGCCGCCGATCTTGGCCACCACCCCGAACTTCGGGTACCCCGGATCTCGTGGCCCGGCGATGCCGTTCGCGCGGTACTGGACCCGAAGCCGGTACAGCGTGCGCGGCTTCACCGACTCGGGGTTGTCGATCGTCTGCAACCGGCAGGCATCGAACCACCCGCTGTCGCCCTCGGGCTCATAGTCGAGCCGCATGGCCAGCGTGGTTTCTCCAGTGGCTGTGTCGCGATACGGCACCAGCCCCGTCACCGGCAGATAGCCCCGGTACTGATTGCGCCCGCCAATCCACGGGTTCCAGGCCGACCCGAAGAGCGACGCGATGGTGAGGCGCCCGAAATTCACGCCGAACCCGGCGATCCGCTGATACTCGGCGGCGCCGCGCGTGCCCGGCTCGTCCAGGAACTCCGGCACCTCGAATCCCAGGCCGGTGAACAGCACGCCGTTGTCGAACTCGAAGTACCGGTGATCGGCGGCACTGACTCGGATGAAGCCGCGGGCCGGTGACGCCGTGACCATGAAGGTACGTCCCGGCGACACCACCTCGCCGCTTCGATCGCGGGCCGTGACCGTGTAGTGCCACGAGCCCGGCCGGTTCGGCGTGAAGCGGACGTGCCACGCGGTGCGGTCGGTCGGCAGGTGCCAGTCGCGACCCTCCTCGACCCCATCGACGAACTCGCGGGCGTGAAAAGCCGGCTGGCTGTAGCGTCGCCCATCGGGATCGGTGAACACGGCGTCCACCGAGATGCCCTCGCCATGAGGCACGCCGGCGGGTGGACTGGCGTCGAAGGGCCATTGCAGGTTCGATGCCTGCGACCCAATCACCTGGAACTGCACCTCCAGCAACCCGAACTGCGGCAGCGTGGCCGGCGGCATCTGCTGCACGTCCACGATCGCCAGCGTCGCCGGAGCCTGCGCGCCGGGCTGCACCGCGCGTGAAGGCAGGCCCAGGCCGCACGCAATGGCCAGCGTCACGCTCACGCGACGGCCCGTCGTCAATAAGCGCCCTTGCCTTTCACGACGGCGGGCAGCGTTTCGATGAAGAGGATCTGCAGGTCCAGCCACAGGCTGTAGTTGCGCACGTAGTACATGTCGATGCGCACGCGCTCTTCGTAGCTCAGGTCCGAGCGCCCCGAGACCTGCCACAGCCCCGTCATGCCGGGGCGCACGCTCAGCAGGTTCATCCGCTGCCGCCCGTACTTGGCCGCTTCCTCGGGCGTGATCATCCGGGGCCCCACGAGCGCCATCTGACCCAGCAGCACATTGATGAGCTGAGGCAGCTCGTCGAGGCTGTAGCGGCGGAGGAACTGCCCGGCGTTCGTGATGCGCGGGTCCTCCTTCAGCTTGTGATTCGACTGGAGCTCGGCCACCGAGTCCGGGTGGTCCGCCAGCCGCTCGTGACCATCGACGTGCATCGTGCGGAACTTGAAGGCGTCGAAGGTGCGCCCGCCCACACCCAGCACGCGCCGCCGGTGGAACACCGGGCCCGGCGAGTCGAGCCGAATCCACAGGGCGAGGGCCGCGAGGAAGGGGGACAGCACCAGGAGCCCCAGGAACGCGGACGTGCGCTCGAAGACCCCCTTCAGCAGCGCCTCGGTGGGATCGAGCCGCATCTTCAGCAGGCTGAGCAGGGGCATCGGGCCCAACTGCCGGATTTCCACTCGCGTGGTCAGCAGCTCGTACAACCCGGACGACAGCCGCAACTGGACCGGGTGGGCGTCGAGCTCCTCGCACAGCCACAGCAGTTCCTCACGCGGCAACGCCGTGATGGCGACGATGACGTCCTCTACACCATGGCTGGTGACCAGTGTGGCCAGTTCCGCGGTGCGCCCGAGGATGGGCACCGGCATGGAAGAGGAGGACTGGTGCGCGCGGGTGGCCACGAACCCGAGTGTGCGCACGCCAGACGCCTGCGGGTCGGCGAGGAAGCCGGCCAGGCTCTTCGCCTCCTCGTTGGTGCCCACGATGAGCGCCGGGCGAAGCAGGTAGCCGCGCCGGCGCGCCGCGTACAGCACCCGCCGCTGCACGAACCGGTTGGCCGACACCAGCAGGAACGACAGCAGCCACACCGCGATAAGCCACAGGCGCGACACCACGAAGGTCGGCATCAGGAAGGTGGCCACCACCACCAGCATCGTGGCGACGGTGCAGGCCGTGAAGCACCGCGAGGTCTCGCGGATGCCGCCCAGCTTGGCCTGTGGATCGTACAGGCTCGAGAAGGCGAACAGCAGCAGCCAGACCGGGATCAGCGTGACGGCGAGCTGGAAGTAGGTGGAGGGTGACTCGATGACCTCTGGTGCCACCGTGATTTGGAGGTCGAACCGAATCCAGTAGGCCAGGCGGAACGCCGCCGCCAGGGCCAGCGCATCGGTCAGGACGAGCCAGCCCGCCATCAGCACACGCTGCACCTGCAGCGAGGGTCCCGACACCTCAGGGTGGCTCAGGGGGACGCGCGAGCTCGTGAACGGCAGGGGTTTAGAGGTCATCGCCACGCCAGGGCCTCCTGGTAGATCCGGGTCAGTCGAGTGGCCATCGCGGGCCAGCCGTGATGCTGCTCCACGAACGCGCGCCCCGCGCGCGAGAGCGCGGCGCGCCGGTCGCCGTCGGCCAGCAGCGACACGATGGCCCGGGCGAAGTCTTCGGGGGCATCGGCCACGACGAGGTCGCTGCCGTGCCGAACCGCCAGGTCGCCCACGGCCCTTGGCGTCGCCACGAGCGGCGTGCCGCACGCCAGCGCCTCGAGTACCTTGTTCTGCACGCCCACGCCGTACTGGATGGGGGCCACGGCCACCGATGCGCGCGACAGGTATTCACGCACGTCGATCACCTCTCCGGTCACCTGCACGCGCGGGCCCGCCAGGGCCGCCACCTCGCGCGGCGGGCGGCTGCCCACGATCCAGAGCCGCACGTCCGGCGCCACGGCCCATACGTGGGGCATCACCGTCCGCGCCAGCCACAGCACGGCCGTGGCGTTGGCGTGGTAGCTCATCTTGCCCGTGACCACCACTGTGTTCGCCTCGCGCGCGCCGGTCGCCGACATCGTACCGTCGAGGTCCACGCCGTTGGACAGCACGCCCACGCGGTCGGCTGACAGCTGGTCGCCGCCCGGCAGGGCGCGCAGCTCGCGCTGGTCATCGGCCGATGTCACCACCACCCGGTCGAACCGGCCGGCCGCCACGGCCTCGTACCGCTCGGTGCGCGGCAGCTCGAGGCGCGCGGCCCAACGGGCCTTCCATGCCTGGCTCTGATCGGCCGTGCGGCGGAAGAGGCTGGTGATGCAGTCGACGGCGTCCCACACGAGCGCGGGCCTGGCGCCGCCCTGCTCGCGCCGATCGGCCAGCGCAAGCCCGTAGCGCACCCCTCGCAGGTGCTCGACGTGGACGACATCGATGCCTCCCGCGCTCACCCGGTCGATCAATCGCCCGGCCAGCCGGCTGCTCCAGCTGAAGTGCGCCTGCAGCGGATCGCGTCCCGGTGCGGCCCGCAGGCAGTTCCACAGCGACGCGGCCTTCGACACGCGCTCGGCCATCACCTCACGCACGCCGTCCACACGCGCCAGCGCGTCCACCGTGGCACGCTCGTGCTCGTCGCCCCAGACCGTCGCCACGGTGACGCCCACGCCACACCCCGCCAGTGCCCGGATGAGGTGGTACGACCGTGTGCGAATGCGTGTCGGCGCATACGGCACGACGAAGAGCACGCTCAGTGGTACACCTGGCTCCACGCCTCGTACACCTTCCGCCAGTCGTAACGGGCTTCCACCGTGGCGCGGCCGCCCGCCGCGATGCGGCACGCCAGCGCCTGATCCGTCAGCATGCCGACCAGCGCGTCCGCGAATGCGGCCGGCTGGTCGGCGACGAGCATGTCCTCGCCCGGCGTGACGTCGATGCCTTCAGCGCCCATGGTGGTCGAGACCACCGGCAGCCCCCAGCACCACGCGTCGAGAATCTTCACGCGCATCCCGGCGCCGGTGCGCAGCGGCACGACGAACGCCGCCGTTTCGCCCAGCAGGGTCCGCAGATCCTGCACGTAGCCCAACACGTCGATGCGCGCCGACGGATCCGAGTCGAGCACGCGGCTGGCACCCTTGCCGATCACCGTGAAGGTGGCGCCCGGCGCCGCCCGCGTCACGGCCGGCCACACGTGCTGGGCAAACCAGCGGACCCCGTCGGCGTTCGGCGGCCAGTGCAGCCCGCCGAGGAACGTGACGCGGAACGGCCGGGGCCGCGGCACGGGCGCGCTGGCCTGCGGATCCACCGCAATGGGAATGACGTGCTGGCGCCGGGTGCCGGCAGGACCGGACACTGCCTCGCGGTCCTCGCGGCTCACCCACACCACGTCGTCGAACCGATCGACCGTGGCGCGCTCGAATCGCGCCAGCTTGGACGCTTCCGCCCGCAGCAGCACGCGCGCGGCCGGGTTCGGGTGGTGCGTGGCCATTCGCTCGGGCACCTTGAACACCGCGTTGTGCTGGTCCAGGACCTTCAGTCCCACGGTGCCGCAGAGATCCGCCAGGGGCGCCATCCACAACTGATCGGCGTGAAAGGCATCGAAGGCACCCGTCGCGAACAGCCGGGCGACACGCGTGTTCATCTCCGGGCGCCGGTCGCGACGAATCAGGAACGGGGGCTGGGACACGAGGCTGAGGGCCCCGTCGCGGAGGTCCCGCAGGCGCGAGCGCGACATCGGCACCGGCTCCACGGCCCGGCACCAGCGGGCCATCTCTTCGAGGTCCTGCGGCCGGTCGTCGGGCCGCACGAAGCAGAGGAGCGTCACGTCGTGGCCGGCTTCGGCGAGGTGCCGCAGCACGTAGTACGCGCGCACCTTCGGTCCCGCATCGAGCGGGAACGGCAGCAACTGCGAGGCGAACAGGATGCGCACGAAACAGCTACGGCTGCCGCGACGAGAGATCGAGCTCGCGTATTTCCTCGTAGGTGCCGAGGTCGCTGAAGCTGCCGTCCGAAATGGCCACGCCGCGCACGCGCAACCCGTCACGAATGGCGCCGTTCAGGGTCTTCGCGAAGTCCAGCTCCTTCCGCTGGACACTCTCGTGCAACCGCTCGGTGAAACGGGGACGCCAGACGATGGCGCCCCACATCTCGGTGAGCGTCGTCTTCTCGCGGGGCTTGTCCACGATCGCGATGACCTGCCCGCGCTCGCCCAGGCGCACCATGCCGAACTTCTCGGGGCGCGTGGTCGGAAAGAGCGTCAGCATCACGTCGTCTTCGGGCGTCATGGCCGCCGCCGTGCGCGCGAAGACGTCGGGAGGTGTCATGATCGTGTCGGCCATGCCGAAGAACACGGTGCGCCCGCGGGTGAGATGGTAGGCCGCGTCGAGTGCGTCGGCCAGGCCCGGCGACGTGGAGCTGCCCTCCGCCGCGCGCGGCTCCTGCACGGTGTAGGCGATATTGCAGCCGAACCGCCGGCCGTCACCGAAGTACCCGAGCAGCTGCGCTTTCGTCTCGTTGATCACGATGACGATGTCGCGGACGCCGGCCGTGACGAGGTTGTCCACCACGAACTGCGCCACCGGCTTGTAGCGGTTCTCGCGGATGATCGGGTAGAGCTCTTTCGGATAGGGCAGGCCGAGCCGCACGCCCTTTCCGGCGGCGGGAATCAGGCCAATCGCGTCATGCATGGTGGAGTGTCCGTGGCACCGAGTGCGGGCTCGGTGCCCGCGAGCATCATGCGTCGAAGGGCAACGGCGCCGCCGAGGAAGAACCAGAAGAGCAGGCTGGACCTGAAGCCGGGGATGCCGATGTTGTAGACGAACGGCACCACCCAGTCAGCGAGCGCGCAGGCCGCCAGCGAACCCGCGAGCCCGCCGAGCACGCCCACCGAATAGGCCCGCGCGAAGCGGGACGACCTTCGCGCGCGGAGCTGCCAGGCGAGCCGAGCCGCTTCCCCGACCACCCAGAAGAACGCCAGCAGACCCACGACGCCCACCTGCGCGACGATGTCCAGGTACTGGTTGTGCGAGTTGAAGCGGACATACCAGCCCAGGATCGGGAACTGCAGCGTGTAGTGGTAGTAGTTGGCGGGCCCCAGGCCCAGCCAGGGGTTGCGCTCCACCACCTGCCACAGCACGCGCACCGCCTCGAGGCGCGTCATCAGGCTGTAGCTCTCCTCCTCGGCAACCGGGGCCACCGCGGCGCTCGACAACAGCAGCAGCGGCGCGAGCGACAGCAGCCCCACTCCCACCGACAGGCGCGGGAAGCGAAGGAAGACAACGACGCCGAGCGCGACGAGCGGCGGCAGCCAGCCAGACGCCCACGAAAAGGCCATCAGCAGCCCGCGCGCCAGCGTCAGCAGCGTCAGAGCCGCGAGCGCCACTCGCCAGGGGAGTGCGAGCTCGCGATTGAAGAGCGCCTGGCTGGCGCTGATCGCCACGACCCACGTCCAGAACATGCTGCCCACGGTGGTGGCGTCGACCACGTTGAAGAGCGCCACGTCGGGGAGAAGCGGCTGCACCATGATCGCGATCACCGCGACGGTGCTCGCGGCGAGGAACAGCCACGTGAGGCGTTCGAGCTGAACGAGCGAACGCATCTCACGCCCGACGGACAGCAGCAACCCGCCCGAGAGCAGGAACAGCCCGAGCCCGCCGAGCTGGGCGGACATCGGCGCCGGAGGCGCCGGGAACCACGGGTACTGGCCCACACCGAAGGCGAGTATCGCGACGCCGAGGAAGGCCGCCACCGCGCGCTCGGCTCGCGTCAGAGGCACGGTGGAGGGCGGTCTCATCCAGCGCTGCAGCAGTGCCGTCGCGCACACCGCTGCGGCCACGAGCAGGCACAGGCTGATCGGCGTGCCGCCGCGGCGCAGGTTGAGCGGCATCAGGACCGCCGCCACGAGCAGGGCACCGAGCCCGAACGACGGCAATCGCACGGCCGGTGTGATCAGGGCCGGGACGGCGACCAGCGCCACGACGCCGGCGGCCAGCAGCAGCAGGGTCTCTGGCGGCAGCAGGTATCCCAGCGCGATGGCCGCACCAAATGCCGCCAGCCACAACCCCACGCCACGCCGGCTCGCCCAGCCGGACGGGCGTGAAGCGGGCATGACCGGCGACGCCGTGATCACGCGTGTCCCCCCGGCGCGAAGTGCACCTGCGGCCCCGATGCCGACGCCACCTCGCCGACACGCCGCAACACGCGCGCAGGCACGCCGCCCACCACCGTGTAGGGGTCGACGTCCTTGGTCACCACGGCCCCGGCCGCGATCACTGCGCCCTTGCCCACGCGGATGCCGTCGGTGATGACCGCGCCCGACCCAATCCACACGTCGTCTTCGATGGTGATGCCCTCGGCGGTGATGCCCTGGTCGATGAAGGGACGCGAGGGATCGTCGAACACGTGATTGACGGCGATGATCTGCACCATGGGCGAGGTGTACACGCGATGGCCGATCCGGACCCCTCCCTGCCCGCGAATGACGTTGTACTCACCAATCAGCGAGTCGTCGCCGACCCAGATGCCGGCGTGCGGCAGGTTCCGGAAGTTGTAGACGTGCAGCACCGAGCCGTGCATGACCAGCGACCGGGCGCCGATGTGGATGCCCGCGGGACAGGCGTGCAGGTAGACGCCCTGGTCGAGGTAAGCGCCGTGCTCGAGCACCACGTGGCTGGCGAAGCGCAGCCTGACGCCGCGCTCGATTCCTGCCATGCCGCGCATCGTCAGCACCAGTCGGTAGGCGACAGCCCTCAGCGCCATGCCCACCGGTGTGGGCACCCAGCCGGCCAGTCCCACGACCGTCTGCTCGAGCACGTAGCGCCACGGGCTGGCGGCCTGGCGTTCGACATAGAGCCGGAGCCCCGCCAGCGCTCCGAGCCTTTCACTGCTCACGCTTCGCTCTTCCCTTCAGGCGGGTGGGCAGCCACCAACCTGTCAGGCTGTCTGGTTGTCGCGCCCGTAGTAGCGATACGACGCCAGGTCGTAGCCATCGGTACCGTTCAGCACGGTCCCGAGGATGGTCGACCCCGTGCGCTCGAGCGCCACCTGCACCCGGCGCAACGCGTGCGCCGGCGTCTGGCCGGCGCGCACGACGATCAGCACCCCGTCGGCCTTGGCGCCCACCACGCGCGCATCGGCCATCGGGACGGCGGGAGGCGTGTCGACGATGACGAACTTGAAGGCGTCGGCCATGGCCTCCAGGAACTTCGACATCCGGTCGGAGTTGAGCAGCGCCACCGGGTTGGGCGCCGTCGGGCCGGCGCCAATCACGAACAGCGCGCGGTTCGACGTCGGGTGCACGGTGGGCCGGATCACATGGCCGGCCAGGAACAGGCTGAGGCCGCCGTCGGCATCGATGCCGAACTCCTCGCCAAAGGCCGGCCGGCGCATGTCGCACTCGATGAGCAGCGTGCGCGCGCCCGTGTCAGCCAGCGCCCGTGCCAGCTGCACGGCCACGGTCGTCTTGCCCTCGCCGGGCGCGGCCGAGGTCACCGCCAGGATCCGCGGCGGACGAGTCGACTGCGACAGCAGCAGCGCCGCGCAGAGCGTGCGAATGGCCTCGGAGCCCTCGGGGGTCTGGCTGATGTCGGCGCGGGTGGACGAGGGCCGGCCCGTAGCCTCGTCGGTCGCGCCCGAGCGCCACACCACCAGGCCGCTGACGTTCGCCAGTTTCAACCGCGCGGGCCGCACCTCGGGCACCGTGGCGAGGACGGGCAGCGGGCTGACCTGTTCGAGATCTTCGATGGTGGTAATCGAGCCGCGCCAGAAGTCGTGGACCATGGCGACCGAGAGGCCCAGCGCCAGGCCGAGGACCGCCGCCAGCAGCAGGTTCCAGAATACGTTCGGGCGCGCGACCGCCGGGTTGGGCATCGCCCGTTCGAGCACGTGGACGTCGCCGAGCTCCATGCCGGGCGCGATGCCGGCCTCGCGCAGGCGCGACATGATGCCCTCGAAGAGCTTCTGGTTGGTCTCGACCTCGCGACGGATGATGTTGTACTGCACCGACGCCTTCTGCAGGTCGACGACGAGCTTTTCCTGCTCGGCCTTCGCCGCGGCGAGCCGGCTGCGCTTGTTCTCGGCGGTGCGCAGATCCTGCGCGCCCTGCTCGCGGGCCTGGGCCAGCACCGCCTCCCGCTCGCGGTTCAGCTGCTCGGTGACGTTGGCAATCTCTTCGCGCTTCTGCCGCACCGCCGGCCAGTTCTCGCCGAAGCTCGCCCGCAGCGAGGTGAGATCGTGTTCGAGCTGCAACAGCGCCGACCGACGGCTGGACAGCAGCTCGGTCTCGAGGCTCTTGGGAAAATCCGCGAGCGAGGCCTGCCGCACCGTCTCCAGCCGTGACTGTGCGGCGACTTCCTCCGACTCGGCCTCGATGAGCTGCCGGGCGAGCATGGCGAGCTTGTCCTGCGCGAGGTCACCCTGGCCCGACTCGTTGCGATACATGTTGTGGGCCTCGGCGTAGGCCACCAGCTCCTTCTCCGATTCCTGCACGCGGGTCTCGAGCGTGGCCAGTTCGCGCTCGAGCAGCCGGCGGGCCTGCAGCCGCGTCTCCTGGCTGCTCTCGAACCGCATCTTGATGTATTCCTCGGTGTAGATGTTCGCCACCATGGCGGCCACCTCGGCCTGGGGCGCGAGGTAGCTGATGCGGAACACCTGGCTGTTGGGCACCTGCGCGATCTCACGGCGGCGGCCCACGCGCTCGGCCTCGGCCGCCAGCGCGGGCACGGCCTCCTGGCGCAAGCGGGTCGCCACGCGCGCCTCGAGCCCGGGACCGGTGAGCACCTGCTCCTGCGTGGTCATCATGAACAGGTAGTTCGCCGGCACGGTCGGCGTGGACACGTCCTGGTACGGCAGCACGCGCACCGCATCCACGTTGACCTGCAGCAGCGCCGTGCCTCGATACAGCCGCTCGGCCATCAGCGTGCCCAGGGTGGCCGGCACGAACACCAGCATCATCACGCCGAGAATCTGCCAGCGGCGGCGCCACAGCGCCCACACGAGGCGCCGGACGTTGAACGACTCGTCGCCGGGGGTGCCGAAATCGGGCGGCGCCGGCACGTAGCGGGCCATCGGCGCTTCGCGCGCCGGGACCAGCGCGTCGTGCGGGTCGACGGGCAGGCGGCCCTGGCTCATGCGGGAGCGCTCCCCGCGCGCTTGGCCTGCGCGATCGCCACCTCGCGCGGCGCCGCACGGCGCGTCCATCCCAGGTGCTGCAGGCCCACCTCCATCGCCGAACGGAAGGTGCGCCGATCCGACAGCAGCATCTTGGCGTAGGTCATCATCGGCCCCGGCCGGAGCGCCCACTCGCGGAACGCGCGCTTCTGCCAGTACTCCAGCTCTTCGGCGCGAAGATCCGGGTAGTCGAGCACCGTGGACTCGTCCATGTCCACCTCCTCCCAGCGCACGCCCGGCCGGAACCAGCCGTTCTTCACCACCTCGTGGAAGAAGGGCGTGCCCGGGTAGGGCGCCGCGATGTGGAAGAGCGCGATGTCGAGCGGCAGCGCCTTCGCGAAGTCGATGGTCTGCCGGATGGTGGCCTTCGTCTCACCGGGCAGCCCGATGATGAAATAGCCCCAGTTCATGATGCCGGCCTCCTTGCTC
>DAIRFN010000320.1:0-6070 GCA_036795065.1 Vicinamibacterales bacterium
CTTCGAGCCATGTCGAGAAGCGTCCAGGCGGCCAGCGCGGCTGACGGCGCGAGGATCCGAGCAGCGTGAACGGCACGTTGTGCGGCAGGATGGCGTGGCGGCCGTAGTCCTTGCGCGGCCCGACGACGATGGCGGCCACCAGCGCGGCCGACGCCGCGTTCACGTGCAACACTGCGCCGCCCGCGTAGTCGAGCGCCCCGTAGCCCGCGAGGAATCCGCCGCCCCAGACCCAGTGCGCGACCGGCGCGTAGACGGCGACAATCCACGCGACGATGAAGGCGAGATACGCGCCGAAGCGCATGCGCTCGACGATGGCGCCCGAGATGAGCGCCGCGGTAATGATGGCGAAGGCGCCCTGGAAGGCCATGAAGAGCAGATGCGGAATGGCGCCCCGAGCCTCGAGTCCCACGCCCGCCCAATGTCCGCGCTATTCATGCGGGCATTGAATCGAATTGCCGTATTGCATGTCCAATACGAGTTAGTTGTCGAACCCATCCAGAACGGGCGTGAGCGGCCTGCCCCTCATCAGGCGGCTTGCAGAAACCACCGCTCGAGCAGGACGCGCCTGGTGAACCATGAGGTGCCGAGCAGCCCGCTCACGAGCGCGGTGGCCAGCGACTCGGGCACCTTGTCGAAGGTGCGGCTGCGGCGAGGGAAGCGCTTGTCCAGCCATGTTTCGTAGCTTGCCAGCGTCTCGCGTTCGTATCGTCCCCGCGCCTCGACGATGGCCCGCGCGGCCGCCAGCCCTGACTCGATGGCGGGGCGAATGCCCTCGCCGCTCATCGTGGCCGCCAGCCCCGCGGCGTCGCCCACGAGCAACGCGCCCGTGTCGATCACCCGGCGAGGGCTGCGGTCGCGCAGCAGGTAGGCGTGGCCTTTCCACGCGGCGGGTGTATCGGGCGGGATGACACCGGAGGCGATGAGGTCATCGCGGAACGCCCGCGCATGGCGCGGCAGTTCGCGCGGGTCCTGCCGCCCGAGCCCGACATTCAAGTGATCGCCCTTCCTGAAGCACCAGCCGTACCCCCGAAGGTCGGGGCACAGGTAGAGCTCAGGGGTGTCGGCGGCCACGCGGCATTGGCCCTGTTGCGCGGGTGTCAGGCGGAACTCCACCTCCTGGGCCGTCACGGCGAGCTCCTCGGAGGGGCGCGCGCCCAGGTGCCGGGCCACGGGACACTGGTGGCCGGCCGCGCCCACGACGACGGGTGCCGCGTAGGCGTCGTTGACCACCCATTGCCCGCCCACGCGTGTGAGGCCGGCGACGGGCGTGCCCTCCACGACCGTGGCGCCCGATCGCTGCAGCAGGAACCAGTCGAACTCCACGCGGCAGATGCCGTAGCTGACGGTGGTCTCGAAGCGCGTGTGCACCATGGGACGGCCCATGCGCCCGGTGCGGAAGCCGGCGATGGGCTGACACACGCGCGACTGCCGGTACTCGGCGATGGGCAATTGCACCAGGTCGACCACCGCGGGCGTGATCCATCCCGCGCAGGTCTTGTCGCGCGGGAACCTCGCGCGGTCGAGCACGACGACATCGAGGCCGGCCTGCACCAGCGCCCGTGCCGCGCTCGACCCCGCGGGCCCGCCGCCAATCACCAGCACGTCGGCGCGGGTCACGCGCGTGTTCCCCCCGGGGCCGACTGGAGGAGCGCCCGTGTCCACGGGATGGCGTTGTCCTGTTCGCGTGCGAACGACACCTGGAACAGCTGCAGGCTGCCGGAGGTGAAGGCCACCAGCGAGCCGGCCAGGTAGAGCCGCCATGCGCGGGCGAAGCGCCCACTGCAGGTGGCCGCCACGTCCGCCTCCGCGGATTCGAACCGTTGCAGCCACGCCTCGAGCGTTCGCGCATAGTGCAGGCGCAGGTTCTCGACGTCGAGCACCGACCACCGCCACGGCGCCAGCACGCCGTCGCATGCCTCGGCCAGGGTCGGGGCGTAGGCGCCGGGGAAGATGCGCTTCGTGATCCAGCGGCTGAGCGGCGCCGCCTGGTTGCGGCCGATGAAGTGCAGCAGGCCACGGCCGTGGACCGGATCGAGCACGCGATCGATGACTGTCCCGAGCGCGGCGTACTGCGCGACCCCCACGTGCTCCAGCATGCCGATGGAGGCGAATCGATCGAACGTGCCGGTGATGGACCGGTAGTCGTCCTCGATGAACGCCACGCGGTCGGCCAGCCCCTCGGCCACGGCCCGCTCGCGCGCGTGGCGGATCTGCTCGCGCGACACGTTGTAAGCCTTGACCGTGACGCCGTAGTGCCGCGCCATGTGCAGGGCCAGGGCGCCCCATCCGCACCCGGCCTCGACCACGCGATGGCCGGGCTTCAGATCCAGCTTGCGGCAGAGCAGGTCGAGCTTGGCGACTTGCGCCTCCTCCAGCGTCATGTCGGGGTTGGGGTAGTAAGCACACGTGTAGACGAGCTGATCGTCGAGCCACCGGCGGTAGAAGGCGTTGCCGAGGTCGTAGTGCGCGTGCACGTTCTCGCGTGCGCGCCGGCGCGTGTTCACCCACCACGGCCGGCGCCACCACGGCGTTGGTCCCGCCGCGCGATAGGCCGCTTCGAGCAGGTGGATCAAATCGCCGTCGACCTGGACACGCCCGTCGCTGTAGCCATCGCCGAACGCAATCTCGGTGTCGGCGACCAGCGCGAAGAGCGTGCGTCGATCGGCGATGCGGACTGAGACGGCCGCGTCGGATGGGGGAGGCCCTGCCGCCGTGCCGTCCCACAGGGCCAGGCGAATGGCGGGGTCGGCCAGACTCGCACCGATCTGGGCCAACGCCCATCGGTCGAGGCGTGAGGCGTGCGATCGTCCTTGGGCGGAGAGCGCATGGCCCGCCCCGTCGTGCGGTGCGCTGCGCGCCTTGCCCATCCAGTCGGCGGCGGCCGGCATCAGCAACCTCCCGGGACTGTCATATGTATCGCAATGGCCGTGCCAGCGCGAGTAATCTGGAAAAATCCGGGCTCAGCCCCGGCCGTATGCCGGAATCCCGGCAGGGGCGCTACGCCCGAGGTCCGTCGCCCGGCCGGCGGCTGTCTGGCAGCCACCGCGTGATGCGGCCGCCGCCCCCGGGGACGCGCACGGCCCTGGCTACTACCGTCATCTGCGAGGGCTGGTACGGGGCGGCTTCGCGACGCGCGTGATGTTCGGGTCAGACGTCCGCCCCGTCAGCGACCGAGGGCGCGATCGACCTCCGCGCGTGTGGCGCCGGGCACGATCACGAAGAGGTGGTCCCCGGCCTCGAGTCGCGTGGACCCTCGAGGCGCCACCAGTTGCCTGCCGCGCGAGATGAGGGCCACCAGGGCGCCCTCGGGCAGGTGCAGGTCACGGATGGTGCTCGACACCAGGGCGGACCGGCCGGACACGGGGTAGTCCACGATCTCAGCGTTGACGTCGTGCAGCGCCAGCAGCTCCAGTGACACCTGTGGGGGTGCCTGCTGATGCTCCTGCAGCCCCAGCCGCGCCGCGAGCGGCGCGAGCGTCCAGCCCTGCAGCGTGGCCGACACCAGGACGACGAAGAACACCACATCGAAGAGCAGGCGCCCCTCCGGCAGCCCGAAGATCATCGGGAAGGTGGCCAGGATGATGGGGACCGCGCCCTTCAGGCCGACCCACGAGACGAGCAGGTGCTCGCGCCAGTCGAAGCGAAAGGGCAGCAGGAGGGGCACCACCGCGACCGGGCGCGCCACCAGGATGAGCACGGCCGCAATCAACAGCGAGCGGCCCGCCACGGGTACCACCTCGCTCGGGGTGCTGAGCAGGCCCAGCACCACGAACATGGTGATCTGGCCGACCCACGCGAGGCCGTCCATGAAGTGGAAGGTGCCGCGCTGGAAGACGAAGCGGCTGTTGCCGAGGACCATGCCGGCCAGGTAGATGGCGAGGAAGCCGCTGCCCTGGAGCGCGGCGGCGATGCCAAAGGCCAGCAGGCCGAAAGCGCCGGCGAGGACCGGATAGAGGCCCATAGCGGCCAGGTTGATGCGGTTGATGACGGCGACGGCCAGCCAGCCGACGCCGAGGCCGGCAACGGCGCCCACACCCATCTGCAGCACGAACAGGCGCACGAGGCCGATCCCGGGCTCCATCTGGCCGGTGAGGATCTGCAGGAACCCGATGGTGAGGAAGATGGCCATCGGATCGTTCGATCCGCTTTCCACTTCCAGCGTGGCGGCGAGGCGCGGCCGGAGATCGAGGCCCTGCGAGCGGAGCACGGAGAACACGGCCGCGGCATCGGTGGAGGCGACGATGCTGCCGAGCAGCAGGCCGACGGTGAGCGAGACGTCGAGGATCCACGAGGCGGCCAGCCCGGTGATGACCGCCGTGACGAGCACGCCCACGGTCGCCAGCAGAGACGCCGGCTTCCACGCCGCCCTGATTGCGGGCAGGCGGGTCTGGAGTCCCCCGTCGAACAGGATGACGCCAAGCGCGAGCGTGCCGATGGCGTGCGCGGCGATGAAGTTGTCGAATTCGATGCCGCCGGGGCCGTCCTCGCCGGCCAGCATGCCAATGGCGAGGAACAGCACGAGGACCGGCAGCCCCACGCGCGCGGAGAGCTTGCTCGAAACGATCCCGATGAGAAGGAGGATGCCGGCGAGAAGGATGAGCTGGTCAACACCAAACATGCGCGGCTTCTAGCTTAGACCGCGGAGGTCGCCCGCCCCAGCGGCGAGAGGCGTCGTCAGCTGTCCGCGCCCGTACCCGACGCGACTGCGCGCACGGTCACCGCCGGTGCGGACAGCCACGCGGCACGATACGCCGTGTCCGATTCGAACGGCACGTCGGGAATCGCGCGCGCGTGCACGGCGATGGGCCGCTCGCGGCCATCGAACGGATCCGGCGAGACGACGAGCCGATCTCCCTCCAGGCGGAACGACCACTCGTCGTACGTGAGCGTCTCGCCCGTGCGCGTGCAGAACGCGAGTGAGGCCAGGTCGCCGAGCCGGAGGAAGCGGTAGTCGTGATACAGGTCGCTCCGCGATCCACCGCTCACCTCGAGCAGCCGGTCGCGCGTGGCTTCCATCTCGGCGAAGAACGCGTGCCAGTCCTCGTCGAGTCGAAAGCGATCGTAGATGGTGGCCGCATGGTGCGCGACGAGCGCGCCGGCCCACGGGTCCGACTGCGCCAGGCGCCCGACGCCACGAGGCCACACGGCCTGCCGCAGCGGGACGGGGATGGTGATGAAGTCGAAGACGCGGCCCGTCGCGGGGTCCCGCAGCGGCTCGGCATCGAGCTCGCGCCAGCCGTTGTCGTGCTGCTCGACGGCGTTGAGGATGGAGGCGCGGCGGTCGGCGCCGTACAGGGGGACCCAGCGCTCCATGATGCGCCGCGCGAGCGCGGCGTGATCGGGCTGCGCGATCAGGTAGAGCACGCCATCCGCGGGTCGGACGATCATCGCGTCATTGTGCCAGAGGATTCGCCTCGGGCGGCCGCGCCACGTCGCCCGCGCCGGCGCGCAGGCGCCACAGGGGTACGACGGGCGCCAGCGACAGCACCGCCCCGGCCACGCTCAGCGCGGCAAACCCCGCGTGCTCGAGCATCCAGCCCGAGCCGATGCTGGCCATCGCGCCGCCGCCCCAGATGAGCCCGTCGCCCAGTCCCTGGACTCGCACGCGGTCGGCGTGCGGCACGCTGTCGGTGAGGAGGGCGCTGCCGCCGACGAACCCGAGGTTCCAGCCGACCCCAAGCAGGAACAGGGCGACCAGCGTCAGGGCGTACGATCCCGCTGCCGCGGCCACCCCCACCAGGCACGACACCACGAGCACCACCACGCCTGCCACCAGCAGATCAAGTACCTGGTCCTGGAGGCCGCGGCGCTGCTGGTCGTGAAGCTCGGCGACGACTTCCAGGTGGATCGTCTCGGCGTCGGTCGCGACCAGTTGCAGAGATACCGGCGGCGCCGCCGGGGCGGCGCGGTGCTCGCTGGACAGCACCAGGTGTTCCTTGGTGCGGCGAAGGTAGAGGTTTGAGTCGCCAAAGGCATGGATGTCACTGGAGCCACGAAGTCCCTGACCGGCGGCGGCTCCCCCCGCGGCGTTCTTTCGCGTGTGATGCACCAGTACCACTGACAGATCGAG
>DAIRFN010000321.1:0-6043 GCA_036795065.1 Vicinamibacterales bacterium
GGTCCGTGCCGGCGCCGGTGCTGAGGATGCCCCCGATGAAGTCGACCTCGTCGGCCAGCTGCTGCGCGGTGCGGTTGCCCGCGCCCTGGTCGAGGAGCGTGGCCGTGAGCATCGCCACGCCCATCTTGCCCTTCGGGTCCTGCGCGGCGCCTGCGCGCACGATCATCCGCACGCTGACGGCGGGCTGCTCGTTCTGGCTCACCAGCACCACGGTCAGTCCGTTGGCCAGCTTGCGGACCTCGAAGGGCGGGAACGACACCGGGCGCGGCTGCAGCGGCCGCGGGGGGAACTCGCGCGGCCACGACTGCGCGGTCTGCCCCACCGCGACCGAGGTCAGCACGGTGAGGGCCAGCGCCGCGACCACGAACGTCCTCATCAGCGTGCCTCCGCCGCGCCCTGCGCGGCCGTGCCCTTCGGCATCACGTGAATGACGACGCGGGTCTCGGGCCTGAAGTAGGTCTGCGCCACGCGCTGCACGTCGGCCCGGGTGATGTTCTGGAAGATGTCGAACTCGCCATCCGCCGTGGTGATGTCGGCGTGCAGCACCTCGGCGTGGGCCAGGTGCGTGGCCTTCTGCTGGACGGTCTCACGACCGAGGATGTAGTCGCGGGCAAACTGGTTCTTCGAGCGCTGCAGCTCGCGCGGCGTCACGCCGTCCGCCTTCATCTTGTCGAGCTCGGCGATGAGCGCCTTCTCCACGGCCGCCGGCGTCTGGCCGGGATTGACGATGGCCACGGCGTAGAACAGGTTCGGGTGCTCGATGAGATTGGCCTGCCCGAACGCCGTGAGGGCCAGGCCCGACTCGTACACGAGCTTCTGGTAGATGCGCGAGCTCTGCCCGTCGGAGAGCACCTTGGCCGCGATGTGCAGCGGATAGGCGTCCGGGTGGCCGTCGTAGGTGATGTGGTGCGCCACGACCACGGCCGGCAACGGCACCGCGTCCTCGACGACCGCGCGCTTCTCCTGCGTCTGCGGGGGCTCGCGCGGGATGTCACGCGGGACGGGCTTCTCGGCCTTCGGCACGCGGCCCAGGTACTGGTTCACGAGGTTGACGGCCTGATCCATGTCGAAGTCGCCGGAGATGAGCACCGTCACGTTCGAGGGCACGTAATAGGTGGCGTAGAAGTCGCGGACGTCGGCCAGCGTCGCGGCGCTCAGGTCTTCCATGCTGCCGATGACCGGGTGCCGGTAGGGATGCGTCGTGAAGGCCTGGTCGTAGATGATCTCGTTGAGCCGGCCGTAGGGCTGGTTCTCGATGCGCATCCGGCGCTCTTCCTTCACCACCTCGCGCTCGCGGACGAAGGTGTCCTGGTCGATGCGCAGCGTCGCCATCCGGTCCCCTTCCATCCAGAGAACCAGCGGCAGGAACTGCGACGGCACCGTCTGCCAGAAGACCGTCGTGTCTTCGTTGGTGTAGGCGTTGGCCTGCCCGCCCACTGACGCCACGATCGAGGTGTGCTGCTCGGGCTCCACGTTCCTCGACCCCTTGAACATCAGGTGCTCGAAGAAGTGCGCGAAACCCGTCCGCCCGGGCTTCTCGTCCTTCGAGCCCACGTGATACCAGAGCTGGACGTTCACGATGGGGGTGGAGCGGTCCTGGTGCAGGATGGCCGTCAGGCCGTTGGGCAGCTGCAGCCGCTGGTAGACGAACTTGGGCGGGCGCGAAGCCGCGTCCACCGACGCGCCCCAGACCAGGGCCGCCGCGACCAGCGCGACACCGTATCTCATCAATCGCTGCATTCGTGTCAACCCCTACTTCTTCTCCAGCTCCGCAATCCGCTGCTCGAGCTCCTTGAGCCGCTTGCGCATCTCGGGAAGCCTGCGGAACACCGCGGAGGCCTTGCGCCACTCCAGATTCGGAATGGCCGGATAGCCCGACACGAACTGCCCAGCCTCGAGCGAGTTGGTGATGCCCGACTGCCCTACCGCTTTGACGCCATCGCCGATGGTGAGGTGGCCGCCGACGCCCACCTGCCCGCCGAACATCACCGCATCGCCGAGCGTGGTGCTGCCCGCGATGCCCACTTGCGCCGCCAGCAGCACGTTACGGCCCAGCAGCACCCCGTGTCCAATCTGCACGAGGTTGTCGATCTTCGTCCCCGCCCGCACCCGCGTCTCTCCCACGGCCGGACGGTCGATCGTCGTGTTCGCCCCGATTTCCACATCGTCCTCGATGACGACCGGCGCCATCTGGGGAATCTTGACGTGCGTGCCATCGCCGGCGGTGGCGAAGCCAAAGCCGTCGCTGCCCACGACCGCGCCGTTCTGCACCACCACGCGCGCCCCGAGCGTGCAGCGCTCGCGTATTGAGACGTGTGCGTGCAGCACGCAGTCGGGCCCGATCGCGGCCCCGTCGCCAAGGACCACGTGCGGGTGCAGGATGGTGCGCGCCCCCACGCGGGCCCGGGCGCTGACCACCGCAAACGGGCCGACCGAGGCCGAGGGCGCGACCTCGGCCGACGGGTCGACCGAGGCCAGGGGATGGACGCCTACTTCGGGCCGATCCGGCGGGGCCAGGATGGCCGCGGCGCGTGCCAGCGTCACATACGGCTCGGCGCTCCTGATCACGGGGCACGGGGCCCCGGTCACGGCGGGCGCGGCAATCACGGCCGAGGCACGAGTCGTGGCCAGCGCGTGCGCGTACTTCATGTTGGCGAGGAAGGTGAGATCGCCGGGGCCGGCCTGCTCGATCCTGGCCACGCGCACGATGTCGGGGCTGCCGTCGCCTTCGAGCGGGCAGCCGAGTGCGGCAGCCAGATCGCCGAGCGTCACGGGGTCGAGAATATCACGCGGGTGGAGCCGCCATCCGCTCGACGAACCGGGCCAGCCGGGGCAGTTGCAGGCGCTCGCCGATTTCGTGGACGAGCCGATACCGCTCGGGCCCGGGCGCCGACATGGCGCGCCCCAGCGTGGTGAGACCCGGGTTGGGCACCACGGTCCAGCGCACCCCGGAGAGCCCGCGCCGCGCGCCGCGAAACGCCAGGAAGTGCCCGACGACGGTGAAGGTGAAGAAGTAGCCGAACAGGTTCGGACCGGGCACGACCATGAACGGCGCTGAAGCAACGAGGCCCAGCGCGTGCACGATCAGCAGCCGCAGGTGCCGGTCGTTGTCTTTCTGCAGCATGGCGCGGAACGTCTGCAGCGCGCCATCCTGAGCCATCGTGTCGGGGATGTGCAGCGTAGCGTCGTTCACGCTGCGCAGGCGCCATAAGAGCCGCTGCTCGGCCACGCGTTCGGCCACCCACCCCATCAGCCAGTGCTGCAGGCGTCCCAGGGTCGTGGGCGGCTGGTGGTGGGGTCGCTCGTGCCGCTGGCGTTCGGCCTCACGGATCATCTCCGAGAACCGCGCGCTCATGCGCGCGAAGAAGCCCGGGGCACTGCCCTGCGCCGGCGCCTCGTCCTCGTCTGCGTGCTCGAAATAGGGCTCGAACCGATCGGCCCCCAGCGGGATGAGATAGACGTTCACACTGTTATGGACGGCGCACGCGGCGGGGAGTTCGCGCCAGCCTGGTGGGCACCGCCGGTCGCCCGGCCTGCTCCCAGGCGCCGATCACCACCGCCGCGACGGCCGTGATCGAATCGTTCAACCGCCGCTCGAGCCCGGGCAGGGCCTCCGCCGTGAACGCCTCGAAGTACTGATCGTCGTAGAACTCGCCGTTCCGGGCAGCCTTCCTGTCGGCCTCGAGCACCGCCCCCGACACGCGGTTGGACGCCAGCAGCACGTCGAACATGAAATCGCGCGGCCTGGTCACCGGATGCGCCGCCGCCGGCGCGATGGTGAGCGCCGCGCGGTTCCGCTCGAACAGCTCGCTCTCCCACCGGCCGTGCAGCCCATGCTGATTGGTGAGCTGGCCGTCGTAGTTCACCACGGAATGGAGCGGCACGTGGCCGTCGGAGACGTAATGGAAGAGGATGGCCGTGTAGAACGCGATGTTGTCGAGGGCGTAGGGCGGAGGGCTCGGCCGCTTCAGCGACTCGAAAGCGCGCTGCAACTGGCCATAGAACTCCTGCACGCGCCACGGCAGCAGGCCCTGCTGGTGGACGAACTCGCGCCCGAATTTCTGCACGGCCGTGTCGTAGTCGCGCGGCAGGGCCTCGAACGGGTACGGCCCGAACGCCTCGTGGTCCATGTCGAGGAAGTGATTCGGGGGCTCGGCCTCGAAGCCCGCGGTCCGCCACATGTCGGGGTCCACCGAACGCTCCACAATGAACGTTCGCCGCTCCTCGAAGAGCGGCCGCAGCGCCGGCGGCAGCAACGCGATGGCCCGATCGGCAATCAGCTTGTGCGCCTCGAATCCCCAGGCGACCGAGGGGACGGGGAGGATCAGCAGCAGGAGCAGGGCCAGGAGAAGGCGCATGAGGGAATTGTACAGAAAGGCACATGGCGAAAGGCCTCAGTCCTCAATCCGCACGCCCAGGCCCGCCCAGCCGACGCGGCCCGAGGCGTCGGAATAGCGATAGTCGTTGAGCCACAGCTGGGGCGGGGACTCGCTGCGATCGATCACGAAGAACGGGAAGCGCGACCATCGCAGGTAGGCCTGCGCCCGCGGCGTGGCCAGCCCGGCCTGGGCCTCGGGCTGGTCGAACCCCTTGTCCACGCCGTACCCGGCGGGCCGGAAGCGCGGGCCGGGCTCGAACCACAGGAAGCCCTTCTCGTAACGATCGCCGGTGTCCACCAGCACCTCGCGCCGGAAGGGGTTGGCGAACACCGGGGTGACCATGAAGCGCGTGTCCGGCGGGCGTCCCGCGCGGGTGAGGCCGTCGCGGACGACCGTGCGGGCCCACAGGTTCGAGGCCAGCATCACGAGCGCGTAGGCCGTGGCCACCGCCAGGGCGACACGCGCCGGCTGCCATGGCGCCGGGGCGCCACGCCGGGCCGCGACCGAGGCCAGCAGTGTCCCGGCGCCGAGAATGGCCCACATCCAGGGATCCACGATGAACAGGGCGTCGCCGTAGAACCAGCGGCCCGAGAACGGCATGAGCAGGCGCAGCCCGTAGCTGTTCAGGTAGTCGAGGAAGATGTGCGAGATGACGCCGATGTACGACAGCAGCAACAGAGCGGCGAAATCCGTGCGATTGGGTGCGGCCGATCGGCGCCGACCGATCGCCCACACGATGCCGGCCAGCGCGATGGGCAGTGCCACCTGCGCCAGCGCGCCGTGCGTCCAGCCGCGGCGGAACGAGACCGGCAGCGTGTCGGTGAGAAACACCGCCACGTCCACGTCGGGCAGGTTCGCCGCAATCATCAGCGTGGCCATGCCGTAGCGGGTTCGCGACGCCAGACCCGCCTTGCCAAGCGCGGCGCCGGTCAGGGTGTGGCAGAGGTTGTCCATCAGGGGGCGGGAAACATGTCAGGAGTCAGGCGTCAGGCGTCAGGGGTCAGGGGTCAGGAGTCAGCAGTCAGGGGTCAGGAGCGATACCGGAGAGCGGATACCGCAGACCGGTCTCACGCCCGCTTGGCGCTGGCCGCGTCCTCTCGCAGGTCCTTGCGGAGCACCTTCCCCACCGGTGACTTCGGCAGCTCGTCGCGGAAGATCACCAGCTTGGGCACCTTGTACGCGGTCAGGGACTCGCGGCAGTGGTCGCGGATCGCCTCAACGGTGAGCCCGCGATCCTTCCGGATGACGTACGCCACCACCCACTCACCGGTGTCCTCGTCCGGCACGCCCACCACCGCGCAGTCCTGCACACCCGGATGCGTGGCAATGACGGCCTCGACCTCGTTGGGATAGACGTTGAAGCCGCTCACCAGGATCATGTCCTTCTTCCGATCGACGATGAAGACGTAGCCCTCCTCGTCCATCACCCCCACGTCGCCCGTGTAGAGCCAGCCGTCGCGAATGGTGCGCGCCGTCTCGTCGGGACGCTGCCAGTAGCCGGGCATCACCTGCGGCCCTTTCACGATCAACTCCCCCGCCTCGCCACCGGGCACGTCACGCCCCTGCTCGTCCACGATGCGCACGTCGGTGCCCGGCAGGGGCACGCCGATCGAGGCGCGCTTCACCCGGTGGAACGGGTTCAACGTCACGACCGGGGAGGTCTC
>DAIRFN010000059.1:0-19720 GCA_036795065.1 Vicinamibacterales bacterium
AGTTGATGAAGCACGCCGAGCACTGCGGCGCCTTCTCGAAGCCGCAGTTGAACCAGACCGGGCTGTTGAAGGCGGCCTTCTGCTCCACGAGCAGGTGCTTCAGGTCGTCGCTGAACGCCGACAGGGCCTCGTCGGAGGCGAAGTACTTCTGCTTGCGCGCCCACCCGGTGATCGTGTCGACCACGCGGCCAATGAGCTGCTTGACCGACCGCTCGCGATCGGGCGAGCCGATGTGGCCGCGGAAATACTTGGAGACGACGATGTTGGTGGCCTGCTGCGACCAGGCCTTCGGCATCTCGACCCCGCGCTGCTCGAAGACGATCGAGCCCTTCTCGTTGCCGATGACGGCGTCGCGCAGTTCCCATTCGACCTGGTCGAACGGATCCTGCCCCGCGACGGTGAAGAACCGCGGGAACTCCAGGCCGGGCACCGTGGCCGCCCGCACGCCCGGGCGCGTGTCCACCTGCTCGTTCAATGCCGACGACTCTGCCTGCTGTCCGGCGGCGGCCGCCGTCAGCTTCTGAGCACCATCCTGCATGCTCCCTCCAAACACGAGAGGACACCCCGCCCCTGGGGGGCTGTCTCCCTCGGGAATCGCTAAACCTTTAGAAAGCTTGTCGCGCGCGTGTGTTGTTCCGTGCAGTCCTGCTCATGGCTTCCGGCTCGATCGTGTCTGTGACCCCGGCCCCTGGGATGGGCAAACATCACCGACTTCGTTCTCGCGCGCGACGCCCAATATGCGCCCGTAACAAACCGTTGTCAAGCGTCCAACCACAAGATGTTGCGTTTTTGTTTTAGGTCGAACGCAAAATGTGGCAGGTTCTGGCGGTAAATTCTTGTTTCGCCTTATTTTCGCATAACGGCCGTGTGACCGCAATATATCGACGCCAGCGCTACCGTACGAGCACGGCGGCCATCACCGCGGCCTTGTCGGCGAGCTTCCCCGCATAGACCAGGTTGCGCGCCTTCAGCGCCTCTTCCGCCTGCTGGACGAAACGCCGCGCCGCCTCGAACTGCGTCCGACCGTCGGCCGACAGGGCCTGGGCGTTCACCCGTTCGAGGTCGGAGGACGCGCGGGCCAGCAGCACCCGAATCGACGCCTCGGTCTTGGCCTCCACGCCCGGTGCGGGCGTCAGCGTGAGCGCCGGGGGCGGCGTGGCCGGACGCCCCTCCTGCGCGGGCGGCTCCGGCTCCGGCGCCGGGACGGCTGGCTTCGGCGGGGGGGGCTCGGGCGTGGCCGGCTCGGCGGGGGGCGGGGTCGCCACCAGCAATGGCTCGGCCGGCTCGGTGTAAATAGCCACGATCCGGGGCGGCGCTGGCGGCGGCGCCATGACCGGCAGCTCGGGCTCGGGCACCGGGGCGGCGGCGCGCGTGGCACAGCCGGCTCCGCCCGCGAGCAGAACCGCCACGACGGCGAGGGAGGCCGATCGCATCGATTCGATCCTAACGCGCCCGGGGAAATTTGATCACGAATGTTGTCCCGGTGCCGACCGTGGACTCCACATCGATGTCGCCATTGTGGAGCTGGATGGTGCGGAACACCAGCGACAGGCCGATGCCGCTGCCGCGCTTCTTGGTCGTGAAGTAGAGGTCGAAGATGCGCGCCAGGTGCTCGGGCGCGATGCCCTCGCCGCTGTCCTGCACGCGGATCTCAATTCGCCCGTCCCGTCCGACCGCGCAGGCCATCCGGAGCTTGCCGCCGCGCGGCATCGCCTGTACCGCGTTCTGCGCCAGGTTCAGCAGCGCCTGCCGCAGCAGCGGCTCGTCGCCCTCGATGGCCAGGTCGGCGTCCTGGCACGCGTGCTCGCAGGTGACGCCCGCCTTCTCGGCCTCGACGCGCACCGCGTCCAGCACGCTCGTGATGAGGGGCTTGGTCTTCACGGGCGCCAGCGTGACGTCCTCGGGCCGGACGAACTTCAGGAAGCCCTGCACCACGTCGTCCAGGCGGCGGATCTCGGCGCCGATCACCTCGGCGTGGCGCGAGGCCGACGAAGGGTCCGGGGAAGCGAGCTTCTGCTTGAGCAGCTCCAGGTGGATGGTCATCGCGTTCAGCGGGTTCTTCACCTCGTGGGCGACACCGGCGGTCAGGCGTCCCAGCGAGGCCACCCGCCGGGTGAGGTCCTTCAGTTGCGCCCGCTTGGGACCGTCGCCAATCGCCGACTGCAGCTGCGCGGACACCTGGTCGAACACGTCGCCCAGATCGCGGAACTCCTCGTCGCGCAGATCGAGGCGGGTGCCGATCTCGCCGCGGCCGAGGCGCGACAACCCGCTGGTGATGACATGGATGGGACGGAGGACCAGCTGTGCCAACGCCATCGCCACCGCCACCGCGATGAGGAGCGCCAGGCTGACGGCCACGCCCGCAGACAGCAAAGGGGTTCGAAGCTCCTGCTGGACGAAAATCGTCGAGAGCCCGATGCAGATCTCTCCGAACGGTTCGTCGTCGAGCGCCAGCGGCTGGCGCCACTCGAAGGTCCGCCCCTCGGCGTAGACGGCCCGCACCTGCTGGTAGCCCGACGCGCTGACCAGCGCCATCAGGTCCTCGCCGCGTGGGAGGGTCTTCCCCACCTGCGCGGGATCATTGGCCGCGATCACGGTGCGCGTCCGGTCCACGATGGCCGCGTACAGCACCTCGGGCGAATAGATGGCGGTCTCGAGCGCCAGGCGCACCTGCGGGCTGGACCGGATGTCCTGGTAGGCCGTCTCGCGGCTCAGCACCGCGCCGCCGGTCTGGTGAATCACGCTGGCCGCCACGAGCTCCGCGCGCGCGGCCCCCTGCTCCAGCAGCACGCGCACCAGCGTCCCCACCTGGAGCACCGACAGCCCGATGACGACGAGGACCACGATGGTGGTCACGCCGAGGACCTGCTTCTGCTTGATCGAGAGCGGCATGGTCAGGTGCGGGCGGGTGCGGACCGGTGCGGGTGGGTGCGGGCGGGTGCGGGCAGGTGCACGACACGCATGGCGGTCACCGCGCTGGCGGTTCCAGGCGCAGGGTGGTGGCGCCTCCGGGCGTGCGGACGACTGCTCGCAGCGCCCCCTCCAGCAGCATCGCACGCTGCCATGGCGGCAGGACCACGGCGCCACGTGGAGACGGCGCCGCGGGATCGATCAGGCGGTGCAGCACGGGACCGTCGGGGCCCGGCCCGGCCCGGTGCAGCGACGCCGCCGCGACGTCGGCCGGGAACTCGAACGACAGCCGGCCCGACACCGGATCGAACTCGAATCGCGCGCGTGTCGAAGACGACGAGGGGGCGTCGGCCGCCGCCGTGAAGGCCACCGGGCGCGGCGCCTGCCCGTTCACCAGCCGTGGCGTGGTCGGCGACGGGCGCCGCGGGTGGACCGCCTGTTCGTACGCATACGCCAGCGCCAGCAGCCGCGCATCACTCCAGGCCGGGCCGAGCAACTCGAAGCCGATGGGCACGCCGTCGGTGGTGAAGCCGGCGGGCATCGCCATCGCGGGGAATCCGGTGGACGCGCTCAACTGGCAGTTGGTGCCGCGCTGCGGCTCCTCAACGACCACCGGGCGTCGCCGCAGGGTCGGATAGGCGAGCGCCTCGATGCGGTGCTCGTCGAACGCCGCCCCCACCAGCGACGCGGCAAGCGCGCGCCGCGCCTGCACCTTGCGAATCTCCTCCGGGTCGGCCACGGCGGTGTTGCGCAGCTTGAACGTGGTCTCGAGCGCGGCATGAAACGCGCCGCGATCAAGGATGTCCTGCAGCGACTTCACGGGGGCGTTGGGGAACTGCGCGAGGTAGTGAATCAGGTCGGTCTTGAACTCGAGGTTGATCAGGCTCGACGCGCCGACCACGTCGTCCAGTCCGGGGATGGTGACCTCGACGATCTCGGCGCCCTGGGCCTTCATCTGGTCCAGGGCCCGGCGCACGATGGCCGACACCTCTTCGTCTTCGGGCGCTGCGCCGAAGGAATTCTTCAGCACGCCGATGCGCGCGCCCTGCAAAGCCCCGGGAGCGAGGCCTTCAGCGAAGCTCGTCGGCAACCGGCCGCGGCTGGCCACCGTGGTGGGATCCGCCGGGTCCTCGCCCACCGTGGCGTCGAGCAGCAGCGCCAGGTCCGCCACGGTGCGCGCCAGCGGCCCGCCGATGTCCTGCGTGTGCGAGAGCGGGATGATGCCGGTACGGCTCGACAGGCCCAGGGTGCCCCGGAGGCCGAACAGGTTGTTGTTCGCGGCGGGAATGCGGATGGATCCGCACGTGTCGCTGGCCATGCCGCCCACGGCAAAGCTCGCAGCCACCGCGGCGGCGGTGCCGCCGCTCGATCCACCAGGGGTGCGCGCGGGGTCGTACGGGTTGCGCGTCTGTCCGCCCAGCGAGCTGATGGTGATGATGCCGGCCGCCAGCTCGTGCAGGTTCGTCTTGCCGAGAATCACCACCCCGGCGTCACGCAGCTTCTTCACCTGGAACGCGTCGCGGCCGGGGGCGAACCCCGCCAGTGCCACCGACCCGCCGGTCGTCGGCATGTCGGCGGTCTCGTAGTTGTCCTTGATGACAACCGGGATCCCATGGAGCGGACCACGCGGCCCGCGCTCGCGGCGCTCGCGGTCCAGCGTATCGGCTTCGTCCAGCGCGCGCGGGTTGAGCGCAATCATCGCGTTCAACGCCGGGCCCTGCTTGTCGTAGGCGGCGATGCGCGCCAGGTGCGCGGCCGTGATGTCGCGCGAGGTGGCGCGTCCCGCGCGCATCTCGTCCTGCAACTCCGCAATGGAGCGGTCCACGACATCGACGGCGCTCGGGGCCGCGACGGCGCCCTGGCGGACCGGCGCCTGAGCGGCAGGCGTGGCCAGCCCCGCCAACCCCGCCAGCAGGCACGCGGCGAGCGCGCCGGTGACGAAGGTCATGCTCGTGCGCGCGTGCGGCGCCCTAGCCGCTCTGCGCCACATGCCCTTCGCCCTTCATCCGGTTCAGCTTGTTGTGCAGGGTCTTCAGGCTGATGCCCAGCATCTCGGCCGCACGCGTCTTGTTGCCGCCCGATGCCTCGAGCGTGGCCACGATCAGCTTCTGCTCGGCCTCGTCCACGGTCATGCCTGGCACGAGCGCCACGCCCGCGGCGGCCGGCCTCGCCACGGCGCGCGCGGCGCCCAGGGGCGGCAGGTGCTCGGGCTCGATGTACTCACCGCGCGCCAGGATGGTGGCCCGCTCGATGACGTTGCGCAGCTCGCGCACATTGCCGGGCCAGTCGTAGTCGGACAGCATCTTCATCGCCTCGGGCGTCAGCGCCCGGACCGACTTGTTGTCGCGGACATTGAACTCGTCGATGAAGGCCTGGATGAGCAGCGGCAGGTCCTGCTTGCGGTCGCGGAGCGGCGGCAGCTCGATCGAGAACACGTTGAGGCGATAGTAGAGGTCCTCGCGCAGGCGGCCGTCCCGCAGCGCCTGCTGCGGGTTGACGTTGGTCGCCGCGATGACGCGCACGTCCACGTCCTGCTCGACGCGCCCGCCCAGCCGGCGGAATCGCCGCTCCTGCAGGACGCGCAGCAGCTTCACCTGCGTCCCCGGCGCCATCTCGGCAATCTCGTCCAGGAACAACGTGCCTCGGTCCGCGAGCTCGAAGCAGCCCGCCCGCCGATCGAGCGCGCCCGTGAACGCGCCCTTCTCATGGCCGAAGATCTCGCTCTCGAGCAGGGTTTCCGGAATCGCCGCGCAGTTGAGGCCCACGAACGGCAGGTCGGCGCGCGGGCTCAACTGGTGGATGGTCTGGGCCACCAGCTCCTTGCCCGTGCCCGACTCGCCGAGGATGAGAATGGACGCTGGCGTGGGCGCGGCCTGTTCGATGACGCGGTAGATGGCCCGCATCGCCTGGCTGTGCCCGATGATGCGGCCGAACCGCCCGCGGTCGGTGAGCTGGCGCCGGAGCGCCTGGTTCTCGCGCTTCTGCGCGTTGAGCTCGCTCAGCCGATCGAGCAGCCGCCTCAGCTTCTGCGGATCGACCGGCTTGCTCAGGTAATCCTCGGCCCCGGCCTTCACCGCTTCGACCGCCGTGTCCACGGTGCCCTGCGCGGTGAGCAGGATCACTTTCACGTTCTCGGTGTCGTCGCGGATGGCCTTCAGCAGCTCGAGCCCGTTCATGCGCGGCATGACCAGGTCGGACACGATGATCGTGGGCCGGAACTCGGTGATCCGCTCGAGAGCCTCGACGCCGTCGCCCGCCTCGTCCGCGGAATAGCCCCACGAGCGGACGAGCTCGGCCAGGCCGCTGCGGGTCACCGCCTCGTCTTCCACAATCAGCACGCGCTCGGCGCTGGTCCGCGTCCCCTGACTCACGAGATCGAGTGTACCATCCCTGTCGAGCCATGACCCCGCGGCGTCCGTGGCAATCCCTGTGGGAAGTCCTGCTGTGCTCGGGGTACCCCACGCAGCTGGCGCTCGCCGGGGCCGCCCGACTGGCCGGCCTCGCTCCTCAGTCCCCGGACGGAACCCTGTCGCTGACCTTCGTGGCCGTGGTCTCAGCCGCGGATACGGTCGTGCTGGTGGGCCTGATCCTGTGGCTGCTCCACCGGCGCGGCGAGTCGCCGGGCCAGGTGTTCCTCGGCCATCGGCGCCAGGGAATCGAGGCCGGCCTCGGCGTACTGCTCGCCCCCGCCGTCCTCTTCCTCATCTGGTTCACCTTGTGGCTGGTTCAAGTCGTGGCACCGGCGCTCAGGACCGTCCCCAGCAACCCGTTCGAGACGCTCGCGGCCTCGCGGGAGGGCGCCCTCGTCGTCCTCCTGCTGGCCATCATCGCGGGCGGCGTGCGCGAGGAGATCCAGCGCGCCTTCCTGCTGCACCGCTTCCGCGAGGATCTCGGCGGCGCCGGGCGGGGACTGCTCGCGACCTCCCTCGCCTTCGGCCTCGGGCACGTCGTGCAGGGATGGGATGCGGTGGTGGTGACGACGCTGCTCGGCGCGTTGTGGGGCGCCCTCTATTTCGCGCGCGCCAGCCTCACGGCCGGCATGGTCAGCCACGCCGTGGCCAACGCCGCACAGGTGATCATCGCGCACGTGCGCTAGACCTCAGAACCTCAGAGCCCGAGCACCTACGGGGGCAGCATCACCACCTGCGCGCGGCGCCTGAGGTCGCTCACCCAGTCGGCGATCAGGTCGTCGCGACGCTCGTCGGACACGAACCGCTGCTGCAGGTAGGTCGCGATCCGCATGTCGTCGCGCACCCAGGCCCGCAGGCGGCCCTCGGAGAACCCGCCCAGCGCCAGCATTCGCGACAGCACCTCGTCACCGCCGGCGCGCGCCCGCACGTCGGCCAGCCGTGCCTCGACGCGTTCGGCGGACGGCGGCGGCGGCTCGTAGCGATCGGCCTCGCGCAGCATCAGCTCACGGTCCACGAGGCGCTGCACCAGCGCCGCGTCCACCTCGTCGCCCTCGACGAGCCCAAGTGCCATCGCGGTCCGCGCATCCGACAGGGTGATGGTGTGGCCCGAGACGATCGCGAGCGTGCGGTCCACGAGCTCGGGCGCCTGGGCGATCACGAGACACACCGCCAGCAGGTACGACATCAGAAGGCCTGTCCCAGGGAGATGTGAACGATCATCCCGCGCTCCCGGCTGCCGCTGGCGAGGACGCGCGGGTTGACCTTGAACCCGAAGTCCACGCGCAGCGGGCCGATGGGAGAACGATAGCGCGCGCCGAACCCGGCGGCCACCCGTACATCGCCCAGCTCGATGTCGCCGGCCTGCTTGAACACGTTACCGGCATCGACGAAGCCCACCAGGCCCACGCCCTTCCAGTACGGCGCCCGCAATTCGGCATTGACCAGCAGCAGTCCGTTACCCCCCTGCGGATATCCCTGCGGGTCGAGCGTCTCGTCGGTCCCGAGCCGATCCAGCGCGAAGCCGCGAACCGTCGTGTCACCGCCCGCATAGAACCGCTCGCTCGCGGGCAAGTCCTCCACGACATCGACGACCTGCTGGCCGTCTTCACCGAGGACGGGGTTGCCGTCTTCGTCCACGCGCGGCACCTCCCTGGGAAACCCGGCAGCCAGGCCCACGCGCAGGCCGCCGGCGACCACGAACCCGCGCCCCGGCAGGCGCCGGTACAGGAAGCCCTGGAGGAACGTCTTGGCAAACCCCACTTCCGATCCGTACCACCGGGCGGCCACCTTGCCGTCGAGGCCGATGACTGCCCCCCTCGCGGGGTCGAGGACATCGTCGCGCGAGTCGCGGAGCACGGCGCCGAAGAAGCTCGACAGGTGTACTTGCGGGAACAGGCGATCGATCAGCAGGCGGTCTTCCGGCGCGATCTGCTCGTCGAACAACTGGGTGTAGTCGTAGGAGTAGCGGGCCGTCGTCGTCAGGCCCGTGCCGAAGCGTCGCGCGTAGTCGGCGCCCACGCCGCGGCGGTTGAAATTGAAGCTCGAGCGGATGCCCTGTTCCACGAAGGCCGCGACCTGTGCGTCACCGGGGCGGCCAAAGGCCCGGGGCTCGCGGAAGGTGCCGACCACGCGGTAGTCGTTCAGGCCGTACCCGCCCGTGTCGGTCGGATCGGTGCTGTCCACCGCAGGATCGCGCGGGCGCAGCGAGACGCGGGAAAAGAAGCTGAGCGTGCGGTTCTTGCCCCACAGGTTGCGGCGGCTCACCTCGAAGAACGCGCGCGGCGCCACCTCGATCCGCTCGACCGGGGGGCTGCCGTCGGCGCTCTGGCGCAGGCGGCGTCCCGCCTCGAGACCGCCACCGTAGGTGATGGCCGTCGCGGGGGCCTCCTCCACCGTCACCAGCACGTCTCGCAGAGGTGTGCCCGAGCGCGGGAGGTCGACGATCCGCACCCGGCGGAACAGGCCGAGCTGGCTGAGGCGCTGCTGGCTCTCAGCCAGTGCATCGGCGCCAAGCGGCACGCCGGGTCGGATGCGCAGCTCGCGCCTGATCACGTCGGCGCTGGTACGCGAGTTCCCGGTGATGAGCACGTGGTCGACCACGGCTTGCTCGCCGGCGTCGATGGCCCAGGTGACCGCCACCTGCTGGCTGTCATCGCTGAAGACCAGCCTCGACGTCACCCGAGCCGAGAGGTATCCGAGGTTGCGATAGGCGCGCTCGAGCGCATCGCGATCGGCGGCCAGCTGCGGGCGATAGAAGGGGCGCCCTGTGATCAGGCCCAGGAGGGTGCGTAGATAGGGCTCGGGGACCCCGGTCGTGCCCTCCAGTGTGACCGTCGACACCGTGGTCCTCACCCCCTCGTAGATCGTGAAGCGGACGTCGACGGGCCGGAACCGCACGTCACCCTCCGCCTCTTCGGGCAGCACCTCGGCCGACGGCTTCACGGCCACGCCTTCGTACCCGCGCACCCGGTAGAGCTCCTCGATCGCCACCCCGATGGCGGCGACACGGGCGTCCACAAAGGGGTCGCCACGCGTCAGTTTCAGCAGCGGCTCGATCTCGGCGGCCGGCAGCGAGCGGTTCTCCTCGAGGGCCACGGCGCCCACGCGATGCAGCGGGCCGCGTTCGACCGTGAACGTCAGCACGAGGTCGCCACTCTGGTCTGCCCGTCCGTAGGTGGCGCGCGCGTCACGGTACCCGCGCTCGCGCAGGTAGGCCTCGATGTTGCGGCTCGCGTCCTCGAGCAGGTCCTCGTCCACCGAGCGCTCCTCGCGGATCGGCACGAGCGACTCCAGGTCCCCGCCCGGCACGGGATCGCCCGCGTAGACGACGCGCACGCGCGGTCCCGCGATCACCTCCACGGCGATGGTGGCCGTGTGCCCCGCATCGTCGAACGTCGTGGTCTCGCGGACCGAGGCCTCGTAGAAGCCGTCGGAGCGGAGGCGGTTCTCGTAGGCGGCGATGCGCGCCTCCAGGTCCAGGCGGTCGAAAGGCGCGCCCGGTTCGATGCGCAGAGCATCGAGGATGCGATTGGGCGCCTCGCGAGGACTGCCGGTCACCGACGCGGTGAGGACGGTGGTCCGCGGGCCCGGCTCGACCTCGAGGACCAGCCATACCGCGCCGGCCGTCCGCTCCGGCACCAGCCGCGTGGCGACCGACGCCGCGCGGTAGCCGTGGTCGCGATAGAAGTCCGTGACCGCGGCCCCGATGTCGGCCGCGCGCGAGGCCGAGGGCCGCGCGCCGAAGCGCTCGCGCACCACCGCCTGCAGGGCCGTGGACGACAGGCCGCCGCCGCCCTCGATCGACACGCGGGTCACGAGCTGGATGGGTCTCAGCAGCCAGCGCAGCGACACCCCGGCGCCTCCCGGCGCCGCCGTCGCGAACAGGCGGACGTCGTCGTAACGGCCGAGGCCGACCAGGTGATCGATGGTGTCCCGCACGCGCTCCATGGCCAGCAGCTCGCCGAGCCGTGTCTCGACCAGCTCCAGCACGCCGGGCTCGAGCACGGGGCCGTCCGCCGTGTCCACGCGCACGTCCGCGATGAGCTGGCCGATGAACGCCTCGGGAGAGGCCTGGATGGGGCGCTCGGCGGCGAGCGCAAGGGCCGCGAGCAGCAGCACGCGCATCAGAACGTGTGCCTCTTCCGCACTTCGAGCGCGTAGGTGCGATCCTCGTTCTGCGACAGGACCCAGGCCAGCGTGTCGCTCTGGTCGAACTCGAGGAGGATGATCTCGTCGCGCGTGGACGACGACAGGCTGCGCGCGTAGGTCAGGTAGATGCGCTCCGAGATCCGCTTGCCGATGGTCACGCGCGCCGAGGGGTTGACATTGAGGCGCGCGGACTGCTGGTAGGGGTCCACGAGCAGCGGCGTGATCTGGAATGAATCCACCCCGAAGGTTTCCTGCACCACGCGGCCCACTTCGGCCGACAGCGTGCCCGTGAGCGCGCGCGTGGCCCGCGCCTCGAGCAGGCGCTGCTCGCGCTCGTTGGGCCGCTGCTGCGCCGCCAGCTCGACGTCGCCGCTTGGCGTGGTGTCGCTGAAGAGCATCGTCAGGATCTCGAGCGGGGGCAGCGGCGGATCGGAAGTGAACTCCGGCTGCAGCCGCTCGGTCGTGCCGGCCATGCGCAGGGTCACGCGGTAGGTCTGGCCGGGCACGCGCACGCGCGTCTCGGCCTCGACGTCGAAGAACGGCTGGATGCGATTCGGATCGGTGAAGTCGATGCTGCCGCGCGTGACCAGGTAGCGCCGTCCTTCGAAGCGCGCCTCACCGCGCTCGATGTCGGCGCGTCCCAGCACCTGGGGTCGGTCCAGCGTGCCTCGCAGGGTCAGGTCCGCGCTGGCCACGATGCGGGCCTGATCGTTCTCGATGCGCAGGCTCGACGGGGCGATGAGGCGCACGTCGAAGCGCAGGGCGTTGCTGGCCTCTGCGGCAAGCGCGCCCTCGATGGCCGGTATCGCGTCGGGCCCGCCGGCGAGGTCGAACAGCCCCGTCGAGGTATCGATGGGCCGCGCCCATGTGGCGCTCTTCACGGTGACGACGCCGGTCAGCACCGGCGCGCTGGCCGGCCCGCGAAGCGCGAGCTCGGCATCGACCAGCGAGCGCATGCCCTCTGGATAGCGCAGCCGCATGTCGCTACCCACCGCCGTGACGTCGTACTCGCTCAACACGTAGCCCGATTGCCCCAGACGCCCGCCGAACCGCACGAGCCCGCCGCCCACGCGGCCGCTGACCCCGTCGAGCCTGAGGCCCGCGGCGTTGAAGGTGACGATGCCGTTCAGGGCCTCGAGCGCGTGAGGGAAGCCGAAATGCCGGAGGCGGCCGTCGCTCAGCAGCGCCGTGCCGGACACGGCCGGCGTCTCGACGGTGCCGCCGATGCGAGCCGAGACCTCCGCGCGGCCGGAGCTGCGCACGTCGGGCACGAAGCCTTGCAGCACCGCGAGGTTGGCCGCGCCGTTGGCCGTCAGCGCGAGCGCCTGCTTCGGCAGATCCACCGACCCTGCCAGCTCGAGCTCGGTGTCCTCGCCGACCAACCGCAGGGCCGTCACCTGCAGGACCTGCCGATCCACGCTCATCCGGATGGCGCCGGCGTTCTGAAGCTGGTAGTCGAAGAACCGCAAGTCGACATCGTCCACCTCGACGTCCACGCGCAGCGCGTCCGGATTGTAGAGCTCGCCGACGATGCGGATGGCGCCGCTGGCAACCGCCGAGGTGAACGGCGAGAGCTGGGGCTGGAACGCGCGGAGATACGGATCGAGCGACGTGTCGGTGACGCGGAACGAGAGCTCCGCGTCCATCTCGTCGGTGAGCGCGATGCGGCCGGTCCCCGACGCGGCCAGGCGGTTCGAGGCGACCTCGACCTCGTAGGTCAGCACCGTGTCGCGCACCGACAGGCGACCCGAGATCTCGCCCACGCCTTCGTCCCCGTAGAACAGGTCGCGCACGCCCACCTTCACGTCATAGCGCGGCTGGTCGAACGTGCCGCTGCCGCTGGCCGAGAAGTCGAGGAGCCCGGTGAACCCCGGGCCGCTCGACATCGCCGCGACCGCCAGCGTCTCGACGGCCATCCCGCGCGCGTCGGCGTTGAACGAGTAGGTGCCGTTCCAGCCGATGTAGGCAGCGCCGGTCGTCGTGGTGCCGCCCTTGGTCACCGTGAGGCCGTCGAGCCGCACGCCGGCGCCCTCGAAGCGCATCGCCGCGACGCCCTCGGCAAAGGGCTCACCGTACGCCGTGCCCTGCGTGATGGCGAGGCGCCCGAACCCAAGGGGCTGCGTGTACTGGCCGTACAGGTGAAAATCACCCGACACGATGCCGTCCACGTCGTAGTCCTCGAGGTCGAACGCCGCCAGGAAGTCCTTGACGCCGCGGTTCGTCACCCTCACGCGCGCGTCGATCTCCTCGCCGCCATCCCGGCGCGGATAGCCGAGCGAGAACTGGCCCGTCACGTCCATCCGCGAAAAGCCCTCGGTGATCACCGCGCGGCTGACGTTCGCGTACGCGTTTTCGACGACGAAATCGCCGTCCACGGCGCCCCAGGTGACCCCGAAGGAGCGAATCTCCTCGCCGACGAAGCGGCCCTCGATGCGCGGGCTGCGGAACGCGCCCAGCATGACGCCGTCGAAGCGGCCGACGCCGTCGATGGGAATGGCCATCGTCCGGGCCCCGAACGCGGTCATGAGGCCGGCCAGCAGGCGATCGCCTTCCTGCCAGTTCGCGCTCGTGACGCGGAAGGGCAGTTTCGAGCGCTCGCCCCAAGCCGTGGCGCCCTCGAAGGTCACGTAAGTGTGCTCGGTGGCCAGCTCGCTCGGCTCGAGCCGGATGGCCTCGCCGTCGAAGCTGTAGGCCATGTGGCCGGCGAGGCCGACGGGCTCGAGCGGCGTGTGGTTGCTGAACGGGCCGTAGTCGAGCGCGCGCGCCTCGGCCAGTGCCGCCGCGCCAGCGGGAAGGCGCGGTCCCATCAGGCTCGTGCCCGCTGGAGCGGTCACCACCACGTCGCCATCGCCCTCACGATCGGCAAAGCGGGCATTGGGCCACTCGAGGTGGTTCCGACCGGTGGCACGCCCGGCTACGCGCAACCCCTCGGTCTCGAGCAGGTTGGTCAGCGCCAGCAGGTCGACATCGGTGTAGTCGACATCGAAGCGCGAGCGCGTGGGCTGGCCGGGCACGCCGATCGGCGCCATCCCGTAGGTGAACGCGAGACGGCCGCCATTGAACCCGGCGGTGGCGCGCGTCACATCGAACTGCCGCGGGAGCCAGACGAGCGAGCCCTCGAGATCGGGAAAGCGATACTGGTTGAGGCCGGCCTCGCGGCTGTAGAAGTCGCCCTTCAGCTCGCGGCCACCCTTGAAGAGGTGGAACGTGCCGGTGAAGTCGGCCTCGCCGTGCAGGCTGAAGGTGTTGTTGGCGAAGAAGAGCTCCCGCATGCGTGGGAGCTGGATGCGCGACTTCACGTTGTAGAGCTGCTCGGGCCAGCGCGTCATTTCGATCGCGCCGGTCAGGTCACTGACGGCGCCGTCGGTGACGAGCTTCATCTGGTCGAAGACCAGGCGCCCGCCCAGGATCCGGAAGGTGGCGCCCAGGCTGGCGCTCATCGGGACGTAGTTCTGGATGGCGACCGTACCGTCCGAGAATCGGATCTGGCCGCGGTACTCAACGAGCTTCGCGACCGTGACATCGAGGTTGCGCGCGATGGTGCTCCACGGCGTGCCGTGATCCTGGTAGTACACTTCCCCACGCCGCGCCCTCACGTACTGCACCGTGGTCCGCACCGGCGAGGGGCTCGTCCGAGGCGCACGGGGCGGGCCCATGACGCGCGGGAACGTCTGCCGTCCGTCGGGGAAGGTCTCGATCACCATGCGCCAGTCGCTCATCTCGATGGTGTCGAGCAGCACCTCCCGATGGATGAGCGCGCCCCAGGTGAGCGACACCTCCACGCGCCTGGCGACGAGCCATGGCTCCTCACCCGGTCGCTGGCCGTCCACGACGAGGTCTTCGACGACGAACCGGCCGCGCCCGAGGTGCACGCCGAGGCGGCCGATGTGCATGGGGCGATCGAGCCAGTTGCTGCCGGCGCGCTCGGCACGGGCCCTGAGCGCGGGGCCGAGGTCGATGGTGACCACGCTCACGAGCACGACCGCCAGCGACACCGCGACGACCATGACGATCGTCCGCGCGTAGCGATAGGCCGCGCCGGCGAGTTTCTTCACGCCCTACTCCACGGTGACCAGCAGCGCCCCCGCCTCGACCGACTGCCCTTCGGCGATCTTCACGGCCTTGACGCGGCCCGCGCGCGACGCGCGGAGCTCGTTTTCCATCTTCATCGCCTCGATCACGACCAGACCCTGGCGGGGCTGCACGGCATCGCCGGGCGCCACCAGCAGCCGCAGGATCTTGCCCGGCATCGGCGCCACCACCTGCTGCGGCCCCGACCCGCTGGCGCCGGCCTCACCGGCCCGCCGCCCGAAGCGCGTCACCAGCGCAGCGGGCATCGTGTGGCCGTCGAGCAGCACGTCGAACCCGGACCCGCCGGCCCTGGGCGTCACGATCGCATCCACGCTGCGCTGCGCGCCGCCGCCTTCACGGACGAGCAGCGACAGGGTATCGCGGCCCACGCTGCGCGGGTCCACGTCGAACACGCGGTCGTCCACGGCCACTTCCAGCCGCCCATCGCGCGTGTCCACGCGCACGCGCCGCACCCGTCCGGCGATGTCGAGGTCGAAGGTCACTGGTTCTCGGTTCTCGCGTTCTCGGGTACTCGTTCCTGTCGCGCGCGTCACCGCAAGGCCGCCGCGCGTGCCATCTGCTGCCACCGGCTGGCCGCGCATCCCGGCGACGGCGGAGGCACGGCGCCTGCCGTCGCCTGCCGCACCGCCACCGCCACGGCGGCCATCACGGCGTGCTCGTCGTCGGGCGCGGTCAGCGGCTGCCCGTTGCGCGCCCCGAGCTTGCGATCGACGAACGTCGTGTCGAATCGTGCGGCCCGGAAGTCCTCGTCCTCCAGGATCCAGCGGAAGAACGGGATCGTCGTGCGGATGCCGCGCACCTCGTACTCCGCGAGCGCGCGCTTCATGCGGGCGAGGGCGCCCGGCCGATCCTCGGCCCACGTGATGAGCTTCGAGATCATCGGGTCGTAGTGAATCGGCACCTCGCCGCCTTCGTACATGCCGCTGTCGTCGCGCACGCCCGGGCCCTGGGGCACACGCAGCCCGAGGATGCGGCCCGGCGAGGGCATGAAGTTCGTGTCGGGATCCTCGGCGTAGATGCGGCACTCCACGGCGTGGGCCCGCGGCACGAGCAGCGCCTCGGGGTCGAGCGTCAGCGGCTCGCCGCGCGCGATGCGCACCTGCCACTGGACCAGGTCCACGCCCGTCACCATCTCGGTGATCGGGTGCTCCACCTGCAGGCGCGTGTTCATCTCGAGGAAGTAGAACGAGCCGTCCTCGTCCAGCAGGAACTCGATCGTGCCAGCGTTGGTGTAGGTCGCCGCGCGCGCCACCGCGGCCGCCGCCGACGTGATGCGGCGCCTCAGCTCCGGCGACACCGCCAGCGACGGGCTCTCCTCCACCACCTTCTGGTGGCGCCGCTGGATCGAGCATTCGCGCTCCACGAACGGCACCACGGTGCCGAAGTGATCGCCGAGCAGCTGCACTTCGATGTGGCGAGGCGCGAGGATGCGCCGCTCGAGATAGACCGCCGAGTCGCCAAAGGCCGACCCGGCCTCCGATCGCGCCGCGCGCAGCGCCCCCGGCAGTTCGTCTGGGGCCGACACCATCCGCATGCCCTTGCCGCCGCCCCCGGCCACGGCCTTCAGCATCAGGGGATAGCCGATGCGATCGGCAATCGCCAGCACCTCCGCATCCGCCACGCCCTCGCCGAGGGGCTCCTCGGTCCCCGGCACGACCGGCACACCCGCCGCGATGGCCACTTGCCGGGCCGCGGTCTTGCTGCCCATCAGCCTGATGGCCTCGGGCGACGGGCCGATGAAGGTGAGGCCGGCGTCGCCGCACGCGGCAGCGAAGTCCTCGTTCTCGGCCAGGAAGCCATAACCCGGGTGCACCGCATCGGCTCCCGATCGACGCGCCACGTCGACGATGCGATCGATGCGGAGATAGCTTTCACGAGGGGCGTTCGGGCCGACCGGATAGGCTTCATCAGCCATCCGGACGTGAAGGGCGGTGCGATCGCAATCGGAGTACACCGCGACGGAGGTGATCCCGAGGTCGCGGCACGCGCGGATGATGCGAACCGCAATCTCGCCCCGGTTCGCGATGAGAATCTTTTTCATGAGACCGAAACTCTTATGATTCTAGCACTTACATGGTTCACGGACGTCCCGCACAACACCCTGTCTCGTGCACATCGGTTACCTCTTCATGCTCGTCGCGCTGGTTGCGCGCGAGGTGCTCGGGGGCGCAACCTCGGTGGAGAAGACCAGGGGCGGCGGGACGCGACGGGCGTGGCGCGTGGGGCGCCCGCCCCCCGATCATCGCCCGGCGGCGAGAGGCTCATAATGGGGGAAGGACGGTGCGGCCATGAGACACGTCGCAGCCTTCGCTCCAGTGCTCGTGTTCGGAAGCCTCCTCGCCGCCTGCGGCAGCGTCACTGGCGCCGAGTCGCAGGATCGCCAGGCCGAGGCCCGGCGTATGGTGGAGAGCCAGCTGCGCGGGCGCGGCATCCAGGACGAGCGCGTGCTGGCCGCCATGGCCAGGGTGCCGCGCCACCGGTACGTCCCCGCCGAACAGCAGCGCTCCGCGTACGCCGACGGTGCGCTGCCCATTGGCTACGGCCAGACCATCTCGCAACCCTACATCGTGGCGTTCATGACCGAGGCCCTGAAGCTCGAGCCGTCGGACGTGGTGCTGGAGATCGGCACCGGCTCCGGGTATCAGGCCGCCATCCTCGGCGAGCTGGCGCGCGAGGTGTACACCATCGAGATCGTTCCCGAGCTCGCCGAGCGCGCGAGGCGCACGCTCGAAGCCGAGGGCTACCCCAACGTGCACGTGCGCGCCGGCGACGGCTACAAGGGCTGGCCCGAGCACGCGCCCTTCCCGAAGATCATGGTCACGGCCGCGCCCGAGGACGTACCGCCCGCCCTCGTCGAGCAGCTCGCCGTCGGGGGGACGATGATCCTGCCCGTCGGGCCGCGGATGGGCAACCAGGAGCTGCGCATCCTGACGAAGACCGGGAAGGGCGTGGTGACGGAGCGGAGCCTGCCCGTGCGATTCGTGCCGATGGTGAAGCCCCCGGGCGACGAGCACGAGCCATGATGCCCGTCCAGGATCTGCTCCACCGGATCCGCTGGGATCCGTCGATGAGCGGATCCAGGTTCGAGATCGCGTACGTGGACCGCGTGGCCCACGGCCTCGCGCGCGTGTCCCTGAGCGCGGTGCGCTTCGAGCCCGACGAGCCGTTCGGCTTCGAGGCCGTGACCGCCGACGGCGAGGAGCACTTCATCCCCTATCACCGCGTGCGCGAGGTCTATCGCGACGGCGCGCTCATCTGGCGCCGCCCGCCGCACGCGTAGCCCGGTTCCCGACTCCCGGCCCTTCGACAGGGGCAGGATCGCCCCGACCATGCTCGAGGGGCGGCCCCCGACTCGGTCGTCACCCCTTGATGCACACGACGGGCTCGAGGCGCGCGACCTTTCGCGACAGGCCCGCCGCGTCAGCCGCATCCACCACGCGCGTCACGTCCTTGTAGGCGGCCGGCGCTTCCTCGGCCACGCCGCGAGACGAGGGGCTCCGGATGATGATGCCCTTCTCGGCCAGGTCGTCGCTGATCTGGCGGCCGCGAAAGCGGCGCATCGCCTCGTGCCGGCTCATGCTGCGCCCGGCGCCGTGACAGGACGACCCGAACGCGCGCTCGTCCGCCCCGCCGGTGCCCACCAGCACGTACGAGGCGGTGCCCATCGTGCCGCCAATCAACACCGGCTGTCCGATGTCAGCCCACACCGCGGGCAGGTCGGGGTGATGCGGGCCGAAGGCGCGCGTCGCGCCCTTTCTATGGACGAACAGGCGCTTCGGCTCGCCCCCGGAGAGGTGCGTCTCCGTTTTGCAGGTGTTGTGCGACACGTCGTACATCAGCGGCAGTTCGACACCCGGGAACAGGCGGGCGAACACACCGCGCACCAGGGCCGTGATGATCTGGCGATTCGCGAGCGCGCAGTTGATCCCGGCGCGCATGGCGCCGAGATACGCCCGGCCCAGGTCGGAGTTGATGGGCGCGCAGGCCAGTTCGCGATCGGGCAGCTCGATACCGTGCGCGGCGGCCTCGATGGCCATCCGCCGCAGGAACTCGGTGCCAATCTGGTGCCCGAGCCCGCGCGATCCGCAGTGGATGCTGATGACGAGGTCCCCTTCACGCAGCTGGAAGGCCTCGCCGCGCTCGCGGTCGAACACCGTGGCGACCCGCTGCAGTTCCAGGTAGTGGTTACCGGACCCGAGCGTGCCCATCTCGTCGCGCTGCCGACGCTTGGCGTGTGGCGACACTTCCGCGGGCACGGCGCCCTCCATGCACCCGCGCTCTTCGATGCGCTCGAGGTCGGCCATCGTGCCGTACCCGCGCTCGACCGCCCACCGGGCGCCACCGGAAAGCATCGCGTCCATCTCGTCGTCAGTCAGGCTTATCTCCCCCTCGCTGCCCACGCCCGCAGGCACCGAGCGCGCCAGCGCGTCGGCCAGCTCCACCTTCCGCGTCTCAACGTCGCGGATCTTGAGGCCGGTGTACAGCGTGCGCACCCCACACGAGATATCGAAGCCCACGCCCCCGGCCGAGATCACCCCGCCGCGAGTCGGATCGAAGGCGGCCACACCGCCGATGGGAAACCCGTAGCCCCAGTGCGCGTCGGGCATGGCATAGGAGGCGCCCTCGATGCCGGGCAGCATGGCGACGTTGGCCACCTGCTCGTACACCTTGTGATCCATGTCGCTCACGAGGGCTTCGGAGGCATAGATGACCCCGGGCACGCGCATGCGGCCGTGGGGCTCGATCACCCATTCGTGGTCAGAACGCCGGGTCAGCAGCGACAGGTCCATATGTGTCTCCGAGGCGGTCACACGTCCACGATGCATTCGGCCGTCCACGTGCCAGACGGGTCGCGGGCCACGCGCAGGGCCGTGTGCGTGGCGCCCTTCACTTCGACGGCCGGTTCGTGCCGGCGCGGGTCCACGCGTTCGCCCCACGCCGTGGCGTGCAGGTGCCGCTCACCATCGATGGACACCTCGAAGCGCGTGAACAGCATCCGGCGCGTGGCCATCTCGTAGACGAGCGCGTTCAGCCAGTCGACGAGCAGGATGTCATCCGAGGGCGCTTCGCAGGACACCGCCACGGGCTCGAGTGGCCGCACCAGGGCCGCGTCGGTGATGACACCCGTCAACGCCAGCGCGGCCTGCTCGAACGCCGCA
>DAIRFN010000060.1:0-19653 GCA_036795065.1 Vicinamibacterales bacterium
TCTCCCGCACCGGCACCCTCCAGTCGTTCGTCACCGCGTCGGGGGAGATCGTCGCCACGCGGTACGCCGACATCGGGTCGGCGTCGATGGGCCGGCTGGTGTCGCTGGCCGTCAAGGAAGGCGACACGGTGAAGGCCGGCCAGGTGGTCGCGCGCATCGACCCGGTGCAGGCCGCGAGTTCCGCCGATTCGGCGGCCGCCGCATTGAGAGCCCTCGAAGCGGAGGCATCGGGCGCGGGGAACCAGATCAAGGCCAGCCAGGCAGAACTCGCGGCGGCCGAAGCGCAGGCGGCCGATGCCCAGCGCGCGCTCAAGCGGGCGCGCGACCTGCGGCAGGCAGGCTTGATCGCCCAGTCCGAGCTCGACACGGCTCAGGCCAGGGCCGACACCACCACCGCGCAGGCTCGGGCGGCGGAGGCGGCGATCAGGCGGCTCGAGCAAAGCCTGTCGGCGGCCGAGCGCCGCGTGACACAAGGGCGGGCGGAAGTGGCCCGCGCCCGCGATTCGCTGAGCAAGACCGACATCACGGCGCCCATCGACGGTGTGGTCACGCGCCTCGACGTCGAGGAAGGCGAGATGGTGGTGATTGGGGTGCAGAACCAGCCGGGCACCATCCTGATGACGATCTCGGACCTCAGCTCGATCAACGCCGAGGTGAAGGTGGCCGAGGCCGACGTGTTGCGCCTGGCCCTGGGGAACACGGCCGCCGTGACACTGGAGGCCCTGACGGGCACGACCTTCGCCGGCAAGGTGGCGGAGATCGGCGCCAGCGCCCTGCCGCAGGTGGGCGCGCAGGCCGCCGCGCGCGAGTTCCGCGTCAAGGTGCGACTCGAGGGCGGCGCGCTCGAGGCCCTTCGTCCCGGCCTCACCTGCGATGCCGAGATCCTGGTGGCCGAGCGCTCGAACGTCCTCACCGTGCCGCTGCAGGCCGTGGTCCAGCGCACCGGTGCGTCGGGCACGCCCGAGGTGGGCGTCTTCGTCGTCACCGACGATGTGGCGCGGTTCACGCCCGCGAAGACCGGCATCATCGGGGGCCTCACCATCGAGATCGACGGCGTCCCCGAGGGCACCACGATCATCTCCGGCCCCTTCCAGGTCCTGCGGGACATTCAGGATGGAGAGCGGGTCCGGACGAAATAGAAGAGTGCGGAGTGCTGGGTGCGATCTGCTGAGTGCGAGTGCACTCTGCGTTAGACTGCCCGCATGCCTCGCCCAGCGGTTGCCCCACCGGAAACCACCGTCGAGACGGCGTGCCCGCTCGACTGTCCCGATGCCTGCTCGCTCACCGTCACGCTTCGCGGCGGGCGCATCTCGAAGATCGACGGCGGCACGGCGAACGAGGTGACCCGCGGCTACATCTGCGCGAAGGTGCGTCACTTCGACCGGCGCGTGTACGGTGAGGACCGCCTGCAGTTCCCCGCGATCCGCCGCGGCGCCAAGGGCGCGGGCCAGTTCCGGCGCGTCACATGGGACGACGCGCTCGACCATGTCGCCGAGAAGCTGGAGCAGGCGCGGCGGACCGATGGCGCCGAGGCCATCCTGCCCCTCTGCTACGGCGGCTCGAACGGCTTCCTCACGCAGGACTACGCCGACGCCATCCTTTTCAGGCGGCTGGGCGCGTCACGGCTGCTCCGCACGGTGTGCGCGGCCCCCACCGGCGCCGCGAACATGGGTCTCTACGGCAAGATGGGATCGGTTGCCTACCAGGACTACCCGTCCGCGCGCCTCATCCTCATCTGGGGCGTCAACCCGGGTGTCTCCGGCATCCACCTGATGCCCTATCTCAAGGAGGCTCGCGAGCAGGGTGCCATGATCGTTGCCATCGACCCGAGGGCGACGACCGTCGCGCGACAGGCGGACATCCACCTGGCCGTGCGCCCCGGGACCGACCTGGTCGTCGCCCTCGCCATCCATCGGCACCTGTTCGAAGAGGGGCTGGCCGACGAGGCGTTCCTGGCCGAGCACACCACGGGGGCCGACGCCCTGCGCGAGCGCGCGGAGGCGTGGAGCTTCGAACGCGCGGCCGATGTGAGCGGCGTGCCAGCCGAGCGGCTGCGGCAGGTGGCCGATCTCTACGCCCGCGTGTCGCCCGCGCTCGTGAAGTGCGGATGGGGCCTGGAACGGAATCGCAACGGCGGCAGCGCGGCCGCGGCGGTCCTCGCGCTGCCCGCGGTTGGCGGCAAGTTCGGCGTGCGCGGCGGCGGCTACTCGATGAGCAATTCGGCCACCTGGGGCATCGAGCGCGCGTGGCTGCACGACAGTGAGCCCGCCAGCCGCGCCGTCAACATGAACCACGTGGGCCGCGAGCTGACCACGCCCACCGGCACACCCGTCCGCGCGCTGTTCGTCTACAACTGCAACCCCGCGGTCACGCTGCCCGACCAGGCGCGCGTGCTCCAGGGCCTGGCCCGCGAGGATGTGTTCACCGTGGTCTTCGACCAGGTGCTCACCGACACCGCGCTGTACGCCGATGTCGTGCTGCCGGCCACCACGTTCCTCGAACACTACGACTACTCCAAGGGGTACGGTTCGCTGTCGCTGCAGTTGGGACGGCCCGTGATCGAGCCGGTCGGGGAATCGCGGTCGAACACCGACGTGTTCATGGACCTCGTGCGCCGGATGAACCTGTCGCGTGAAGACGACCCCTCGGACGACCTCGACACGATGCTGGCCTCGCTGGCGGGCATGCCCGACACCACCGGCGACGAGTTGCGCGCCACGTGGCACGCCACACCGCCTTTCGGCGGCCGGCCGGTTCAGTTCGGGGATGTCTTCCCGAAGACCGCGGACCGCAAGGTCCACCTGTGCCCCGAAGCGCTGGATCGCGAGGCGCCGCGGGGGCTCTACGGCTACCAGGGGGATCCGGGCAGCGAGCGCTTCCCGTTGGCGCTCATCTCACCCGCCAGCGAGCGCACCATCAGTTCCACCCTTGGCGAGCTCCCCCGGCCCGACGTCGTCGTGGAGATGAACCCCGCCGACGCCGAGGCGCGCGCCATCGACGATAGAGACGACGTGCGGGTGTTCAACTCCCAGGGGGAAGTGCGGTTGAGGGCGCGAGTGACGGCGTTGGTGCGTCCCGGCACGGTGTCGATGCCCAAGGGAATATGGCGGCGGCACACGTCCAACGGCTGGACCTCGAACGTGCTGGTGCCGGACAGCCTGACCGATCTGGGTGGAGGTGCGTGTTTCAACGACGCACGGGTCAACGTGGAAAAGGTATGACCGCTGCCAGCTATCCGCCTCAGGGGGTCTGAAGACGGATAGCTGACAGTCGGGAAGCGGAACGCGTTCGGGCTATTCGCCGCTCGGCAGCTTGCCGCGGCCGCCGCGCGAAACCTGACCGCCCTTGCGGCCAGCTTCACGGGCTTCCTGGGCAGACCACTCGTGCGCCGTGCCTTTGGCATGCGCTGCGCGACCTCCCTTGCTGGCGATTTCGCGCTGCTTCTCAGGGGACATCGAGGCAAAGCCTCGGCGAGCCTTACGGATGACTTCGAGCACGGTCGGCACCTCCTTCTTGCCATTTCGTAAAGCGAGATGCTTGCCAGACTCAGTTGGGCTGGCCCTCCTGCAAGTGTCTATTTTGCAGCAACTTGCCGGACTGTCCTCATTCGGGGCACCTGGACAGTCGTATGAAAACGATACACCTCACCAGTTGAGGTGGTGGGATTCAATACGATTGCGGAGCCGGCTGGCGCCGCGGCTTGAAGACGTCGCAGTCCTGGCAGTTGCGGATGTCGAATTCATAGCCGATGACGGGGAAGAACATCGGGTGGGCGCAGTACAGCAGCTCCCCGTCCACGATGGTGTGGATGCCCGGGTCGGCAGGGATGGAAGGGGTTCTGCGTCCGTACCAGCACAGGCGATGGCGGTCTTCGGGTTCCACGTGGCGCCTTGCACCCATCATAATGGTGACGGAGGCAGTGCGACATGAGCGTGTGTGGTGGTCCGACGGGTTCTCCGGACGAGGTCGTGGGCAACAAGAGCGGCCGGAAGGTGTTCTGCGTGAAGTTCCAGAAGGAGATGCCGGGGCTCGACTTCGCACCGTGGCCGGGTGAGCTAGGCCAGCGGATCTACGAGAACGTGTCGGCACAGGCCTGGAAGCTCTGGGAGGATCGCCAGAAGATGATCCTCAACGAGTACCGCCTGATGCCGTGGCAGAAAGAAGGCCAGGAGCTGATCCGGACGCATCTGGAGGAGTTCTTCTTCGGCGCGGGCGCCGCGCTCCCACCCGGCTACGTGCCGGAGCAGAGCAAGTAGAGTTCTCGGGTTCTGAAGTTCTCGGGTTCTGAGGTTCTCAGGCTCTGGGGTTCATGGGTCCGGCGGCTACCCTCTCATCACGGGCAGATACGGATCAATCGTAAAGCGGAGCGCGGCATGGGCGTCGCGCAGCGCGCGCTCCACTTCACCGGGCGTACCCGCACGGGCAAAGATGAACCCCAGATAGCTGGCGCCCTCGGGCAGCGCCACCACCCGTTGATCGGCCTTTGCCGTGATCGCCACATCGTCGATCCCGTGCACGACGCGGGCGGCCTCGACGCCGTCGACCCGTCGGAACACACCCGCGCGTGGAATCGGAATCATCATCACGCCCGATGCTTCGGGCGCGCGCACCCACCCACTCGCGGGCTCACCCAGGGCATGGCGGAGCAGCAATGCCTCGAGTCCCACGTGCGCGTGCGACGCGTCGGCCTCGCGCGCGAATCGCAGGGCGCGCGCGCACAGCCCCCCAATGGGCCGGGCGGCCACTTCCAGGACGTACACCCCATCGGCCGCCACTCGGCACTCGGCGTGGATCGGCCCGTGGTGAAGGCCTATCGCGCGTGCGGCTGCAGCCACGGCAGAGACGATGGCCTGCTGGGCGACGTGACCTGCGCGCGAGGGCGTGACGTACAGGGTCTCTTCGAAGAACGGGCCCTCGAGCGGGTCCGGCTTGTCGAAGATCGCCAGCACGCGAAGGGTCCCATGCTCGAGGAGGCCTTCGAGCGCGTATTCCACGCCGTCGATATATCGCTCCACCTGCACCACTCCCGGGTCGCCGCCCTCCGACACGCGGATGTCTGGCGACGCGAGGAGTCGGCGGATGCGATCCACGGCCGCAACAAACGACGCGGGATCGTCGGCGCGAATCACACCGCGCGATCCCGACAGCGTCGTCGGTTTCACCACGACCGGGTAATCGAGCGCCGCCGCCGTCGGGGCCGGGACGTCCCCGGCCTCGAGCACGGTACACTCGGGCACGGGCAGGCCCGCGGCGCGCAACCGCTCGCGCATCCTGCGCTTGTCGCGGGCGATGGCGGCGGCCTCCGGAGGATGGCCCGGCAGGCCGAGCGCGCGCAGCACCGAGGCCGCCAGCATCGCGGGCCGGTCACCCACGGCCAGCACGCCGTCCACGGGCCCGCAGCCGACGGCTTGCTCAATGGCCCGCAGCGACGCCGCCGTCTCCTCGAACCGCACGGCAATGGCGCCGTCGCGCCAGGGATCGTCGAGGCGCTCGCAACGATCGGTGCCGTACACGATCTCGACGCCGGCGCTGGCCGCGGCCTCCTCGAACATCCGCGTCTGGTAGCCCGTCGTCGTCGCCAGCAGCAGCACGCGCCGTTTCCCGTCCATGGGGGCCTTCGTGCGCGGTACCGTCACAACAGAGCCACCTGCTCTGCGGTGGGTTCCGCTCAACAGTACCAGGGCTCGTTCAAGTAGGGGATGGTCGCCCGCGATGGCCATGGCGCCGGGCGGCCGGCCGGCAACGGATCGCGACCGAGCGCATCGACATCGCCGATGGCGTCTTCGACCAGCGTCCGGATGGCACCGAAGGTTTCGTGACGCGGACGATCCAGGCTGACGCCCACCAGGTGCATCACGGCTTGCTGCAGCGCATCCACGCGCGGATCGGCGTGCCGCCAGGGGTGCGTGAGCGTGCGCGGATCGAAGTGCGACACCACGGCGCGGATGTCGGGCAGGTCGAGCAGCGACGAGCGGGACGTCACGAGCAGCCGGATGCCCCACTGCACGGGCGACACATGGCTCACGAGGTCGAGACCTTCGACCGCGTTCAGCAGCTCGCCGTAGCCCTCGAGGCTCGTCCACGGCGTGAACGCCACGAACGTGGGCGCCAGCGTGAGGTTTGCCGCACGGCACTGCTCGACCGCCTCCTCGAAGTCCGCGCGGGTGTGGCCCTTCTGCAGGTGCAGGAGCACCGTGTCGTCGATCGACTCGACGGCGCTGGTGACGAACAGACACCCGCTCTGCGCGAGCCTGGGCAGCAGATCGCGATGCCGCAACAGGTGTTCCACCTTGATGGTCGCATCGAAGGTCAGCGCCGGCCACTCGGCGTGCAACGCCTCGACGATGCGCATGGCATGCGTGGGGCCGTTCAGGAAATCAGGATCTGCGAAGGTGATGTGCTCTGCGCCCAGCGCCAGCTGCGCGCGGATATCGGCCAGCACGACCTCCACCGGGACCACTCGGAATTGCCCGTGGTACACCGGCACGATGGGACAGTGCCGGCAGTGATGCTTGCAGCCTCTCGAGGCATCGGTCGATCCCGAGCGCCTGCGCGTGCCATCGGGCAACTGCAGTGTGGCGTAGGACGCAGGTCCGGGCAGGCCCTGGCGATCGGGCTGGATGAACGGCAATCGCGGCAGCGGGACGGCGAGTTCGCCGAGCCCGATCGCGCCGGCCCGAGCCTGGCCCGACGTCTCGCCGCGCGCCAGCGCGACAAGGTCGGCCTCGAACTCAGGGCCGAGCACATGGGTGACGCCGTGTGCCTTCAGCAGTTCGGCATTGAGAGGCGCGTACAGCCCGTACGCGCAGAGCACGGCGGCCTGATTGAGCGCACGCACGCGATCGAGCACCGGCAGGGCCAGCCGGGTGGCCGTGTGCATGGGCAGGTAAGCAGCCACCATCCGGGCACGAGACACGACACCCTCATCGAGCCTTTGGCGCGAGAGGTCCACGGCCACGACATCGACACCGGCCTGCCGCAGCCACGCGGCCGGCGACGCCAATCCAAAGGGCTGCCGGCCGAGATCGTAGGTGGACAGGAGCAACACCATGCCCGACCAGCGTAACATCCGGCGCTGCACCTCCGTGCTGTGCACCTCCGTGCTTGCACCTTTGTGCTTTGAACCTTCGTGTCTATACTCTCCCCGGGGGTTGACCATGTGGAGCCGACGTTCATTTCTTCGCCTCACCGGCGGCGCGGCTGGGGCCGGGTTTGCCGCCACGCGCTCTGGCCTCGACGATGTCGCCGCGCTCACGCAGTCGGTGGCCAGCCGCACGCCTGAACAGCTGGCGGCCGACGAGGACTACTGGCGGGAGATCCAGTTCGCCTTCACGCTCGATCGCACCCTGATCAACCTGAACAACGGCAACCAGTGCCCCAGTCCCACGGTGGTGCACGAGGCCTGCAAGCGCTACATGGACTGGTCGAACCAGGCGCCCGTCTATCACCGCGGCATGATCGACCGGAACATCGAGAGCGCGCGACGGCGGCTGGCAGCCGAGTTCGGCGCCGACCCGGAAGAAATTGCCATCACGCGCAATGCCAGCGAGTCGCTGCAGATCGCACAGATGGGTCTCGATCTGAAGCCCGGTGACGAGGTGGTCACCACCGAACAGGACTACGGGCGCATGCTCACCACCTGGGATCAGCGGGTGCGTCGCGACAAGATCACGGTGACGCGCATCGACTTCCCCTGCCCTACCACGCAGGCCGACCTCCAGCAGCGGCTCGAGCGCGCCATCTCGCCCCAGACGAAGGTGTTGCACTTCTGCCACATCACCAACCAGTCGGGGCAGCTGTTCCCGGTGAGGGAGCTCAGCCGCCTGGCCCGCGCGCGGGGGATCGTCACCATCGTGGACGGGGCTCACGCGATGGGCCACTTCCCGTACAAGTTGCGCGACCTCGAGATGGACTACTACGGGGTCAGCCTGCACAAGTGGCTGCTGGCGCCGCTCGGCACCGGCCTGCTCTACGTTCGTCGCGATCGCATTGCGTCCACCTGGCCCCTGCAAGCCGCCCCTGCGCGGAGCGACAACGACATCCGGAAGTTCGAGGAGATCGGCACGCACCCGCCGGGCCCCCGTGCCGCCATCAACGAGGCCGTGGCGTTCCAGCAGGCCATCGGCATCGAGCGCAAGGCCGCGCGCCTGCGCTACCTGACGCTCCGGTGGGCCAACGAACTGAAGAAGGAGTCGCGTGTCCGCCTGCATTCGAGCCTGGAGCCCGGTCAGACCTGGGGCCTGGCCGTCGTGTCGATCGACGGCATCGACACGAACAGGCTCGTCCCCTATCTCTGGGACAAGCACCGCATCGTCATCACCGCGGTCGGGCACGAGAATCCGAAGGAACCCAGCCTCTCGTACCGGGGACTTCGCGTGACGCCGAACATCTACACGCCGCTCGAGGAGATCGACTACTTCGTCGAGGCCATCCGGGGCGTCATCAAGAACGGCCTGCCGGCGTAGGCTGGTCAATGAGTCGGCGCATCGCCGGAACCAGCGCGAAGAGCATCAAACCGGCGACAATGGCGAAGGTCGCCACGACGCCGAACAGGCTCGGCAGCGCCATGGACTCGTACAGCGATGCGATGCGTCCGCCCAGGAAGTTGCCGACCGAGATCGACAGGAACCACACGCCCATGATGAGGCCCGCGATGCGGGCCGGAGCCAGCGTGGACATGGCGCTCAGCCCCACCGGGCTCAGCGCAAGCTCGCCGAGCGTGTGCAGCAGGTAGGTGAGCGTGAGCCACAGGGGGCTCACCAGCGCGCCCGACTCCGCGGTCCGGGCCGGGCCGATGAGGACCGCGAAGCCCAGCCCGACGAAGACCAGGCCCATGGCGAACTTCGCCGGCCGTGAAGGGTCCTGCCCCCGGGTGGCCAACCGGGCCCAGACCCAGGCGAACACCGGCGCGAGTGCGATCAGGAACAGCGAATTGAGCGACTGGTACCACGTGCTGGGAAACACGTAGTCGAACACGCGGTTGTCGGAGCTTCGATCGGCGAACAGGTTGAGCGTGGAGCCCGCCTGCTCGAAGACCGACCAGAACAGCGTGGAGGCCACGAACAACACCGCGATCACGTAGAGCCGCTTTCTCTCCTCCGGGGTCCATCCGCCCGACACGAACAACCAGGCGAAGAACCCCAGCGTGAGCAGCAGCAGGAGCAGACCGCCGGCATCCGCAATCTGCATCGCCGTGATCGGCAGGGCGCCGGTGAGCATGCCGGCCCCGAGAGCCACGAGCACCACGATGGCCACGATCGTCCAACGCATCGTCGATCGTCGCAGTGACGCGAACGCCTCCGGCGAGGCCGAGGGCGCCGGCTCCAGCCCCGCCGTGCCGAGCGATTTGCCCCCCAGCACGTACTGCACGACGCCCAGGGCCATGCCGACCCCGGCGGCTCCGAACCCGAGGTGCCAGCTGATCTCCTGACCCAGGTAGCCGCAGATCAGCGGAGCGATGAACGCGCCGAGGTTGATGCCCATGTAGAAGAGGGAGAACCCCGCGTCGCGGCGCGTGTCCTCGGGCGCGTACAGCTGGCCGACGATGACGCTGACGTTGCCCTTGAGCAGCCCCGTGCCGATGACGATGAGGAAGAGGCCGAGGTAGAACGTGGCGAGCGACGGAACCGCCATACTGAAGTGACCGCTCGCGATGAGGATGCCGCCATACAGGACGGCGCGGCGCTGGCCGATCAGCCGGTCCGCAATCCACCCGCCCGGCAGGGCCGTCATGTACACCATCGACGTGTAGAGCCCGTAGATGGCGCCGCCCTGCGCGGCGTCGAATCCCAGCCCTCCGGCCGAGAGCGGCGCGGTCATGTACAGCAGCAACAGGGCGCGCATCCCGTAGTAGCTGAAGCGCTCCCACATCTCGGTGAAGAACAACGTGGAGAGCCCGCGCGGGTGGCCGAAGAAGGCGCGATCCTGGGGCACGGCGTTGGGCGTGGCCATCGCCCGGTATTGTATGCGCGACCCCCGTTGCAGGATCAGGGACGGTCCGGGCGCACCCCGGGCCTGAGCGGCCGAACCGAGAGCGCGTTCTGTCTTTCGTCCAATATCCCTGACCTCGGCCTCGCCCCGCGACCGAACGCCAGCCTGCCCGTCGGAGGACCTGCGTGTATTCTTTCGGCAGTGGCCCTCGACGACTATCGGAAGAAGCGCGACTTCTCGAAGACACCGGAGCCCGACGGCTCGGCTCCGACCAGGAAGCGGAAGGCGGGCGCAGGGCTGTTCTTCTCGGTCCAGAAGCACCTGGCCTCGCACCTCCACTACGACCTCAGGCTCGAGTGGAACGGCGTGCTGTTGTCGTGGGCCGTCCCGAAGGGGCCGTCCATCGACCCGGCGGACAAGCGCCTGGCGATGCAGACGGAGGATCACCCCTACGACTACGGCACCTTCGAGGGCGTGATCCCGGAAGGCTACGGGGCCGGCATCGTCATGCTGTGGGACCGCGGCACGTGGACGCCCGAGAGCCCGGACGTGGACGCGGCGCTGCGGAAGGGCGACCTGAAGTTCACGCTGGATGGCTACAAGCTGAAGGGATCGTGGGTACTGGTCCGCACCCGCGGATTCGGCGGCGGCACCAGGCCGAGTTGGCTCTTGATCAAGCACCGCGACGAATGGGCGGGTCCCATCGACATCACCGAGTTCGCGCCGCTGTCGGTGAAGACTCCGGACGCGGACTTCGTGGACATCCTGGCCGCGGACAACCCCGCGGTGTGGACCACGAACCCGCCGGCGAAGACCGGCGACACAGGCAAGCTCTTCCAGCGCATCATCGCGCAGGCGGTGGCGATGAAGGAGGACCGCGCCCCAAAGGAAACCACGACGCCACGAACGAGCGCCAAACGCTCCAAGAAATCTGGGTAGAGACCGGCCCCCGACGTGGCGCGGACGGGTCCGCGCGGCAGCCGACTGACTCCAGAATGTCTCAGGGTGTCTCCGCTGCCCCCGTGCAGGGCGCGTCGTGCCGAACGCTCGGCGGATCCCATCCGAGAAACCGACACCATCGATGCGTCCAACGCATTAGTCGCCTGAAACCTCCGGCAGGGACTGGCCTGACCGTTGCATCCTCCGGGGAGTCTCTGTCTGAACGTGCCCGTCCGGGCGCGGGCAGAGATTTCATCCGCTCGAGGAGGCGCACTCATGCCGCGCACAAGGATTCGCTTCGTGCCCGCGCTGCTGCTGCTCATCACGGCGGGCGCCCTGCTTCAGTTCGCGCCACGCGTCTCGGGCCAGGCCGGCGCACCGGTCTTCCCGAGCACCAGCACTGGTGAATGGCCGCACTACAGCGGCGACATCAAGGGCAGCCGCTACTCTCCGCTCGACCAGATCGACGCCACCAACTTCAACAAGCTCGAGGTTGCCTGGCGCCTGAAGACCGACAACCTGGGCCCCCGGCTGGAATACAAGCTCGAGGGCACGCCGCTGATGGTGAAGGGCGTTCTCTACGCCGTCGGCGGCACCCGCCGCTCGGTCGTGGCCGTCGATGCGAAGACCGGCGAGCTGAAGTGGATCTACGGCCTGGACGAGGGCCGTCGCGCGGAGGTCTCCCCGCGCAAGCTCTCGGGCCGCGGCCTCTCCTACTGGACCGACGGCCGCGGCGACGAGCGGATCGTCTTCGTGACCATCGGCTACCGCCTCGTTGAGCTCGACGCCCGGACGGGCCATCCCGTGCCGTCGTTCGGCAAGAACGGGATCATCGACCTGAAAGAAGGCGTGGTCTACATGAAGGACAAGCCGCTCCCGCTCGAGACGGGCGAGATCGGGACGCACTCCACGCCGCTGGTGGTGAACGACACCATCATCGTCCAGTCGGCGATGGCCGAGGGGCTGCGGTACGAGTACTCCGTGAACGCCAAGGGACTCGTCCGCGCCTTCGACGCGAAGACGGGCAAGCAGCTGTGGCGCTTCAATACCATCCCCTATCCCGGTGAGCCCGGCAACGAGACGTGGGAGAACGAATCGTGGGAGTGGACGGGCAACGTCGGGGTATGGACCGAGATGTCGGCGGACCCGGAAGCGGGCCTCGTCTACCTGCCGGTCGAGTCGCCCACCATCGACATCTACGGGGGCAACCGGCCCGGCAACAACCTGTACGCCGAGAGCCTCGTCGCCGTCGATCTGAAGACCGGGAAGAAGCGGTGGCACTTCCAGCTCGTGCATCACCCGATCTGGGACTACGACGCCGTCGGCGCGCCGCTCATCATCGACGCGACCATCGACGGCAAGCCTCGCAAGCTGGTGGCACAAGCCAGCAAGCAGGGCTGGCTCTACGTCTTCGATCGCCTCACGGGCGAGCCCATCTGGCCGATGCCGGAGCGTCCCGTGCCGCAGTCGAACGTGCCCGGCGAGAAGACATCACCGACGCAGCCATTCCCGAGCAAGCCGCCCGCCTACTCGCGCAATTACCTGGCGCCGGAAGACGTCATCGACTTCACGCCGGCCCTGAGGACGCAGGCGCTCGAGAACCTGAAGAAGTACCGCTGGGAGCAGACCCCGTTCGTGCCGGCCGTGATTCCCGACGGCAAGATCTTCGGGGCCATCAATGTCGCCAATACCATGGGCGGCGTCAACTGGCCGGGCTCGGGCTTCGACCCGGAGACGTCCACGTTCTACACGCAAGCCTACAACTCGCAGGTGTCGGCCACCGCGATCAGCCCCGAGTACTTCAAGGTGCTCGACCCGGCCTCGCAGGCGAAACACCGGATTCCCATCTGGGAGTCCCAGCACTTCGGCAAGGAGGAAAGCTTCGGGCCACGTGGACCGAGCCCCCTCACCGAGGGCCTGGGCGGGTTGCCCATCATGAAGCCTCCGTACGGCGTGGTCTCGGCGATCGACCTCAACCAGGGCGTGCTGAGGTTCCAGGTGCCCCACGGCGACACGCCGGACGCGGTGCGCAACAACCCGATGCTCAAGGGCCTGGACATCCCGAAGACCGGCCAGCAGGGCATCGTCGGCATCGTCGTGACGAAGACGCTCGTCATCGTCGGCGATCCGATGCTGACGGCGCCGCCGGGGCGGCCGCGAGGCGCGATGCTGCGCGCCTATGACAAGCAGACCGGCGCCGAGGTCGGCGCGGTCTGGATGCCGGCGCCGCAGAGCGGCAATCCGATGACCTACATGGTCGACGGGCGCCAGTTCATCATCGTGGCCGTCGGCGGCGGCACGTACTCTAGCGAGTACATCGCGTTCGCGCTGCCGCAGGGCGAGATCAAGCGCACCACCGATCGCTAGGGATCGGCACGAGAAGGGAGAGGCTGCCCTCATGCGACGCCGTCACTTCGTCACCTGCTGCATCGCGCTCTGCGGAGCAGCTGCCCTGGTTGCGAGCCTTCGCGCGCAGCCCGCACCCACGGTCTGGGACGGCGTCTACACCGAGGACCAGGCCACGCGCGGCGCCGCACTCTACGACAAGGAGTGCGGCCAGTGCCACGGGCCGGCTGGCGCCGGCGGCGGCATGGCGACGCCGCTGGTTGGCGCCGCGTTCTCGGCCAACTACGATGGCCAGACCGTCGGCGATCTCTTCGAACGGAACCGCACGACCATGCCCCCGGGCAAGGAGGGGCAGATGGGCGGCCAGGAGAACGCGGACATCACCGCGTACATCCTGAAGGTGAACGGGTTCCCGGCCGGCGAGGCCGAGCTGCCCAGCCAGAGCATGGCGCTCAAGGGCATCCAGTACCTCGCGTTCAAGCCGTAGGAGGATGCATGATGCCGTGGCGCACTGCTGTCGCACGTCTTCTCGCCGTCGGAGTGGTGTTGTCCCTGGGCGGAGCGGGGATGGCTCAGGCGCCGCCGGGCGGCGAGCCGCCGCCCGGTGTTCGCCACGACAACACCAGCGGATTCGAATGGATCAGGCGACTGGAGCGACCGGAGCGGCTGCCTGCGCTGAAGACTGACGAAGTCATTGCCGCGCTGAGCCTCGCCCCGGGAATGGTGATCGCGGACATCGGCTGCGGCACCGGGGCCTTCACGATCCCGTTCGCGAAGGCGGTCGCGCCCGGCGGCACCGCGTTCGCCGTGGATATCTGGCCCGAGCTGCTCGACTACGTGAACGCAAAGGCGGTGCGCGATGGCCACACGACCCTGAAGACCGTGCTCGCCCGGCGCGACGATCCCGCACTGCCCCAACGCAGCCTGGACATCGCGTTCTTCCATGACGTGTTTCACAACGTGCACGACCGCCCGGGCTACTTGGAGCGACTCGCGGCCTCGCTGAAGCCTGACGGCCGTATCGCGATCGTCGAACAGGAGTTCGACGATCCCATCGCGAAACAGTGGGACAAGCCCGAGGATCGCATTACCCGCGAGCAGGTGCGCACCTGGATGGCCGCCGTGGGCTTCGAGCTCGTGCGCGAGCTCGATCTGTTCCAGGGTGCGAACAACCCGAAGGGAGCCGGGATGCCCGAACGCTGGTTCGTCATCTACCAGCGGACGGGAGCCGGCCGTTCGCCGTCGCGCTAGAGCGGCTCGTGCGGAGCCGGTCACACGCCCCAAGTCAGGAGGTGCCGCATGGCAGGTTCGCGTCGCAGAGTCCCGATCATCCTGACGGTCGCGGCAATGGCCGCGCCCTGGACTGTTCCCGTCGCCGCCGGACAGGCACGCGCCGCCAACGGCAGCGACCTGTTCCAGTCCTACTGCGTCGTCTGCCACGGCAGCGACGCCAAGGGCACAGGGCCCCTTGCCAGTTCCCTGACGAAGCGGCCGGCCGATCTCACGGCGCTGGCCAGCAACAACGGCGGCACCTTTCCGGCCGAGATGGTCGCGCGGATCATCGATGGGAGAAACCCGGTGAAGGGTCACGGCGGCGGCGACATGCCCGTGTGGGGCGAGGCGCTGTTGCAGACACAGGGCGCTGGCAGCGAAGCCGCGGTCAAGGAGCGTATCGACGCGCTGGTGTCACATCTGCGGGGCCTGCAGAAGTAGCGGGACGCTCGACAAACGCAGGGCCACGAAGCGCTCGAAGAAGACCCTTGAGGTCCTGGCTTCTGTGCTTCGTGGCCCTTCGTGCCTTCGTCGTTTCCTTCCGGCCTCTACGGCGTGACCGTGAAGCTCCGCTCGGAGATACCGGAGATGAGTTGCATCGTCCCGGCCTCGGTGAGCGCCGACATCCACGTGTAGTACCCGGGCGGAGTGCCGCCGGGTACGCGCAGGTTCAGGATCTCGCCGACGAAGTCCGTCGGGACGAAGTTGCGCGCGATCGGCACGAGACCCGGAACCAGGTTGCTGCCCGTCCACGACAGCATCTGGCCGTTGGGCATCCGCAGCACGACGTACGCGTCGGCCGCAGCGGCCCCCCGATTGCGGCGAAGCCGTGCGGTCAGCCGCATCGTCTGGCCGGGGCTGAGCGTCGAGTCGTCGACCTCGGTCTCGAGCGTCGAATCGTGGAACTGGATGTTGCCGTTCCGCACGACCCGCATCGCCCGCTCCTCGATCACTTCCCCATCCGCCGCGACCGTCACACCGAACTGGTCGTCACGACCGGGTTCACCGTTGTCTTCCACCATCACGCTGAAGGTGCAATCCGCCAGCAGCCGGTCGCAGGTGCCCGAAAAGCGCACGGTTTTCGGCGTGCCATCGTCGTGGAGCGCCAGCACGTCGACGTCGGTGACCGGTCCATTGAGGTGCAGGTTGCCGTTGATCGCGTGGTTGACGTAGTTGACGTTACCGGTGGCGGACCCACCCGCCGCGCCAGGCTGGGCGTTGAAGCCGTAGTTGGCACGGCCAGTGCCCGTGGCGTCGGGATCGGTCTCCGTCGGATCGCTCGGCACGTTGATGCCGCCGCCGCCCGTCACCTTGAAGGGCGTGTAGGTCGGCAGCAGGTGGCCGTAGCTGCAGGCCGTGATGGTGTTGGCCGCCATCGTGATCACGCCCCCGTTGAGCGTCGTGCCGTCCAACTCGCCGAGCGACATGACGCGACCATCCACCGTGGCCAGGCTGGCGACGTCCACGTTGCCGAGTGCGAGGACGTTGCCCACGAAGGTTCCGCCGACCGTGGACGCCGACAGCGCCGTCGTGGGGTCGTCGTCACCCACCTGCCAGTAGACGTTCGTTCCCTTGCAGCCGGTCGTCGGGTCGACGACCACGTCCGGCACGAGTACGGATGCCGTGCCGGCCACCGTCAGCGCGCCGGGCACCTGGAAGATCCATGGCCCCTCTCCGGTCAGGGTCAGCGTCCCGGCCAACGCGGCGTTGTTGGTAAAGCAATAGACACCCGGGGCCAGTGACTGCCCATCGAGGACCGGGTCAGTATTCGCGGGCGTGCACACGCGAGTGGCGAGGTCGGTGTAGGCCGCAGTCGCGTCGTGATGCGCCTGGGCCGCGACGGCGTCACCGACGTGCAGCGTGCTGCCGGGCGCCAGCATGGCTCCCGTTGTCCCTGTCACCGCCCCACCCGCGTCGACGCCCACGTCGCCCGCGATCGTGGCCGTGCCGGTGTTGGTCACCGACGCCCCGGCCAGCACCGCAAAGCTCTCGGAACCCCCGAGCTGCGCGGCTTCCGGCTGCGCCAGCGCGGCGGCCGGCATCCCAATCACCACGGCGCCGGCGACTACCGCAGCGCACCTGACGCTATTGCGGAGATATGAAAAAAATTCACACATAGGCATCCACGGTGCTCAGAATTGAACTCGCGATCCCTCTTCTGTGGGGATTCCGCGGGTGTCCCGCCCCCAGAGGGACAAGGGAAGCAAACTAAAGGCCAGTGCATTGCAGCGGAAGATTCCACGCCGTCCGGGCTTCCTATCGCAACCGGGCGGCGAGCCGCACAAGGAGGTCACCGTCGATGCCGACATCGAAGGCACGGGCCTGCGACCAATCATGAAGCCATACCGGCTGACGACGTCGCTCCGGCGGCTCCCACGCATAGCGCGGGATGATGTGCGCGTGCAGCGCCGGCTCGACGTTGCCCAGCATCTCGTAGTTCAGCCGCTCGGCGCCGGTCACCGCCAGCACGGCATCGCCGACCCGCGCCATGTCTTCCAGGAATCGCCGTCGCATGTCGCCGGCGAGCACGTTCAGGTCGGCCACCACCGGATCCGGATACAGAAGGCAGTAGCCTGGCAGGATCTGGGGGTCGCCCAGGACCACCCACCCCGAGCCCACGCGCGCCACCAGCCGCGCCAGTTCCCCCCGCCGCGCCTGCTCCACGAACCGGTGTATGGCGGTCACTCGAATGCTCCGAACCTCCGTGCTTTGAACCTACCGTGCTTTGAACCTACCTGCGATAGTCCAGCGCCGGCTTGCGGTCGGCGAGCCGCGTCGTGTACTTGAATCCCGGCCCGCGCCGCTGGTCGAACTCGGCGCGCGCCTTCTCGATGTGCGACGGGTCGGTGAACAGATCGATGGCGGTGAGCGCCATGCTCTTCGCCGCCACCAGCATCCCCTTCACGCCAATCGACGTGCCGCCGGCGGCCACGGCCTGCCAGCTGTGCGCCGGCGTGCCGGGCACCCACGTCGCCGAGGTGAGCTGCACCGTGGGCACGTTCCAGCTGACATCGCCGAGGTCCGTTGACGCGCTGCCGATGCCGGGCTCGGGCGTGAACACCGAGTTCGAGCTGTCGATGGGCGGCAAATTGCCGCCGAGCGACTTGCGCAGCACCTCGGCGAACTGCCGCTCGGCGGGCGTGTACTCGTAGCCGCCCACCGCCTGCAGGTTTTTCTGCATCAGGCCCACGAGGTAGGTGTTGGGCAGCACGTTCCACACCGCGCCGGTCAGCTCCAGCTCCATCGTGGTGCCCGTGCCCAGGGCGGCGCCTCGCGCGGCGTTCTGAATCCGCTCCCAGATGCCCTCGAGCACGCGCATGTCGTTGTGACGCGCGTAGTAATAGGCCTCGGCGAAGTCGGGCACCACGTTGGGCGCGCGCCCCCCGTTGGTGATGACGTAGTGGATGCGCGCGTCGGAGGGCACGTGCTCGCGCATCAGATTCACCATCGTGTTCATCGCCTCCACGCCGTCGAGCGCCGAGCGCCCGCGATCCGGCGCCGACGAGGCGTGCGCCGACACGCCGCGGAAGCGGAACTTGCCAGTGATGTTGGCCAGGGTGCTCGACGCGCTCGAAGCGTTCCGATCGCCCGGGTGCATCGTCACCACCGTGTCCACGTCGCCGAAGAGCCCCGCGCGCAGCAGGTAGACCTTGCCCGCCCCGCCTTCCTCGGCGGGCGTTCCGTAGAAACGCAGCGTCCCCGGCCGCTCCGTGGCCACCAGCCAGTCCTTCACGGCGATGGCGGCCGCCGTGGAGGCCGTGCCGAACAGATGGTGGCCGCAGCCGTGGCCGGGGCCCTCGGCGGCAAGGGCGCGCCGCTCGGGCTCGGCCGCCTGCGACAGGCCGGGCAGCGCGTCGAATTCGCCCACGATGCCGATCACCGGCTTGCCGCTGCCCCATTCGGCCGTGAAGGCCGTGGGGATGTCGGCCAGCCCGGCCCTCACCGTGAACCCGGCATTCCGCAACTGCTCCTGCAGGAGGGCGCTGCTCTTCTGCTCCTGGTAGCCCACCTCGGCGAACCCCCAGATTTCCAGGGCGACGTCGCCGTATGCCTTGCCCTTGCTGTCAATCGACGCCAGCACCGCCTTCGTGTCCATCCCCTGGCCCTGCAGCGGCGTCGTCACCGCCGCCCAGGCCAGTATCACCGCCACGAGTCCGTATCTCATGATCCCCTCCGCCTACTTCAACAGGTGACGGCTGAGCACTGCCCAGACCGCGTAGGACAGCCGACGGCGATGGTGGCGCGCGATCTCCGAGTGCCAGAAGGCGCCGGTCACCACCTCACATTCCGGCGGCAACGCCCCGAGTTCCAGCGGCTCCTTGTGCTCGGCGCGGTACCGCGCCAGCACCTCGTCCGATGGGTGCCCCTGGTTGGTGATGACCACGTCCACGGGGCGGCCGATGGTGCGCCCGACCCAGTCCGTTGCGTCGGCGGCGGTGAAGCCGCTCATCCCGCGCCCTTCGGTGAGCAGGTTCGTGACCAGGATGAGGGGGCCCTTCACGGCGCGCAGGCTGTCGGCGACGCCGTCCACCAGCAGCGTGGGCATGAGACTCGTGAAGAAGCTGCCGGGCCCGATGATGGCGGCGTCGAATCCGCCGATGGCCTCGCGCACGGTCGGGTGGATGCGGGCCGCGGGCTCGAGCCACAGGCGCGTGATCTGGCGGCCGTGGTCGTGTGCGGCGTCCACTTCCACTTCGCCTCGGGTCGCTCCCCCATCGGCATGCTGGGCGCACAGCGTCGCGCGCTCGACGCTGACGGGCCACACGCGCCCGCGGCACCCGAGCAGCGCGCGCAGGCCATCGACCGCCGCAATGAAGTTGCCGCTGTACTGCTCCATCATCGACAGGAGCAGGTTGCCGCCGGTGTGCCCCCCAAGGCGGGCGTGCTCGAGGGTGGGCAGGCGGGCAAGGAGCACGCGGCGCGCCTCGCCCTCGTTCCTCGCCAGCGCCAGGGTGCAGCGCAGCACATCGCCCGGAGGCAGCACGCCGAGCTCGTCCTTCAGCTGGCCCGAGCTCCCGCCCGTGTCGAACATGGTGACGACCGCGTTCACGTCGAGCCAGGGATTGCGCTTGAGGCCACCGAGCAGGGCGGGCAGACCCGTGCCGCCACCGAAGCATCCGACCGTGATCTGCCGCAGCTGCATGCGTGCATATCTTAGCGGACGCC
>DAIRFN010000322.1:0-5970 GCA_036795065.1 Vicinamibacterales bacterium
TGGCGGCGCTCGCGGCGGCGTGCGGCGGCGGAGAGCCGGCCCAGGCGCCGCGCTACGACCTGGTGATCGCGAACGGCCACGTGATCGATCCCGAGTCGCGCCTGGACGCGACGCGCCATGTGGGCATCACCGGCGGCCGCATCGCCGCCCTCTCTGACGCGCCGCTGCAGGGGGCGCGCATCATCGATGCCGCGGGACACGTCGTGGCCCCCGGGTTCATCGATCTCCACGAACACGGGCAGCAGGACGAGTCCTATTCCATGATGGTGCGCGACGGCGTCACCTCGGCCTTCGAGCTCGAAGTGGGCACGGGCGATGTGGCGGCGTGGTACGCGGCCCGCGAAGCCGGGCAGCGCGTCAACCACGGCGTGTCCATCGGGCACATTCCCGCCCGCATGAAGGTGCTGGGCGATCCGGGCACGGGGCTGCTCCCGGCCGGCATCGGCGGCAGCGGATCGGCGAACGAGGAACAGCTGAAGGCGATGGAGGCCATCCTGCGCGAGGGCATCAGGCAGGGCGCGGTCGCCATGGGCTTCGGCAGCGCCTACACCCCCGGTGCACCCATCGCAGAGTTCGAACGGATGTTCCGCGTGGCCGCCGAGGGCGGGCTCTCTGCGCACATCCACATCCGCGGCGGCGTCGCGGGGCTCGAGGAAACCATCGCGGCCGCGAAAGCCGCCGGCGCCGCGCTCCACATCGTCCACGTGAACTCGGTGGCCGGCGACGACATCGACGCCTTCCTCGCCGCCCTCCAGGCGGCGCGCGACGCAGGCCAGGACGTCACCACCGAGGCCTATCCATACGGCGCCGGCATGACCGAGATCCAGTCCGCGCTCTTCGACGACTGGCAGACGTGGCCCGACGAGCGCTTCGCCCTGCACCAGCTGGTCTCGACCGGCGAGCGCCTCACGCGCGCCACCTTCGGGAAGGCGCGCGCCGCCGGCGGCACCGTGATCATCCACGGCCGTTCCGAGGAACAGACGCGCAAGGCCATCACCAGCCCGCTGTCGATGATCGCCAGCGACGGATTCATCGAGAACGGGCGCGGGCATCCCCGCACGTCGGGCAGCTACGCCAAGGTGCTCGGCCAGTACGTGCGCGAGGAGCAGGCCGTGTCGCTGATGGACGCGGTGCAGCGCATGACGCTCGATCCGGCACGCCGCCTCGAGCGCCGCGTGCCGGCCATGGCGGCCAAGGGACGCCTCAAGGTGGGTGCCGACGCGGACCTGACGGTCTTCAACCCGGACACGGTGATCGACCGGGCTACGTACGAGGATGGCGGCATCCCTTCGGCGGGCATCCCCTGGGTGATCGTCGGCGGCCAGCTGGTCGTGGACGGCGGTGCGCTCACCGACGCACGCCCCGGGAGGGGCATCCGCGCGCCGGTGCGGTAGTCGCTGTCCGCGCGACCTACTCCGGCAGCCCGAGCGCCAACGCGAGCGACGCCAGGGCTCTTTGCTCGCCCTCGCTCACCTTCTTGATCCCCACACCGACGAAACCGCCCTCACGTGCGGCGCCTGCCGTCGCCCTGGCGACGTCCATCAGGAAGCCCGAGTAGGCGTTCGCTTCGCCGGGCGCCTTCGCGGCCACGAGGGCGGCCGCGGCCTTGCAGCCCTCGATGAGCGCCGCCTGCGCCTCGTCAGGCTGGTTGGGAATGGCCGGTATCGATGGGCGCTGCCCCTGCGCAAACCGAGCCGCCAGCGTCCGGACGAGCTCGCTGGAAGACGCGGAGCCCGCACTGATGGCGCCTCCCGTGGCGGCGGCCTCCTCGCCGATGCCGACCTTGCTGCTCAGATCCCCGTAGGTGACGACCAGCCCCGCCATGAAGGGCGCCGTCTCGATGCGCTGCCAGTCGGCGGCGGCGAAGTCCTTGTCGGTGGCCATGGGTGCCTCCCTCCAGCCGTGCCCAGATGCCTTCGGCGTTGCGCGCACGGAACGCCCGGCATCATACTCGACGGCGGCGCTGAACCATCGGGTCAGCGGAAGATCGCCCGGACGCGCCGGCCCGCCTCGGCCATCCATCCCTGCACTGTGCGCGCCATGCGCTGGCGCATCGTGCCCCGGTGCAGCGTGCACAAGCGGTCCGGGACCTGGTCACCTTCCTTGAAGTACTCGGTGTAGAGAGGGCACCCGTCCACCGGTCTGCTGTAGCTGATGGCGCAGAGCGTTTCGTCATGCAGGCGCGCGGGCCGCTCGAACGCTCCCGGAGCACGCACGCGCGCCGCGCGCTGCATGAAGTCGGCCCAGATTGGCAGCGCATAGCGCGAGCCGTACGCGTCGCGCCCAATCGTCGCCGGCTGATCGAAGCCCACCCACACGCCGACGACGAGAGACGGCGAGAACCCGACGAACCAGGCGTCCTTGAAATCGTCCGTCGTGCCGGTCTTGCCACCGACGGGGAAGCGGACGCCGAGGCGGCGGACGGGCGAACCGGTTCCGCGATCCACGACATCGCCCAGCATCGAGACCATCTGGAATGCCGTTTCAGAAGAGACTACGCGCTCGGCCTCCACGGGCTGCTGCAGGGCCGTCCCGCCATCGGCATCGAGCACGCGGGTGATGTCGCGCGGCCGCACGGCCAGGCCGCCGTTGGGGAACATCGAGAACGCGGCGGTCATGGCGAGCGGGGTGACCAGCCCGGTCCCAAGCGCCAGCGACGGAACATCTGGCAGATCGTCCAGGCCGGCTCGCGAGGCAACGCTCAACACGCGGCGCGATCCCACGCGCTGCTGCAGCAGCGTGGCGGCGCGATTGTCCGACTCCAGGAGCGCTGCCCGCAGCGTGAGCGAGTCGGGCCCGTCGTCACGCACGTTGCGCGGCGTCCATTCGTCGGGGCCCTGCGGACGGATGCGGTCCAGCCCGGTCAAGACCGAGACGGGCGACAGTCCACGCTCGAGCGCCGCGGCGAACACGAAGGGCTTGAAGGCGGATCCCGGTTGACGCCGGCTGCGGCTGGCCCTGTTGAACGCCGAGCGCTGGTAGTCGCGGCCGCCGACCAGCGCCAGCACGTTCCCCGTGTGGGGGTCAATCGCCACGAGCGCCGCCTGCAACCCGGGCTTGCCGAAGCGGCCGAGCCCCCGCTCCACCGCGCCTTCGGCCGCATCCTGGAGCGCCGCCACGAACGTGGTGTCCACTCGCCAATCGGGCGGATGGTCGCCGCCGAACTCATCGCGAAACCGCTGGCGCAGGAAGGCCTTCGCGTAGCCGTGTCGGGCATCGCCGTCGCTGCGGTAGGGACGCACGCGCAACCGCGCGCGCCTCGCCTCGCGTTCCTGGGCCTCGGTGATGAACCCGCCCTGCCGCATCCGCGCCAGCACGACGTGGCTGCGCGCGATGGCGCCGTCGAGGTTGGACCAGGGCGAGAGCGTCGCCGGGGCCCGGGCCAGCCCGGCGATGAGGGCGCTTTCCGCAAGCGAGAGGTCCCGGGCCGCCTTGCCGAAGACCCCGCGCGACATGGCTTCGACGCCGTAGATGCCGGCGCTCAGATAGATCCGATTGAGGTACAGCTCGAGTATCTGCTGCTTGGTGAGCTGCGCCTCGATGAGGACCGACAGCACGGCCTCACGCGCCTTCCGCAGGTAGCTCTTCCGGTTCGACAGGAAGAGCGTGCGCGCGAGCTGCTGCGTGATGGTGCTGCCGCCTTCCACCGTGCCGGGCTCTCGCACGTTGCGGTACGCGGCGCGCGCCAGCGCGATCGGGTCCACGCCAGGGTGCAGGAAGAAGCGGTGATCCTCCACCGCCACGAACGCGTGCTGGAGGTGCGGCGAGATCGCCGCCATCGGCACGTCGTGGCGCTGCTCGTCGAGGCGAAACCACTGGCGGCCGTCGGCGGTGTGAAACCAGGTATCGCCCACCCCGCGAGTGAGTTTGTAGACGGAATGGCCCTGCCGACCGAGCCAGGCCGTGGTGATGCCGGCCACGACGACACACACCCAGAGCAGCACCCGGGCCCTGCCGGAATCGGTGCGAAGCGGGCCGAGCATCAACCTTTAGACGACGGGCTGGCCTCGTCAGTTGGGCGTCTCGGGCCCGCTGGTCCGGTTCAGGCCCTGACTTCCTTCGTGCCCACTTCGCGCCCGTCGTGTCCTCGCGGTTCGGTCGCCTCGAGGTCAGCTCTCACCGAGCGCCGGCAACGGCACCTCGCCGGGGATGACGCGCGTGAAGCCGCCGCGCTGCATCAGCTCGCGTCCCTTTCCGCCGCGCCCCGTCACCTCGTACTTCGCCGTGCTGATGGTCTGCTCGCTGCCGCGCGAGGTCTCCACCGTCATCAGGTTGCGGTCGCCCGTGGACACGATGGCGCCAATCACGCGATCCTCGTCACCAAGCTTGATGAGGATGACGCCGCGGCCCGGGCCCGACAGGAAGTTGATCTCCTCCGCCGGGCACAGCATGGCCCGCGCCTCCTTCGTGGCCGCGATCACCGTCTCCTCGCCCGTCGTGCGCGCCACGGCCACCACCTCCGCACCGTCCGGCACGCGCGCGTAGCGGCGCCCGGACCGCGTGCTCGGCTCCACGAAGCCCGCCAGCGAGAAGCGGAGGCTGTAGCCGTCGCTGGTGACGGCGATGGCATGGACGGGTGGCGCCTCCGCGACGTCCGCCGGTGCCTTGTCCGCCGAAGCGTCAGCGGAGGCGGAGCCGATGTCCCCGCTCACGCGCGGGTCGAGGCTGAACGCCGCGATCACGCGCTCGCCGTCCTTGAACTTGAACAGCTTCTGCACGGGCTCTCCGTACCCGGTGGAAGCCGGCACGTCCACGAACCGGCAGGTGTAGGCCGTCCCGAAGTTGGTGAAGAACACCGCCGTGGCTCGCGTGCTTCCGGCCAGGGCCGCCAGCACGGCGTCGCCCTCGCGCAGGCGCGTGGTCGAGAGATCCTTCACTTCCTTCTGCCGCTTCATCCACCCGTCGCGCGAGACGATGACGATGTTGTCCTCGTCCACGATGAAGGCGTCGGCGGAGTACTCGACCTCCTCGGTTTCCTCGATCTTCGTGCGCCGCGGATCGATCTTCGGATCGCCATACTTCTTCTGGATCTCTGCGATCTCGTCGCGCACCAGCGTCCAGCGGCTGCCCTCGTCCTTCAGCAGGGTGCCGATCTGCCGCGCGCGCTTCCGCTTCTCGCCCAGCTCGTTCTGGATGACGAGGATCTCGAGCCGCGCCAGCCGATAGAGCTTCAGCTCGAGGATGGCGTCGGTCTGCTCGGCGTCGAGCTCGAACCGCTTGATGATCTTCTCGGCCGCGTCGGCCTTGCCGTCCGACTTCCTGATAATGCGGATGATCTCGTCGAGCGCGTCGAAGATTTTCTCGAAGCCCTCGAGGATGTGGATGCGCTTCTCGAGCTGCGCGAGCTCGTGCTCCAGGCGGCTGGTCACCACGTCCAGGCGGAAGTGGAGGAAGTGCCAGAGCATCTGCTTCAGGTCGAGCCGCTCGGGCCGGCCAACCTCGGGGTTCTCGGTGGGCACCAGGCACGTCAGGTTGACCGCGAAGGTGGTCTGCAGCGACGTGTGCTTGAACAGGTACGCCATCACCAGGTTCTCGTCGGCGCCTCCCTTCAGCTCCAGCTCGATCCGCACATCGTCGGTGGACAGGTCCTTCACGTCCACCAGGTGCGGCATCTTGCGGCTGAGGACGACGTCGCCGATCTGCTCCACCAGTTGCGCCTTGTTCACCCCGTAGGGAACGCTGGTGACGTAGAGCATCTTGCTGCTGCGCGACGAGCCGCCCAGCTCCCAGGTGCTGCGGATGCGGATGGAGCCCGAGCCGGTGCGGTAGATCTCCTTGATCTCGGCCGGCGAGTTCAGCACGTGGCCGCCGGTCGGGAAGTCCGGCCCCTTCACCCAGCGGCACAGCTGCACGGAGGACAGGTCCGGGTCGTCCAGCAGCTTCACGAGCGCCGTGCAGATCTCGTGGAGGTTGTGCGGCGGGATGTTGGTGGCCATGCCCACCGCGATGCCCGTGGCGCCGTTGGCCAGC
>DAIRFN010000061.1:0-19517 GCA_036795065.1 Vicinamibacterales bacterium
GACGCGTTCGGCGCGCGAATCATTGCCGGCCGCGCGTTACGCGACAGCGATAGCGCGGGCTCGACGCAGGCCATCGTCGTTAATCGCGCGTTCGTGAATCAACTGCTTGGCGGCGCCAATGCCGTCGGGCGCCGGGTGCACTACGTCGAGGCGGCTAGGCGCGAACGGGCGATGGGTGGCACCCCCACGCAATATGAGATCGTCGGTGTGGTGACCGACCTGGGCACCAATCCCATCGAGCCGGAATTGATCGAGCCGGTCATTTATCACGCGCTGCGGAGTTCGACGCGCGCGACGGCGCTGATTCGGATGCGCGGCAACGATCCGTTGCAGTTCTCATCACGCCTTCGAGACCTGACCTCGGCGCTCGATCCCACGCTGCGGTTGCGGATCGTGACACTCAGCGAGATGAAGCGGCACCAGTTGATCGCGCTCCGCCTGATGCTGCTCGGCTGCTCGCTGGTGATCGTCACCGTCCTGCTGTTGTCGGCGGCCGGCATCTACGCGATGATGTCGTTCACGGTGTCGCAACGCCGCAAGGAAATCGGCATCCGCGCCGCGATGGGCGCTGATGCCGGCCAGCTGTTACGAAGCATTTTCACGAAGGCGGCGCTGCAGCTCGCGGCAGGGGTCGTGGTCGGCATCGTGCTGGCGCTAATGATCGATCGGACCAGCGACGGCGAGCTGCTCGGCTCCTTCGGCCGCGCGCTGTTGCCGGTCACGGCCGTGGTCATGACGATCGTCGGATTGTTCGCCACGATTGGCCCGGCCCGTCGAGGCCTGCGTATCCAGCCCACTGAGGCCCTCCGCGCCGAATAGCCCAGATGACGGGCTTCGACGAGCGGCGCATCTCGATTCACCATGCCGTATCTGGCATGAACGCAACGGGGTTAAGAACTCGAATCAGCGGTCTAGATGTGGAGACATTCTGGAGACGCCCAAAGGGCGCCAGAGTAAGTCGAAGCCCGCGCACCACTTAAAGCGACGAGAGGCAGGGATTATCGAAGGAAACTCGCCGGACGTAAGTCGTTGCTATAGCGAGAATTTGGCTGGGAGGCAGGGATTCGAACCCCGATAACCGCGTCCAGAGCGCGGTGTCCTACCGTTGAACGACCTCCCAAGAACGGCCGGAACCTCTAATTATAGTGGGGGGCCACGCGGCCTGCAAGCCGCGACCGCCCGCGCAGGGCTTGAAAACCCACGCCGCACGGCCCTCGTCAGCCCCGACCGGGCGCGGTTCGGCCCCGGGACCAGCCCCGCGCGGGGCAGTTTCGCCACGGTCATGTGTCGGGTCGTTGGCGGGCCGCTCGGTCTGGAGGTACGGCTGATGCGAACACCCAGACGTGCCCCAGCTCGTGCGCAATGGCGGCCTCGACCTCGTCTGCCGCGAACAGCGCCAGGACCGCATCGTCCACTTGCACCACGTACGCCTCGCGGGCGCTGGCTATGCAAAGAATACCAGCCCTGAGGAACGAACTACTCTCCCACCCCTGCAGCTCATCCGCGAACCTCGACAGCAATCAAGCCCGCTTTCCTTCCCGGCGGGCTCGAAATCCCTTGGCACGGTCTTCGCTCATCACCCGCTCAGGAGGTTAATGACCATGAGCATCACTCGAGCGTTCATCGTGGCCGGCGCCGCGGCGCTGGCGACCGTTCTCGGGAGTTCGCAGGCCCTGGCGCAGGAGCCGCCGCCCACCAGGACTCCCGTGCTTCGCATCGTCCAGTCATCGCCCGTGACGACCCTCGAGGGCGAACTCGTGCGCGTGGACACCATGGCCAGGATGATCGTGGTGAAGACGGCCGACGGGAAGGAAGAGCAGCTGGCCTATACCGACAGCACCAAGGTCAGCGGCGCGCAGAAGAGCGTCGCCGGACTGGCAAACACCACGCCCACTCACGTGAGCGTCCGTTTCACGGGATCGGGGTCGAACCGCGTGGCCACTGAAATCACGGTGCGCGAGGCGAAGTCCTAGGTCGCCCCGCCCGCGACAGGGAACACCTCGAACCCCAGGTGTTCCCGACCCCCCCAAGAGTGTTCTCGCAGCGAGAAAAGGAAGACAAAGGCGACGCGACTAGCCCGGCCGAAGCGCGGCCAGCAATTCGCGTGCGCGAACCGTCAGTACGTGGTCCGCGCCCAGCGAGGGTTCCAGGTGCGCGATGGCGTCGGCGAGCGTCGCCCGCGCCTCGGCTGAACGGCCCTCAGCGCGGTGCGCTTCTCCGAGGGCGAGGTAGCATCGGCCGAGTCTCGACGTCCGACTCCCGGGCTCGCTCATCGCCTGCTCGAGCGCCAACGCCCGCGTCGCATCCGTGGTGGCCACCGCCATGCGGCCAGCGGCCAGCGCCACGTTGGCCCGCCGCAACAGCATGCGGGGCAGGGCATCCCGGGCCTGTCGACTTGCCTCGGCGATGGCCACGGCGTTGTCCGCCGCCGCTGCCGCCGCTGAGAAATCTCCTCGCCCCAGGGCCACCGCCGCCCGCTCGGAGGCCAGCGCCGCGAAGGCGATGTGATCCGAGGGCATCCCACGCTCCTTCTGCACGCGCTCGAATTGCGCGAGCAACTCGTCCGACCGGGAGAAATGGCCCAGTTCGCGATTGCCCGCGCTCCGCACCAGCAGCGATTGCACCTCGACCAACTGGTCCCCGGCCTTCCGGGCGTCGTCCACGGCGCGTTCGGCCATCTCCAGTCCTTCCGCCGCGCGACCGTTCTCAATCACCGTGCGTGCCAGGTTCAACGTCAACATCGGCGACACGCTGGCACCCGCCCCGTCGGCGCTGGCGATGTCGACGGCGCGGCGGAACATCTGCTCCGCTTCGACGGGGTGGCCCAGGAGGAAGCGGGCCAGGCCCCAGTTGTTCAGCAATGTTCCGGCCTTCTCGGTCCGCTCGCGGCCAAGGGCCGTCAACCGCGCAAACGCCACCTCGAACGCGGCGCTCGCCTCCGCGTTCCTGCCCGCCATCCGATAGGCCTCCGCCACGTCCATGGCGAGCGTCATCTTGAGGAGCCCCGAGCCCAGGCCCGAGGCCGCGGCCAGCCGCTCGGCCGTCAGCGCGTGCTCGATGCCGCGCTCGGCCTCGCCGGCCTCCATCATCACCTCGCTCGCGCACTGCTCGCAGAACACCCGGTCGAGCACCGGGGTGCGATCGGTCGGCATCGCGGCCAGCGCCTCGTCGATGAGCGCCCGCGCCCGCGGCACATCGTCGCCGCGCACGAGCGCGCTCGCCAGCGCGCACGCCGCCTTCGCCCGCGTGGACGCCCGGTCGGGCGGGAGGCCCAGTGCCAGCTCGTACGCGCGATCCAGCACCCGGCGCGCGTTGGCGTCCTCGTCCTGGGATCGGTACTGACGGCCGATGGAGATGAGCGACTCCACCGTGACGTCGTCGGCCGTACCCGCCGACTGCCGATTGAGCAACGCTTCGGCCTGGTTGAGCAGCTCGCCGGCGGTGAAGGGCCTGCCGTGCGGCGCCGCATCCGACAACAGGAAGGTGTTGAGGTCGTTCATCGACTCGGCGCGCGCGAGCTGCCGCATCGCGAAATCGCGCTCGGCCGCGGCCCGGGCCGCCTGCCAGCTGGTGGCCACGACGCCGCCCACGAGGACGACCACGGCCACGGCGCCCATGGCCGTCGCCGTGCGATTGCGCCGGACGAACTTGGCCGCGCGGTACGTGTAGGCGTCGGCGCGCGCGCTGACGGGCTCGTGCTGCAGGTGGCGGCGCAGGTCGTCGGCCAGCACCGTCACGCTCTGGTAGCGCCGCCCCGGCTCTTTCCTGAGCGCCTGCGCGACGATGGTGTCGAGATCGCCGCGGAGCAGCCGTGCCGCGGCGGCGGGCGCGACGGATGACATCTTCGGCGGCTCGACGGACACGATCGAGTCGAGCAGCGCTGCCGGCGACGTCAGGGCGTCACCGGCCGGGTGACGTCCGGTCAGCAGCACGTACAGCAGCACGCCCAGGGCGTAGACGTCCGTGGCGGTGGTCACCTCGCCCCGGCTCACCTGCTCGGGTGCCGCGTACGCGGGCGTCAGCACCGCATCGTCCTCGCGCGTGAGGCGCGGCGCGCGACCAGCGCTGTCGTCGGCATCGAGCAGGCGCGCGATGCCGAAGTCCAGCAGCTTCACCTGCCCGCTCCCGGTGACCAGCACGTTGGACGGTTTCAGGTCGCGGTGGACGACGAGGTTGGCGTGCGCGTGCGCGACCGGGGCGAGCACATCGAGGAACAGGCGTACCCGATCGTGCACGCCCAGGCCCCGGCGATCGCAGTAGCGATCGATCTCCTCGCCCTCGACGTGCTCGAGCACCAAATACGGCTGGCCGATCGACGACACCCCGGCGTCGAGGAGGTGCGCAATCTGCGGGTGCGCGAGCCGGGCCAGGATGCGGCCCTCGCGAGCGAAGCGCTCCTCGCCGGCGCGGCCCACCAATGCGGCGTTCAGCAGCTTGACGGCCACCTTCCCCTCGAAGCGGCCGTCGGTGCGCTCCGCCATCCAGACGCTGCCCATGCCGCCATGGCCGATGGGCTCGACCAGGCGGTAAGCGCCCACCTGCAGGCCCGCCAGGGCAGACCGGGCCGGCTCGACCTCGGCCGCGCCCTCGAGGAACTCGTCCCCTTCGACCGCCTGGCACTCGCGCAGCCAGCGCTCCACCTGCGCGGCCAGCTCCGGCGACTCGCTCCGGAGCGAGGCCAGCCACCGGGCGCGCTCCTCCGGCGGGAGGTCGAGCGCCGTGTCGAGATAGGGACTGGCCGACTGCCAGCTCGCGCGACGATTCTGGCCCATGCTGTCGCCCTACATGGGAAGCGCGGTATCGCGAATGGCCGTATGCAGGTAGGCGCGGGCCTTCGTCCAGTGCCGTCGCACCGTGCGCTCGGACAGGTTCTTCATCGCCGCGATTTCCTCGAACGAGAAGCCGCAGAAGTACTTGAGGTCCACGACCTCCGCGAGATCCGGCTCGAGGTCGGCGAGCTCGTCCATCGCCTCGCTGACGCGCGTCAGCTCCCGGTCGTCCACGCGCACGTCGAGGGCGTCGGTGGAGAGCGCCGTGAGCTCGAACTGCCCGCCGCGCTTCAGAGCCTGGCGGTTCCTGGCGTAGTCCACGATGAGGCCGCGCATCACGCGCGCAGCGTAGCCCATGAACCGGTTGCGGTCTGGAAACGCGTCGGCGTCCTTGCGGGACAGGTCGAGATAGGCCTCGTGCAGCAGGCTGGTCGCGCCGATGGAGACGCCCCAGCCCTGGCGCCCCAGCTCCCGCTGGGCGATCCGGTGCAGTTCCGTGTAGAGCGCTGCGAACAGCGCGGAACCGGAGGCGGGGTCGCCACGCTCCGCCGAGGCGAACAACAAGGCGATCGACGTGTCCGTGGGCCTGTCCATGCCGGGGGCTTCGACCGTTAGGGTAGCGCAAGTGGGTGTCCGGATCGGCGGCCCGGTTCCGATCTATCCAATAGAGCCATCTCACGGCTGCCGGAGGACACCATGAACCGTCTACTGCCTGCGTTCACCGTCGTTACCTCGATATTGGCGATGGCGACCCTCGCCGATGCGCAGCCGCTCGGCTCGTTCCGCTGGCAACTCCAGCCCTATTGCAACATCGTGACCGTCGTGGTCACCCAGGTGGGATCGGTGTACCGCCTGGAAGGCACTGACGACCGCTGTGGGGCGGGAGCCGACCAGAGCTCGGTCATCGGCACGGCCTTCCCGAACCCTGACGGGACGATCGGCTTCGGCTTGAACATCGTCTCCACGCCTGGCGGCTTCCCTGTCCCCGTGGATGCGGCCATCGCCCTCAGCACGCTCAGTGGAACCTGGCGTGATGGTGGAGGGAACTCCGGTAGCTTCGTGCTGACTCCAGGCGCGGGTACCGGTGGAAGCCCGCGCCCGACGTCGTCTCCGTCGGTGATCCCGAGCAACTTCGGGTTCCTGACGGACGGAGGGTTCGTGGCGCGCGGCACCTTCGGGACGGGCACCGCGCCGGCAGGCAACATCGGCACCCGGATGATGTGGTACCCCGGCAAGTCGGCGTTCCGCGCCGGCACCGTCACGGGGCCCTACTGGGACGATGCGAACATCGGGGTGTACAGCACGGCGCTCGGCTTCGATGCCATCGCCACCGGCGCCTACAGCACCGCGCTTGGCGCGATCACGTCCGCGACCGCACCCAGCAGCACCGCCATGGGACAGGAAACGCAGGCCACGGGCGCGTTCAGCACGTCGATGGGGTTTGGCACCATTGCCAGCGGAACCACCAGCACCGCGATGGGCGCCGGTACCCGCGCTCAGGGCGCGAGAAGCACGTCGATGGGCGTCAATACGGTCGCCAATGGCACCAACAGCGTGGCGACGGGGGAGTCCACCACGGCGAGCGGGCCGAACAGCATGGCGATGGGCTACACCACGGTGGCGAGCGGCGTGAACGCCGTGGCGATGGGCTCGGGCACGCTGGCCTCCGGCGCGTACTCCCTCGCCGGCGGATCCAACGCCGCCGCCGCAAACACCTCGACCTTCGCCTTCGGTAACGCACACGCCAGGTTCGTCGGGTCGTTCGTGTGGGGCGACACCGCAACGTCGACACGACAGCTCGACTTCGCACCCAACCAGTTCGTGGTCCGCGCCACGGGGGGCGTGGGGTTCTATACGAACGTCGCGAACACCATCGGCGTGGAGCTGCCGATCGGTGGCGGCGGGTGGACCGTGCTGTCGGACCGCAACGCGAAGGAACAGTTCCGCGACCTCGATAGCGAGGACCTGCTGGCGAAGATCGCCCGGATGTCCATTCCGGAGTGGAGCTACAAGGATCAACCGGGCTCGGTGCGCCACATCGGGCCCATGGCGCAGGACTTCCACGCCGCGTTCGGGCTGGGCGAGAACCCGCTGCGCATCAACATGATCGATGCCGACGGCGTGGCGCTGGCGGCGGCCCAGGCGCTCGAGGCGCGGACGCGCGCACTCGACGAGCGCAGCCAGCGGCTCGAACGCGAGAACGCCGAGCTGCGAGAGCGGGTCGAGAAGCTCGAACGCCTGTTGCGCAGACCGTGACACCGAGACGCGCCCTCGAGCTCCCCGCACCGCCATCCACGAGGCAGGGGGCTCGCGCGAATCGCTCCTCGCGTCCTCTATCGCGTCACGCGCAGCGTGGCGCGGTAGTCGTCCGGTTCGATGGTCCGGGAACTGAACGGGTAGGGCGCGAGCTCCTCGAGCGCAATCGTCAGCGCGTCGTGCCGCACCGGCTGCATGTCGCCGGTGTGGAGTTCGTAGTCGCTCTGGCCGTCGCTCGTGAGCACCGAGATTCTCACCAGCGCATCGCCGCCCTGGATGCACAGCACATCCGCCGGGCACCGCGAGTCGCCCTCCACTGCATAAAACTGCACGCGGATGCCTGCCCGTTCGATGCCCGCCGTCTCGCCGGGCGCCAGCGTGAACCGGCTGTCCAGGGGATAGGTGGGACCGGTGAACGACTCGTCACAGGCCGTGAAAAGAGCGAACGAGAGCACCAGGGCGCACGAACCGAAGAATTGAAACGACGACGACATACCGATCAGGACGACGCGGCGACGCCGGCGGTTCTACCACCGCGCCGTGACGTGGCCCACCCTCGCCCTGGCACTCTGCATCCGCACTCTGCACCCGGTACCCAGCACTCGCACCCAGCACTGTGCACCCTGCACTCAGCACTCTCTACCCCTTCACCAGCTCCGCGCACTTCTCGCCGATCATCACGCACGCCGCGTGCGTGGTGGCGTTGACGATCTCCGGCATGATCGACGCGTCCGCCACGCGCAGCCCCTCCACGCCGCGCACGCGCAGCTGCGGATCGACGACGGCCATCGGATCGGACGCGGGCCCCATGCGGCACGTGCCGGCCGCATGGTAGATGGTGTCGGCCGCGCGCCGCACGAAGCGCTCGAGATCCGCGTCGGCCTTCGCGGCGGCGCCCGGCTCCAGCTCGTCGCCGCGGATGGGATCGTACACCGACACGCTGGCGAACCACCGCGCCAGGTGCACGCCACGCACCAGCGCCTGCACGTCCGCCTGCTCCTGCAGGTAGTTCGCGCGGATGAGTGGCGCGGCCTGGGGGTCCGCGGAGCGGAGCCGCACCTCGCCGCGCGACTTCGGCTGGGTGAGCGACACCGTGATGGTCACGGAGCGGTCCGGCTGATCGGTGCCCCGGCCGACGTAGAACTGCAGGTCGGCCGGGAGCGTGCTGGCCTCGATCGGGTTCGAGTGCGTGAACAGCCCCGCGGTGACGGTCGAGCCCGGGAGCTCCGTCTTGCCCTGCCAGCGGATCGAGAGCTTCAGGTGATCCTGGAGGTTCGCGCCGACGCCGGCCACGTCCGCCACGACGGCGATGCCGTGCGTCCGCAGGTGATCGGCGGGCCCGATGCCCGACAGCAGCAGGAGCTGCGGCGACGCGATCACCCCACCGCACAGGATCACCTCGCGCGAGGCCCGCACGATCTCGCGCTGCCCCTCGCGCAGGCACTCGACGCCCACCACGCGGCCGCCCTCGATGAGGAGCTTCGTGGCCACGCTGCGCGAGTGCACGACCAGGTTCGGCCGTGCCATCGCCGGCACGAGGAAGGCCGCCGCGGCGCTGTGGCGCTGCCCGTCCAGGATGTTCTTCTGGACGTAGCCGGCGGCACCCTGGGGAATAGGCCGGTTGAAGTCGAAGCGTGCGTCGGATTGATACCCGGTATGGATGGCGGCTGTCAGAAAGGCGCGATGCGCCGCGTGCGGGTCGTAGCAGCCCGACACCGCGAGAGGGCCGTCACCGCCGCGATACTCATTCCCTCCCGTCTCGTTCTTCTCCAGCCGCTTGAACAGCGGCAGCACATCGTCATATCCCCAGCCGGGGTTGCCCAGGTCGCGCCAGCGGTCGAAGCAGCGGCGATCTCCCCGGATGAACGTCATCGCGTTGATCGCGCTCGACCCGCCGTGGACCTTGCCGCGGGGGAAGGCGAGCGGACGGTTGTCCATGCCCGCCACGGCCTCGGTGCGGTCGCCCCAGTCGTACTGCGACCCCATCAGCGACACCCAGCGGCCGGGCGTCGTGATGGCGGCATCGGATTCCCCGGACGTGCCGGCCTCGATGAGCGTGACACGCACCGAGGGGTTGGCGGACAGGCGATGCGCCAGGACGCAGCCCGCCGAGCCCGCGCCGATCACCACATAGTCAGGCTCGGCACGCTGGTTCGACGCACGGCCGTTCAACGCACGGTCGTTCACAGCACGGTCGTTCACAGCACGGAGGTTCGGAGACAGCGGCAGCGCGGTGAGTGCTGCTGCCGCCTTCAGGAAGTCCCGGCGTCTCGTCTTCACGGCCACTCCACCTCCCTGCGGGCCTTCCAGATCGACTCGAGCACGGCCTGCACGTGCCGCGTCTCCGAGAACGGGCTGAGGATATAGGACTTCAGCGCGTTGATGGGCTCGCCATCGTCGCTCGTGCGGTAGCAGTCGGTGAGCGAGATGACCACGCCCTTGCCTTGCAGCGCGTCGGCCTGGATCAGCTCGAAGATGCGGCGGTTGTAGTCGTTGTGGCGCCGCAGGGTCTCGCGCATCGCCGGGTCGTGCCGCTCCTGTTCGGGAATGCTGAAGGTATCCACCCCGTCCGGGTAGACGCGGAACAGCGTCACCGGTCCGAAGTTGTCCCCGTTCATCACCGTGGTGGCCGAGTGCCCCTCCAGTTGCTCGCGCAGCTCCTCTGCCATGGTGACGACGTGGCCCAGCAGGGCCTGGAACCCGCGCGTGCCGAACAGCCGCAGGTTGGCCAGCGCGGCCAGCGGCCCGCTGCCCGAGCGCGATGTCTCGAGCGTGTACTTGCCCGGATGCCGCTCGCCCGACTGGAAGATGTAGGGCGTGTCCACGTCCGCGCGTGTCAGGTGCGCGAAGTCGCGCTTGTCCTTCAGCAGCACCGCGCTCGAGATGTAGGGCGTGAACCCTGTCTTGTGGAAGTCCACGCCGATGGAATCCGCGAGGCCCAGGTGGCGGATCCGGCGCGACGTGCCTGCCAGCGCGCGGACCGTGCGGTGCCGGAACCCGAGCGCGTTCACGTCCCAGTCGTAGTCGTTGAAGACGCTCCACGCCCACCCGATCACCGCGTCGGCGTGCACGTGCGGCACGTAGTCGAGCCCCTGCTCGCGCACGATCCCGTCGCGGACGCGGACGATGGCGGCCAGGTCGTCCAGGCCGAACGCGTCGGTGGTGCCCATGGTGGCGACGATGCACGCGATGCGGCGGCCGCCCGCCACGATGTCGCGCAGGCAGGGCGCCAGCAGCTCCACCTGCATCTGGTTGTCGTCCGTCGCCGGGATCAAGACGACGTTCTCTTCGCCGATGCCGAGCCAGTTGGCCACGGTCAGGCAGGCGTAGTGCGCGCGCTCCGAGCACACGATCACCGCCAGCGTCCGGAGGCCCTTGCGACGCACGCCAGGCACGGCCTTCTCCAGCCCGATCTTGGCGGCGTAGAGCATCGTCCCCGTGCCGCCGAAGGTGAAGACGCCGTCCGAGAGCTCGGCGTCGTAGCCCATCAGCGCCGCCGTCATCGCGAGCGCCTCGACTTCGGCCAGCAGGACCTGTCTCGACGACTCTTCGCTGACGAGGTTCGGGTTGTAGATGGAGGGCAGCAGCCCGCCGATGATGCTGGGGATGGTGGGCGAGGGCACCACGTTGATCTGCGCGCGCGGGTGGCCCCAGATGAACATGCCCGAGAGGTAGTGCACCAGGTCGACAGTGACCGCCTCGAGCGTGCTCGGGTCGTCGGGCACGCGCTTTCGCCGGGCGGCGCCGTAGTCCAGCTCCACCGGGCTGCCCAGCATGGGCGCGGCCGACTTCAACGCATCCACCTGATCGAGCGCGCGGAGGAACGAGAAGACGAAATAGGCGTCGTGCATCCGGTCGGAGACCGGCGCGGGGAACGCCGTCCTGAGCTGCGCGACGAGGCCCTGATACGGGGCCGTCATGCCGCCCCTGCCAGGTGCGCGACGAGCCGGTCCATGCGCGCCAGCGCCCGCTCGCGGCCGACCAGCTCCAGCATCTCGAAGAGGCCGGGGCTCACCATCCGACCCGTCAGCGCCAGGCGCGTGGCGTGAATGAGCGCGCCCGCTTTCAGGCCGCGGCGCTCGGCCAGCGCGCGCAGGTCTCGCTCGAGGATGGGCGCGGCGAACCGTTCCACCTTCGCCCAGGTGTCGCGCAGCGCCTGCACGTGATCGGCCATTCCGGGCGTGGAGAGGTGCTTCCTGACACCCTCATCATCGTAGCCCTCCGGGTCGGCGAAGAAGGGCGAGAGCTGGTCGATGAACTCGTTCAGTCTCTTCGCGCGCGGCTTGAGCAGGCCGAGCACGCTCACGAACCAGTCGCGCTCGTCGCCGAAGAGGGCGTCGCGCCAGTAGCCCGCGGCCTCGAGCCTCGAGCGCAGGCGCGCGATCAGCTCATCGTCGCCGAGGCGCAGCAGGTACTGGTGGTTGAACCAGTCCAGCTTCTCGGTGTTGAAGACGGCGTTGCCGCCCGAGATGCCCTCGAGCGTGAAGCGCGAGACCAGCTCGTCGCGCGACAACAGCTCGTCGTCGCTGCCCGTGCCCCAGCCGAGGAGCGCCAGGAAGTTGACGAGCGCCTCAGGCAGGTAGCCCTGTGCCTCGTACTCCATCACCGACGTGGCGCCGTGCCGCTTGCTGAGGCGTTTCTTGTCGGTGCCCATGATGAGCGGCACGTGTGCGAAGACCGGCGGCGTGGCGCCGAAGGCCTGGAACAGCAGCACGTGCTTGGGCGTGTTCGAGATGTGATCGTCGCCGCGGATGACGTGCGTCACCTGCATGTCGATGTCGTCCACGACCACCGAGAGGTGGTAGGTGGGGTGCCCATCCGAGCGAAGGATGACGTAGTTCTCGATGTGCTCGTTCTCGAACGCGATGAGCCCGTGCACGCTGTCGGTGAAGGTCGTCCTGCCGGGCGGCACCTTGAAGCGGATGGCGCCCTCGTCTTCGACGGCCAGGCCCTTCGCCACCAGGGCGCGGGCGGCAGCACGGTATCTCTCGAGCCGCTCGGACTGGAAGTAGGGCGCGTGCGGCCCGCCCACCTCGGGGCCCTCGTCCCAGTCGAGGCCCAGCCACTTCAATCCGTCGAGGATGCCGCTCACCATTTCCCAGGACGAGCGCTGCACGTCGGTGTCCTCGATGCGGAGGATGAACGTGCCGCCGTGACGCCGGGCGTAGAGCCAGTTGAAGAGCGCCGTGCGGGCGCCGCCGACGTGGAGGTATCCGGTGGGGGAGGGAGCGAAACGAAGGCGTGGGAGCATGGGTCGCGGCCCCCAGAATATCAACGGAACAGCCAGGTCCGAAGGACTGCATCACCCCCGACGAGATCCCGTCACGCGCCGTGCTCCCTCGGGCGACACGAACGGCCATACCCGGCCGCGGGCGTCATTTCGCCCTCATGCCGGGGCACGCTTCTTGCTCCCTCGTCCACAGGGAGATTTCACCATGTCGGCAGCCAGGCCCGGCCGTCACTTGCTCCTGGGTCTCGCGTTCCTCGCGGTCGTGCTTCAGGGCACGCCGGCCGCAGCCCAGTACTTCGGCCGCAACAAGGTCCAGTACCACAGGTTCGACTTCCAGGTGCTGAAGACCGAGACCTTCGACATCTTCTACTACCCGTCCGAACGCGAGGGGGTGGACCTGGCGGCCCGCATGGCCGAACGCTGGAACGCCCGGCTCGAGCGCGTCTTCGACCACCAGCTCCACGGACGCCAGCCGCTCATCCTCTACGCGTCCCACGTGGACTTCGAGCAGACCAACATCATCAGTGGCGAGCTCGGCGAGGGCACCGGCGGGGTCACCGAGCCGCTGCGCCGCCGGATCATCCTGCCGCTGGCCGGCGCGCTGACCGACACGGATCACGTCGTCGGCCACGAGCTGGTGCACGCCTTTCAGTTCGACATGGCCGCCCCGGCCGATCGCCGGCCGGACGAGTACGGCCTGTCCCGCCTGCCGCTCTGGTTCGTCGAGGGCATGGCCGAGTACCTGACCCTGGGGCCCGTGGACCCGAACACCGCCATGTGGATGCGCGACGCGGTCCAGCAGGAAGAGCTCCCTGCGGTCGGTGACCTGGAAGACCCGGACTACTTCCCGTACCGCTGGGGTCACGCCTTCTGGGCCTATGTGTGCGGGCGCTGGGGCGACGAGATGGTGTCATCGATGCTCCTCACCGCCCTCGCGGCCGGCGGCGCCGAGGCCGCCATCGAGCAGGTTCTGGGGATCACCACCAAGGAGCTGTCCACCCAGTGGCACACCGCGCTGCGCACCCAGTACGAGCCCATTCTGGCGGCCGCCACTCCGCCGGACCGAACCGGGCAGTTGACCATCACGGGGCAGGAACTGGGCGGCGCACTCAACGTGGGGCCATCGCTCAGCCCGGATGGCCGGTGGATGACGTTCCTGTCCGATCGCGACTTCCTGTCGATCGATCTCTATCTCGCCGAGGCAGCGACTGGGGAGATCGTTCGCCGATTGACGCGGACGGCCACCAACCCGCACTTCTCGAGCCTGCAGTTCATCTACTCGGCCGGCGGGTGGGACCGCGAGAGCCGGAGAATCGCCGCGGCCACGGTGGTGAATGGCCATCCGGCCCTGGCCATTTTCGAGGCGAGCACCGGGAGGAAGGATCGTGAGGTCAGCATCGAGGAGGTGGACGAGATTTTCAACGCGACCTGGTCGCCCGATGGGCAGGCCATCGCCTTCACGGGAATGAAACAGGGGTTAACCGACCTGTTCGTGTACGACCTGAGGGCCGGCACGCTGCGCCGCCTGACGAGCGACGCCTACTCGGACCTTCAGCCGGCGTGGTCCCCCGACGGGCGGCGTATCGCGTTCGCCACGGATCGCTTCTCGGCCAATCTCGACACGCTGTCCATCGGTGACTACCGCCTGGCATTGCTCGATCCTGCCAGCGGCGCCGTCGAGCCCGTGGCCGCGTTCGATTCGGGAAAGCACATCAACCCGCAGTGGTCTCCCGACTCCCGCACGCTGTACTTCATCGCGGAGCCGCACGGCGTGCCAAATCTCTATCGGAAGAACCTCGACTCCGGCGCCGTGGAGCAACTCACCGCGGTTGGCACCGGCGTCAGCGGGATCACGGCCTCGAGCCCCGCTGTGTCGGTGGCGTCACGCACGGGCGCCATCGCGGCGACGGTGTACGACGACGGCCGATACCACATCTACCACCGCGAGCCGTCGGGCATCAGGGCGATTGCGGTGAAGCCGTTCCCCGCCGGGGCGGCGCACCTGCCGCCCATGGACCGCGTGCCGAGCGACGTGGCGACGGCGCTGGCCGATCCAATGCTGGGCGCCGTCGATCCCTCGACGTTCACGACGGAGCCGTACAAGGCCAGCCTCGCGCTCGAGGGCGTGGCTCAACCAACGGCCGGCGTGGGCGTGAGCCAGTTCGGCACCTCGTTCGGCGGCGGCCTCAGCCTCTACTTCGGCGACATGCTCGAGAATCACCTGCTCGGGACGGCCGTGCAGGTGAACTCCGGCATCGGCGGAGGCTTCAGCCCGAACGACATCGGGGCGGAGGTGGCCTACCTGGACCGCGAACACCGCTGGACCTGGGGCGCCACCGCTGGCCAGTTTCCGTACTTGAGCGGCGCGTTCCAGTACGCGGTAGAGCAGGTGCCGAACGGCGATCTCGTCGAGACCGACCGACTGCTGATCTACCGCCAGACCGAGCGCAGTGCGTCGGGCGTCGTGGCCTATCCGTTCAACCGCGCGCGTCGCCTGGAGTTCCAGGGCGGCATCGGCCATATCTCGTTCGAGCAGATCGTCCGGACGACGTCGTACTCGCTCCTCACCGGCGAGATCTACCAGGACACCACCGAGACGACCCAGCTGGCCGAATCGGTCACCCTCGGCACCTCGTCCGCCGCCCTGGTCTTCGACACGGCCAGCTTCGGCGCCACCAGCCCGATCAACGGACGACGATACCGGCTGGAGGCGAGCCCCACCTTTGGCAGCATCAACTTCACCAGCCTGCTGGCCGACTACCGGCAGTACGTGATGCCGGTGCCCTTCTACACCCTGGCGTTTCGCGTCATGCACTACGGCCGCTATGGCACGGGTGGCGAGGACCCGCGCCTCTATCCGATGTACATCGGGTACCCGAGCCTCGTGCGGGGCTACGACGTCGGGACCGTCGAGGGGAGCGAGTGCCAGCCCGTCGCCTGGAGCGATTGCCCCGCCATCGACCAGCTGCTCGGCAGCAAGATGCTGGTCGGCAACGTGGAGCTGCGCTTTCCCCTGCTGCGGCCCTTTGGCCTGTCGCGGAGCATGTACGGGCCCGTGCCCGTGGAGGTGGCGCTCTTTGCCGACACGGGCGTGGCCTGGACCCGCGACCAGACACCAAGACTCCTCGGTGGCTCGCGTGAAGGCGTGGCGTCTGCGGGCGTGGCGCTGCGCGTGAACATCCTCGGCTTCATGATCGGCGAGTTCGATATCGTGCGGCCGTTCCAGCGGCCGCGGCAGGGGTGGATGTTCGCGTTCAACCTGCTGCCGGGGTGGTGAGCGGCAGGGTCATGCGCCGGCGGGTGCGCGCAGCTTCTGGACCTGGTCCGCCAGTACGGCGGCGCTTCGCTCCCACGTGTAGGCCTCGCGCACGCGCTCGCGCGCCGCCACCGCCAGTCGCTGGCCCAAGGCCTCGTCGCTCGCGACGCGCAGCGCCTGCGCGGCCAGGGCCTCCGCGGTGTCGGCCAGCAGCACGTCCCGTTCAGGCTCCAGGTCCAGGCCCTCGATCCCCTTCGAGGTCGACACCACCGGCGTGCCCAGCGCCATGGCGTGCAGCACCTTCAATCGCGTGCCGCCGCCGACGCGCAGCGGCACCACGCAGGCCAGGCTGACGGAAATGTGCGAGTCCACTTCGGGCAGACGTCCCGTGAATCGCACGCCCTCGACCGCGGCCAGGGCGCTCACATCCACGCCCGTCGTTTCACCCGTGACGATGAATTCGAGGTCCGGGCGCGCGCGCCGGATGCGTGGCCAGACATCGCGGACGAAGTACGACACGGCGTCGAGGTTCGCACTGAACGTCACCGCCCCGGGATAGATGAATTGCGGCAGCCGCGCGCGGGCGGCGACGGGGCCATCGGGCACGACCACCCCGTTTGGCACGACGGCCACACGGTCTGGAGCGCACCCCAGGGCGATCAGGTGGTCCCGTTCCGGTACCGAGACCACGGTCACTCGATCGACCCGATCGATCAACCGCCGCAGGAAGCGCCGGTGCTTCCACCACGTCAGCCCGTGACGCGCGCGCCGCCAGGGCGTCGAGGGCCCCGCCGCCACTGGCTGCCTGGCCGCGCCCACCTCCACCTCCTCGAACAGGACAGGGATGCGCGGGCGGGCTTCGACCAGGTGGTACGCGGCGCGGATCTGCATGCCCAGGGCCACGTCGTGCAGGGGTGCCTGAACCGAGATGAGCGCCAGCATCTCGGGGCTCCTCGTCTGCGCGTAGTACCGGGGTACGGCAGAGAGCCACCCCGTCGAGTCCAAGGGACCCGGGGGCGTATTGGGCACCACATGTACGGTCGCGCAAAACCGTCGGAGTGGCGCCAACTGCTCAGGGCCGTCCTCCCGGCCAAACGACAGCAATGTAATCGAGTGATTCCTGGCCAGGGCCTCCAGCAGGTGGGCGATGCGCAGGCGGCTGCCGTTGTCCGTCGGCCAGGGGTACCACGACGAAACGACCAGCACGCGCATGCGGTCAGGCGGCGACAAGCCGGGCCCTGTGGACTTTAGTCACGTCCATGTCTGACTTCCGGTGTGGCTCACCGTATCTGAGGCCCGTGGCGGGCTGCGTCCGTCTCTGCCAGATGGGTGCCCCTACCTACATTCGGGACCCCGAAGGGCCCGCTGGCCCTTGGCTTGCACTATGCAACCATACGCGAACCTCCCCGCCGTGTCAGCCTTTCATCCCGCAACCGGCGCCCGTCGTGTCGTCTCGTGGATGGATGTGACTGACGGGGCGGAAGCCTGTCCAGGGCCCGTTCGCGACGTTCCGGTTCATCACGGATCATGAAGATGTCGTCAGCCACCTACGCCGCCCGATTGTCCGCCCCATACGAGGTCTCCAACGGGCGCGGCCTGTCCATCTGCATACCCGCGTACAACGAAGAGGGTGCCATTGCCGAGACCCTGCAGCGATGCCTGTCGATCGGTGACGCCCTCCAGCGCTCGGGAGTCGAAGCGTTCGAGGTCATCGTCGTGGACGACGGGTCGAGCGACCGCACGGCGGAAATCGTGGGCCGCTTCCCCGACGTGCGGCTGTTCCGCCAGAAGAACCGTGGCTACGGCGCGGCGCTGAAGGCCGGGTTCGAGGAAGCGCGCTACGACCTCATCGGCTTCCTCGACGCAGATGCCACCTATCCCCCAGAGGAGTTCCCCCGCCTGTGCGCCGGCATCCTGGACGGCGGCGCCGACCTGGTCATCGGCTCGCGCATGGCGGGTGCCGAGACCGAGATGCCGGCCGTCAGGCGGCTGGGCAACACGTTCTTCGCCAGCCTGCTCACGCTCATCGGCCGGACGACCGTCACCGACAGCGCCAGCGGCATGCGGGTGTTCAGGCGCGGGGTGCTCGACCTGCTGTCGCCGCTGCCCGACGGGCTGAACCTGACTCCCGTGATGAGCACGCGGGCGGTCCACGAAGGCATTACCCTGGTCGAGTTGCCCATTCCCTACCGCGAGCGCGTGGGCGATTCGAAGTTGAGCGTGGCGCGGGACGGCATGCGCTTCCTGACCACCATGGTCACCACGGCGCTGGCCTACAACCCGGTGCGCATCTTCGGCGCGCTGGGCCTTGGGGGCATGGCCATCGCGGGCCTCACGCTGGCCGGCCTGGCCTGGATGCGCTTCCAGGGCACCACGACGCTGGGCCCGCTCGGCACCTTCGCGGTGTTCGCGGCCCTGGTCTGCGGAGTTGCGGGCGTCACCGTGTTCGCCCTGGGCGCCAGCTTCAACTACCTGGTTTCCCTTTTTTACAATCGACCCATTCGCCAGGGGTTGTTCCGGCAGCCGATCCTGACGCGTCCGGTGGAAACGCTCTTCCTGCCGGTCGGTCTCGTGGCCGGGATCGCCGGTCTGACGATGGCCGGGACCAGCCTCTGGCTGTCGCTTCGGGGATGGCCCATCGAGCGTCTGTGGCTCTACCTCATGGCCAGCGCGATGGCCATGCTGACCGGCATCCAACTGGTGCTATGGTGGCTGATGGCCTCGGTCCTGCGCGAGCTGAGCGCGCGGATGTTGGCCGACCCTGCCGCGCGGAAGGACTCCCGTGTCTGATCACCCCGAGCGCCCCACAACGACGACCTTCGTCCCGCTCCGGAACGTGGGAACGAAGACGCGCACCATCGTCGTGCCGGCGAAGCATCCCGATACCGACGCCATCGCGCAGCAGTACGCCCGGCGGCAGGCCGAGCCCTCGCGACTGGACGTCCTGCTGGTGAACCCGCCGACGCCCGACGGCGCCATCTGGATTCGCTCGCAGCATCGCGTGGGTCGTCGCTCGCGCGAGAACATGATCTGGCCGCAGGTGTCGCTGGCACAGATGGCGGCACTCTTGAGCCCCACCTACACCGTGCGGGTCGTAGACGCGGTGGCCGAGCGGATGGATTGGCCCACCTTCGAGCAGATCGTGCGGGCCGAGCGCCCGCGCTATTACGTGACGCAGCTCACGGCGCCGACGCTGCAAAACGATTTGTACGGGACCTTCCTGGCCAAGGGCGTGGGCGCCGTGACCATGGCGTTCGGCACCCACATCACGCCCATGCCGCGCGAGACGCTGAGGCCTTATCCTTCGCTGGATTACGGCCTGCGCGGCGAGCCCGACCTCACGCTGCGGGATCTCGTGGACCGGCTCGAGGGCCGCCAGTTCGACAGGCCCGACAACATCCGCGCGCTCTTCGAGAAGCACGACGCCACCTATCGCCCGGCGCCGCTTGGGGACGGGCCGGACGGTCGTCCCGACGTGTCGAACATCAAGGGCCTGGTATGGCGGCGCGGCCAGGAGATTGTCGTGAATCCCGACCGGCCGTTCATCGCCGACCTCGACGACCTGCCGGTCCCGCGCTACGACCTGCTGCCGCTGAAAGAGTACCTGATGCCCCTCATCAAGGGCCCCTTCTGCTTCATCGTCACCAGCCGCGGATGCCCGGCCGGCTGCACCTACTGCATCAAGCACGTCAGCTATGGCCCGACGATGCGCCTGCGGTCGCCGGCGCGGCTGATGGAGGAGATCACGCTGCTCCACTCGCTGGGCGTGAAACACATCCACATGTACGCCGACCTGTTCACGGTGAACCGCGACCAGGTGGTGGGCCTGTGCCAGGCGCTCATCGATGCGAAGCTCGGGCTCACGTGGACGTGCAACAGCCGCGTCGACTTCGTGGACCAGGAGATGCTCCAGTTGATGGCGAGGGCGGGCTGCTTCTACATCGCCTGGGGCCTGGAATCGGGGAACAAGGAGATCCTGTCGCACGCGCGCAAGGGCGTGGATCCC
>DAIRFN010000323.1:0-3394 GCA_036795065.1 Vicinamibacterales bacterium
CGGCTCGCGTCCTCGAACACCCCTTCGAGCCATCGGATGTACTCGTCCCACGAGTGACGCTGCACCGCGTCGGACCGCGCCTGTGCCCCAAGCGCCGTCCGCAACCCGTTGTCGTCGATGAGGCGAGAACACGCCGTGGCCATGGCCGCCGCGTCGCCCGGCGGCACCAGCAGTGCGTTGGCGCCGTCGCGAAGCACGTCGCTCACCTGGCCGGCGGCCGAGGCCACGATGGCCAGGCCCGACGCCATGTACTCGAACAGCTTCAGCGGCGACAGCCACACCTCCTGCGGCAGCCGGGGGTACGGCACCACGGCGACATCCGCCGCGCTCATGTACTGCGGCACCTCCGCGTGCGCCACCAGTCCGGTGAAGTGCGCCACCTCGGCCAGGCCGAGCGCATGGGCGCGCTGCTGCATGGCCACCCTCGTCGCGCCGTCGCCGACGAGTACCAGTCGCACCGCTGGATGCGCGCGGACCACCGTGGCCATCGCAGCGAGCACGGTCTCCACGTCGTGCCATTCGTAGAAGTTGCCGACGAAGAGCACGACCGGCGCATCGCCGGCGATGCCGAGCGACGCGCGCACGCGGCTCCGGTCCACGTCGTCGGGCCGGAAGACCTGTGCGTCCACGGCGTTGGGCAGCACGACGACCGCGTCGGGCGGCACCCCCCAGCGCGCGACCAGGTGCGACTTCAGCGGCTCTGACACGCAGATCACGCGGTCCGCGGCCTGCAGGTTGTGCCGGAACATCCGCCCCGCGCGCCACCGCAGCAGACCCGTGATGGGCGTCTTCATCAGGTCGTGCTCGAGGATCTCGTCGGCTTCGACGAAGAGCACGTGCGGCACGCCGAGCCGCGCACACCCCCGGGCGATGCCGTCGCGATAGAGCGCATGTCGCTGGTACACCACATCGTGACCGGGCAGGCAGCGCAGGCCCACGTCGTAGAGCCCGAGGTTGTTGAAGACGTTCAGGTACGGCACGCCGACCGCGCGCTGGATGCGCCAGGTGCCCGCGGCCAGGCCGCGGAACCACCACGTGGCCGACCAGGCGCGGGGTGCCGGCGTCTCGACCTCGGGATCGGTGGTGCAGATCTCCACCCCGATGTCGCGCGGCGCTATGAAGGTGAGAGCGTGGCCGCGGGTGCGGAGGCGTGACGCCACCAGGGCCTGAATCAGGTATGTGGCGTTGGTAGGCTCGCCGCGAAGCGCACGCTGGAACGAGCCGAGCTCCGGCGGGCAGAACGCGACACGCATCAGGCGTTGATGGCCTGCTGGTAGGCCCGGACGAAGGTCTGGCACACGGTCGCCGGCGAGAACCGACCCTTCTCGTAGGACTGCCGGACGGCGCGGCCCAGGCGATCGCGGAGCGCGGGGTCGTCGATCATCACGCGAATGGCGTCGGCCAGCTTCGCGGCATCGGCGGGCGGGCACAGCAGACCATTCACACCGTCCTGGATGAGCTCGGGAATGCCGCCGACGGTGGTCGTGACGATGGGGCACCCGTGCGCCATGGCCTCGATGAGGGCGAGGGGCTGTCCCTCGAGAATCGAGGACATCACGAAGACGTCGTTCTCGCCGAGGATGCGCGTCAGCGACTGACGATCCGTGAACGCGGGCTGGAAGATCTGGCGCCCGTCCAGCCCCCGCGCCGCGGCGGCCGCGAGCAGCCCGTCGCGAAGCGGTCCGTCGCCGTACACCGTGAACACGGTGTCGGGATGCGTGCGGCGCACGTCCACGATGGCGTCCAGCAGGTGGATCAGTCCCTTCGTCACGTAGAGCCGCGCCAGCGTGACCATCCGCGTCGGCCCCTGTCCCGGCGGGCGCGTCGGCCGCCGCCATCCCGCTGCCATGGGATCCGGCATGATGGGCTCGCTCGCGACGATCGGTCGCGTCACACCGGCGATCGATCGCAGCTTGTCGGCGCTGATGTCCGACGCCGCCACCACGAGGTTCGCCTTGTTCACGATACGGTCGAAGCCTTTCCACCAATCGAACTGCGCGTCCGGGGTCTGATGCTCCTGGTAGGCCACCGGCAGGCCCCGCGCATGCGCCCACTCGATCGCGAAGAGCAGGTTCGACGTGTACCCGTGCATGTGGACGACGTCCGGGCGCCAGCGGAGGCGCCACCACCACAGCATGGCGCGCCCGAGCGCGGGGCTGCGATTGGGCCCGACGACGTGGGTCATGATCTGCCGCCGCAGCCAGCCGTGCGCGCTCGCCAGAGACGACGACCAGCCCTGCCGGCGTCCCACCGCAAGGCCCGCGGCCGCGACCCACGTGATCGGCGCCGCCACGGTCATGGCGGCCGCCAGCACGCGCTCCTTGGTGGCCCAGTCGGCCGCGAGGTGCGAGATCCATCGCGGCGGCTGCGCCAGGGGAATTCCGGCCGCGCGAACGCGGCGGGCATACTGGTTCCCGGGCGGGATGTAGTGCACCGACAGCACGCTCACGTCGTGGCCTGCCTGCCGCAACCCCGTCGCCAGGTTGATGGCGTACTCTTCAAGCCCGCCGAAGTCCTGGACGTCGTACATCAACATGCACACTCGCATCACGCGCTCCCGTGGCCGCGCAGGCCGGCGCCCGTCGAAGCCGGCCCGCCACCGACCAGCGACCGCAGCAGGATCGACTGCACACCCCGATTGGCCAGCAGCGACGGTGTGTGTCGCACGGCCTCGGCGACCCGTCTGGGCACGGCGCTGCGGCGGTTGGCTCGGTAGTCGCGGAAGGCCCGGTTGATGGCAATCGATCCACGCAGCCGCCGGCCTGCCGCATGCCCACCCACACGCGCCAGGGCTGCGGCGAGGTTCTGGACCGCCTCGTCCGCCGCCGGCTCGCCGAACTCCTGCTCGTAGCTCAAGGCCTGAGTGGTCAGCATCTGTATCAATGGCGTATCGACGTCTGCTCCCAGCGCGGCGGCGCGGTCGCAGTGCGCCGCGCCCTCGGCCAGCCGGCCCCACAGGGTGTGCCGCACCCCGCGAAGCAGGTGACCACGTGCCACCGCCCAGCCGCGATGCGCGGACAGGTCGGTCTCCTTCGGCAGCTGGCCGAAGACGACGTCGAGGATGCGCGCATGGTCCAGGTTCTCGTCCGCGATGCTCTCCGCAAGGAGATAGGCGAGCAGCTCAGGACGGTCACCCTCCAGCATGGCGGGAACCATCCGAACGAGGCGGAGCACGGACGCCTGTGCCAGTGCCGTCTCCTCCTGACGCAGGGACAGCGACACGATATCCATCAGGTGGACCTTCAGGGCCGTGTCACGCGCCGCCCGCACGTGATCGGGACAGCGCGGATCGCCGAACACCGCTTCGAGCACCCCGCTCACGTCAGCCAGCCGGCCCTCGAGGTTTCGCCGGCCGCGGCCCGAGTGAGAGCGGCGATAGTTGAGGGCTCGATCG
>DAIRFN010000323.1:3404-5952 GCA_036795065.1 Vicinamibacterales bacterium
GACGCTGGCGAACCTGCACCCCGCCAGCGCCATCCGGCACGGCAGGTCGGTGTCCTCGGCCGAGCCGCGCGCGGGGTCGAAGAGCCCGGCCGCGAACGGCCACTCGCGGCGCACCACCACCTCGCTGGGACAGAACGGGAAGCCGCGTACAAGGTCGAGCAGGTCGGCCCTGACCGGCGGGCGAAACAGATCGCGAATCGTCTTCTGCGAGTGGTTCCATTCGAAGCGGGCACTGTAGGTGAAGCCGATCTCGGGATGTGCCCGGAGGAACGCGACGTGCGCTGCGAGCTTCTCCGGGTGATACACGTCGTCGGCGTCCAGCCAGGCGATCAGCTCCCCGCGAGCGGCGCGCATGCCCGTGTTGCGCGACTCGGGGAGCCCGCGATTGGTGTCGTGCCGGATGTAGACCAGCCGTGGATCGTCGTTGGCCGCGATCACCGCCGCGGTATCGTCGGGCGACGCGTCGTCCACGACGATGGCTTCCAGGCTGCGGTAGGTCTGCGTGAACACGCTCTGCAGCGTCTCGGCCAGATACGCGGCCTGCTTGAAGGCCGGGATGACCACGCTGACCAGCGGGCCTGGTTCGTTCGGCATGTGAGGACCCGGCATCAGATGACGTCTGCCAGGCGACCTTCGACGCGCTTGAAGAACGCGTAGCCGGCAACGAGCGTGACGACGGCAATGCCGGCAGCGGCCACGAGCGTGATACCCGGCGGGCGGCCGTGGAGCAGAACGTCACGGAGGGCATCGATCACCCCCGCCATCGGGTTGGCGTAGTAGAGCCACCGCCACTGGCCCGGCACCAGCGAGGAGGGGTAGATGACCGGCGACGCATAGAACCACACCTGGGTGAACAGCCTGATGGCGGGATCGACGTCGCGGTAGAAGACGTTGAGCGCCGCGGAGGCCAGCCCGAGCCCCAGCACGAAGATCAACAGCACGGCGACGATCACCGGCACCCAGAGCCACAGCGCCGTCACCGGCACGCCGTACACGATGACGAGCGCGAACAACAGGACCATGCCGATGCCGAAATCCACGGCCCGCGCCACCAGCGCCGCGGCCGGCAGCGCGGCCCTGGGGAACGCGATCTTGGTCACGAGGTTGAGGTTGACCACGAGCGACGCCGCCATGTCCGACCATGCATTGGCCAGTAACGTCCACGGCACCGTCGCGGCGTAGGCGAAGAGCACGTAGGGCACGCCGCCGGTTTCGATGCGCACGAACCGCGTGAAGACGACCGTGAAGATGGCGACCATGGCGATGGGCTGCACGACGGCCCACGCCCATCCCAGCGCCGACTGCTGGTACCGCGCGCGCAGCGTCCGAGCAGCCCAGGCGCGGGTGACGTCGAGGGCGACACCGGGGCTGGAGACGATCGCCCGGTCCTTGACGACAGCGCGTGGGTTCATCGTGGCAGTGGACACGTCAGTCTCGCGACGCCCCGGCCGCGTGAGGCCGCGGCTCGATGGCCGCCAGCTCGTCCCCGGCGGGCGGGGACGGGGCGACGCGCCAATGGTGATCCGGCTCGAAGACACCGTCGTGATGGTCGATACCGGAGGTCCGCCCGGTCACCTCGAACCACTCCGACGTGGCGCGGCTCATCCCATTGGCGTCGTTCGCGTCCAGGAACCAGACGACGGCGTAGTATGACCCGGGGAACAGCCGCGTTGAATCGATGGACACCGAGACCGTGCCGGTCCCGCGATCGAGCGCCACGGGCACGCCGTCGTGGCTCGTGCGGAGCACGAAGCAGGAGAGCCCGTCCGACCGCATCATCCGGACCAGCACATTGGCCTTCGGCACCGGCGTGTACGCCGTGTACGAGATCCGGATCTCCACCGGATCGTCACTCGCCACCTCGCGCGCCGCCCGGCCCTGCCCGTCCTGGATCTCGACGCGGCCGATCTCCACGATGCCGTGGGCATCCGGGCTCTCGTGTCCCTGCTGCAACCTGGCCAGCCTCCGCTGGTCGAGCGCACGGTTGTACCGATCGATCGTCTCACCGGTATCGCCCGCGTATTGGATAGCGCCGTCCTCGACGTAGAGCGCCTCCTGGCAGACCGCCTTCACGAGACCCATATCGTGTGACACGAACAGCAGGCTGGTGCCCCTGGCCCTCAGGTCCTGGATGCGGGCGACACAGCGCTGGCGGAACGCGGCGTCGCCCACCGCGAGCACCTCGTCCACGAGCAGGATGTCGGGCTCGATGCACGAGGCGACGGCAAACCCCAGCCGCACGGTCATGCCCGACGAGTAGCGCTTGATCGGCGTGTCGATGAAGCGCTCGAGCTCGGCGAAGGCGACGATCTCGTCGAAGCGGGCCAGCACCTCCTGGCGCCGGAGGCCCAGCAGCGTGGCGTTCAGAAACACGTTCTCGCGGCCGGTGAGATCGGGATGGAAGCCAGCCCCGAGCTCGATCAGCGCGGCCAGGCGACCATGCGATGCCACCTCGCCGCTCGTGGGCTCGGTGATGCCCGCCAGCAGCTTGAGGATTTACGCACAGCCCTGGCATTCATCAGTAATGTGCGAGCAGATGCGTACGCCA
>DAIRFN010000324.1:0-5914 GCA_036795065.1 Vicinamibacterales bacterium
GTGCCGCCGCCCAGCGACAGCAGCGACGCGTTGGTCTGGTCCTGCTGCCGGTTGAACTGCGGGTCGCCCGAGGCCACCACCGTCGGCAGCGTCACGGCGAAGAGGAACGCCGACCGGCCGCCGCTCGGGAGCGTCGACAGCTGCTCGGTGCTGATCACGCCGCCGCCCGTGGCGTTCGACGTGTCGATGAGCGGAGCCGCCCCTGTGACCGTGATCGTTTCCTGCAGCTGGCCGACTTCGAGGGAGATGTCGAGCGTCACGAACTGCTGCGCGGCAATCCGGAGCCCCGTGTTCTCGAAGGTCTTGAATCCCGCGAGTTCGGCTTTCACCGTGTAGTTGCCCGGGGGCACGGCAGCGAAGTTGTACTGCCCTTGCTCGTTCGATACCGCATCACGGCTGGCGCCCGTGCCCTCGTTCAACAAGGTCACGGTCACACCCGGGATGACGCCGTTGGCATCCCTCACTGCGCCACGCAGACCGCCCGTAAACGTCTGCGCGGACGCGGTACTCGCGGCTACCAGCACTGCAAGAACAACGACCACATACTTCAAGGGGCTTTTCATTCTTGTTCCTCCACCAGCGCCCGTGCGCGGCACCAGTACCGCCACGGACAAGACGACGCGCCCGAAGACGCGGGTCGCAGGCACCCGCCCAGGGTCCATCGCAAAGGCCCGTCCAAGAACAACGTGCCGCCGCGGAGTCTATGCGTAAGCCTCCCCTTTGGCAAGGGGGGCAGACCGCCTTTTTTGCTTCAAGGATTTGGATCGGTGACCGCTCCGGCGCTCGCCGAACCCACCAGGCGTGCATATTTGGCCAGCACGCCGCGCGTGTACCGCGCCCGCGGTCGGCGCCACGACTTGCGCCGTGCGGCCAGCTCCCGCGCGGGGACCTCGAGCGTAACCACGCGAGCCACCGCGTCGATGACGATGCGGTCGCCGTTCCGCACGAGCGCGAGCGGTCCACCCAGAGCCGCCTCGGGTGTGATGTGCCCCACCACGAAGCCGTGCGTCCCGCCGCTGAAGCGCCCGTCCGTGATGAGCGCCACCTCGGCCCCGAGTCCGCGGCCCATGATGGCACTGGTGGGTGCCAGCATCTCGCGCATACCCGGCCCTCCCTGCGGGCCCTCATAGCGGATGACGACGACGTCGCCCTTCCGGATGCGGCCCGCGAGGATGGCGTCGAGCGCGCGCTCTTCCCGATCGAACACCCGCGCGCGGCCCTCGAAGCGCTCGCCTTCCTTGCCGCTGATCTTCGCGACCGCGCCCTCCGGCGCGAGGTTGCCGCGGAGGATCACCAGGTGGCTGTCCTTCTTGATCGGCGTCGCAAAGTCCACCACGACCTGCTGCCCGGCGGGATAGTCGGCCACGCCCGCGAGGTTCTCGGCCAGGGTGCGTCCGGTCACGGTCATGGTGCCGCCGTGCAGCAGGCCGCGATCGAGCAGGCGCTTCAGGAGCGGCGTGAGGCCGCCGATGCGCACCAGTTCGGCCATGCCGTACTTGCCACTCGGCTTCAAGTCCGCCAGCACCGGCACCTTGCGGCCGATGCGCGTGAAGTCGTCGATCGTCAGCTTCACGCCGGCCGTGTGCGCGATGGCCAGCAGGTGCAGCACGGCGTTGGTGGAACCGCCCAGCGCGATGACCGTGGTGACGGCGTTCTCGAACGCGCGCCGCGTGAGGATGTCGCGCGGACGCAGGTTGCGGCCAAGCAGGCCCACCACCGCGGCGCCGGCGCGTTCGGCATCGGCCTGCTTGTCGTTCGAGATCGCGGCCTGCGCGGAGCTGTTGGGCAGGCTCAGACCCAGGGCCTCGATGGCCGAGGCCATGGTGTTGGCGGTGTACATGCCGCCGCACGATCCCGCTCCCGGGCACGCGTGCTGCTCGAGGTCCGCGAGGTCGGCGTCCGACATCTTCCCGGCGGCGTGCTGCCCGACCGCCTCGAACACCGACACGATGTCCACCGGCTGCCCGTGCCAGATGCCGGGCATGATGGTGCCGCCGTAGACGAACACCGACGGGCGATTCAGCCGGGCCATGCCCATCACCATCGCGGGCATGTTCTTGTCGCACCCGCCGATGGCCACCAGGCCGTCGAAGCCCTCGGCCCCCGCCACCGTCTCGATGGAATCGGCGATCACCTCCCGCGACACCAGGGAGTACTTCATCCCCTCGGTACCCATCGAGATGCCGTCCGACACGGTGATGGTGCCGAACATCACGGGCTTGCCACCCGCCGCCTTCACCCCGTCCGACGCGCGCTTCGCCAGCACGTCCAGGTGCATGTTGCACGGCGTGACTTCGCTCCACGCCGAGCAGACCCCTACCTGCGGCTTCGCGAAGTCGTCGCGCGTGAACCCCACGGCGTGCAGCATCGCGCGGCCCGGCGCGCGGGACGGACCGTCCAGGACAAGCGAGGAGTAGGCGCGCGACGATGCGGGCTTCGGACGACGGGCGGCGAGCTTGGGCATGGCGACAAGAGGGTAACAAAAGAAACGTGAGAAGTGAGAAGTGAGAAGTGAGAAGCCCGCGGATTGTGCGGATGGCCCGATCTCGTCATAGACTGCCGGTACTCCGGCGAGGCGGGGACGGTTCCGTGAGGGTTCCCCGGCATCTTGCCCGGCACCGGGTTTGCACCGTTCGACAGGAGGAGGCTGCGATGATTGCGCTCAGGCACGTCCTGGTTCCCACCGATTTCAGCGAGACGTCCGACGTCGCCCTGAAGTACGGCAAGGCCTTCGCGGCGGCTTTTGGCGCCACGCTGCACATCGTCCACATCATCGAGGAGCCCTACGGGCAGCCGTGGGCGGTGGAGGCCTACGGCTTCTCGCTGGCGGCCCTGCAGGACGAATGGATCAAGGAAGCCAAGAGTCGCATGGACAAGATCCTCAGCGAGGACGAACGGAAGTCGATGACGGCCGTGACCACGACCGTCCTCGGGCACCCGGTGATGGAGATCCTCCGCTACGCGAAGGAGAACGCCGTCGACCTCATCGTGATGGGCACGCACGGCCGCGGGCCGCTCGGTCACGTGGTGATGGGGAGCGTCGCCGAGCGGGTGGTCCGCAAGTCGCCGTGCCCAGTACTGACGGTGCGGGCGCCCGAGCGGGAATTCGTCGAGTAAACCGGTAGCCGCTAGTCCTTGCCCGTCATGCGCCGTCGGGCGCGGCGATCGTCGCGGGTGGGGCGGCCGGGAGCGGTGGCCATGGCCGTGGCGCGGTAGAGGCGTTCCATGCGGCGCATCTCCACTTCCTCGGGCGTCGGCGGGGGCGTGCGGTCCTCGTAGAGGGCACGCGCCTCCGCCTTCGCGATGTGCGCGTCGGCGAGGCCCAGGACCACCACCGTCTGCTTCCGGCCCAGCGGGCGCGCGATCACGAGCTCGTCGCCCACCTTGACCTCGCGGTGCGACTTCGCAGCCGCGCCGTTCACGCTCACCTTCCCAAGCCGGCACGCCTTCTGCGCCTCCGAGCGCGTCTTGAACAGGCAGGCGACGTCCAGCCAGACATCGAGACGAACCGACACGACGCCAGTATACGGAGACCGGCGGAGACCGAGACCGGATTACTGAGATCGGAGCCTGCCTTTCTGGCATGATCGCGAGATGGCCGTCCCCACCTCATCCGCCGGCGCGCGCGCTCGCCTGGCCTTCTTCCTCGTCGTCGGGTTGCTGTTCTTCGGCCTGCCCGCGGCGCTGTCGCTGGCGGCCGACTGGCACTGGTTCGCCGAGGTAGGCTACCTGCCGGTCCTGACGCTCTCGATCACGGCACAGACCATCGTCGGCGGGCTGGTCTTCGGCCTCGCGGCGGGCTGGCTCGTGCTGAATCTGCGGGCGGCGTGGCAGACGCTGTCGGAGGAGCCCGTGGCGTTCACGACGCGCGAGGGCTTCACGGTAGCCCTGCCCACGCGCGCGCAGCTGCGCCCGCTGGCCGTGATGGCCGCAGTGGTCGGCGCGTTCCTCGTCGCCTCGTATGCCGCGAACCAGTGGCTGACCATCCTCACCTGGTGGCGGCAGGTGCCGTTCGGCGCCGCCGATCCCATCCTCGGGCACGATGCGGGGTTCTACGTCTACACGCTGCCGTTCCTCGAGCTGGTGCGCAACCTTGGCTTCGCGCTGGTCGTGCTGGCCGCCATCGGGAGCGCCGTGCTCTACGCGATGGCGGGTCAGCTGGCCATGACGCCGTTCGGGCCGCGCCTGGGGGCGCGCGTCTGGCCGCACCTGTCCTGGCTCGTGGCAGGGCTGTTCATCGTGCTCGCCCTCGGCGCCTGGCTGAGCCGGGCCCAATACCTCGTGCTGCCGTCGGGCATCATCCAGGGCGCCAGCTACGCCGACGTCGAGGCCCGCATGCCCGCGGCGCTGCTCCTGACGCTGGCGGCCCTGGCCGGCGCCGGACTGGCGGCCTGGTCCGCGGTCACGGGACGCACGCGGCTGCTGATTGGCGCCGCGGTGTTGTACGGCGCGGTCCTGCTGGCCGGGCAGGGCTATGCGGGCCTCATCCAGCGCTTCGTGGTGTCGCCCAACGAGCAGGCGCGCGAGGCGCCCTACATCGAGCACAACATCGCCGCCACGCGCCGCGCCTTCGCGCTGGACCAGGTGGAAGAGCGCGAGCTGTCGGGCGACGCCGAGCTGACGCGCGACGACATCGCGCGCAACCGCCCGACACTCGAGAACGTGCGGCTGTGGGATCACCAGCCGCTGCTCGAGACCTTCGGGCAGATCCAGGAGATCCGCACGTACTACGACTTCGTCGCCGTGGACAACGACCGCTATGAAATCAATGGCCAGACGCGGCAGGTGATGCTCTCGGCGCGCGAGCTGAACCCGGCGGCGCTGCCCAACCGCACCTGGATCAACGAGCGGCTCGTGTTCACGCACGGCCACGGCCTCACGCTGGGCCCGGTGAACCAGGTGACCAGCGAGGGCCTGCCGGTGCTCTTCGTGCAGGACCTGCCGCCGGTCACCACCGTGGACATCAACGTCAGCGAGCCCAGCATCTATTTCGGCGAGCTGTCGAACGAGTACGTCATCGCGCGGACCCGCGCCCGCGAGTTCCACTACCCCAAGGGCGACGACAACGTGTTCGTGGACTACGGCGGCTCGGGCGGCGTCGTGCTCGACTCGCTGGTGAGGAAGTTGCTCTTCGCGGTCTACTTCCGGTCGTACCAGATCCTCCTGAGCGACGACATCACGAGCGAGAGCCGCCTGATCTTCGACCGCCAGATCCGCCGTCGCGTGTCGAAGATCGCGCCCTTCCTCGTCTACGACGACGACCCGTACCTGGTGGTGAGCGAGGGGCGGCTCTTCTGGATCCAGGACGCCTACACGGCGACCAGCCGCTACCCGTACTCCAGCGAGGCGACGCGGGGCGTGAACTACATCCGGAACTCGGTGAAGGTGGTCATCGACGCCTACAACGGCACCACGACGTTCTACCTGGCGGAGCCGGACGACCCGCTGGTGCGGACGCTGCAGGGCGTCTTCCCCAACCTGTTCCGGCCGCTCGACGAGATGTCGCCGGACCTCAGGGATCACGTCCGGTATCCCGAGGACATCTTCAACCTGCAGGCCTCCGTGTATTCGACGTATCACATGACCAGCCCGGCGATCTTCTACAACAAGGAAGACCAGTGGGAGGTGCCGGCCATCGATCGCGGCGCCGAGTCGGTCCGCATGCAGCCGTACTACACCGTGATGACGCTCCCCGGCGAGCGGGAGGCAGAGTTCATCCAGATGCTGCCGTTCACGCCGCGTCGGCGCGACAACCTGGCGTCGTGGATGGTGGCGCGCAGCGACGGCGAGCACTACGGCAAGATCGTCGTCTTCCAGTTCCCGAAGCAGAAGCTCATCTTCGGCCCGCGCCAGGTGGTGGCGCGCATCAACCAGGACCAGGTGATCTCGCCGCAGATCACGCTCTGGAGCCAGC
>DAIRFN010000062.1:0-19399 GCA_036795065.1 Vicinamibacterales bacterium
CGCCCCCACGCAGTACACGAGCAACACGTCCTTCATCTACAACGTCGAGGCGCCGCCGGAACCGCAGCGCTGGGGGGAGAACTCGTACACGAGCCTCGACCCGACCGACGACATGACGATGTGGACCCTGCAACAGTACGTGCAGGCCGACAATTCGTACGCGCTCCGCCTCGTGCGCCTGCTGGCGCCGCCGCCGGCGCAAGTCGTATCGCTCTCGCCGAATGTCATCACGAACGGCCGCACGAGCCTGGTCATCACCGTCACCGGAACGTCATCGGCAGGGTCGGGCTTTTTCGACCCGGGTGCCGCGTTCCCCAACCGCCTCGTCGCCGCCTTCAGCGGCAGTGGCGTCACGGTCACCGGGTTCACCGTTGCGTCACCCACCGCGGCGATCCTGACCGTGGACACGACGGGCGCCCCCGTCGGCGCGCGGGACATCACGATCACGAACCCCGACGGCCAGTCGTCCGTGCTCGCAGGCGCGCTGACCGTAGAGGAGAATCAGGCGCCGGTCGCCGCCGCAGACGCGTACGGCACCAGCTTCAACACACCGCTCACCATTGCGGCCCCTGGCGTGCTGGCCAACGACTCCGACCCGAACAACGATCCGCTGGCGGCGACCCTCGTCGTCGGCCCCTCCAACGGCACCCTCACGTTCAACGCGGACGGCTCGTTCACCTATACGCCTGCTGCTGGTTACAGCGGCCTGGACTCGTTCACTTATCAGGCGTCCGATGGCCTGCTCACGAGCAGCGTCGCTACTGTCGGCATCACCGTATCGGCCAACAGCCCGCCCGTCGCCACACCCGACACGTACGCAACGGCGTTCGGCACCCCGTTGTCCGTTCCGGCGCCCGGTGTCCTGGGCAACGACACGGATGCGAATGGCGACGCGCTGACCGCGGTCCTCGTGGGCGGCGCCGCTCACGGGGTGCTCACGCTGAACGCGAACGGGTCGTTCACCTACGCGCCCAATGCCGGCTACGCCGGCCCGGACTCGTTCACGTACCAGGCGTCGGACGGCCTGACGACGAGCGCGATCGCGACGGTCGCGCTCACGGTGAACCAGCCGTCCAATGTGCAGGCACCCACGGGCCTGTTCGCCTATTCGGTGGCCGGTAACGTCGTCACGCTGCGGTGGACGCCGCCGGCCGTGGGCCCGGCAGCCACGAACTACGTGCTGGAGGGCGGCATCAATCCGGCCGAGGTGCTCGCGAGCATCCCGACGAACAGCGCATATCCTATCTACACGTTCGTCGCGCCGACGGGATCGTTCCACGTGCGCATGCACGCCATCGCCGGCAGCGATCGGAGTGCGGCATCCAACGAAATCCGGCTCCACGTCAACGTGCCCGTGGCCCCGTCGGCGCCCGCGAGCCTGGTTGGGCTGGTGAACGGATCCACCGTCAGCCTGGCGTGGCGCAACACGTTCGAGGGCGGGACGCCGAGCTCTTTACTGCTCGACGTCACGGGGGCGGCCGTCACCACCATTCCACTCGGCGCGACCGACCACTTCAGCTTCGCCGGCGTGCCGGCCGGCAGCTACACCCTGCGCCTGCGCGCGGCCAATGCGGCGGGCTCCAGCAGCCAATCGAGTGCCCTGACGCTTGCCTTCCCGGGGCCCTGCACGGGAGCCCCCGAACCGCCGATCGGCTTTCTGGCTTATAAAGTCGGCAACACCATCTTCGTGGTCTGGGATCCGGCACCGAGCGGGGCCGCGCCCACTGGCTACGCGGTGAACGTCTCGGGCGCGTTCGTCGGCAGCTTCCCCACTGCTGGCCATGCCCTGAGCAGTGCCGCCGCTCCCGGCGCCTACCACGTGTCGGTGGTGGCCACCAACGCGTGCGGATCGAGTGCGGCCACGGCGGTGCAAACGGTCAACATTCCCTGAGGTGGAGGAGAAGAGAGCAACTGCTCGTCACTTGTCACCTCTCACTCGTGCGTCCGCCTCCGGCCGTGTCGGCTTCCGTCGCGCCATCTCTTCCAACGTGCGCGGCCAGTCGTCACGGAGCAGGCGCGATAGCCCACGGTCGGCCAGCAGCCGCCCACCGGTCTGGCACGTCGGGCAGTAGTTGGCCTCGTTGGTCGCGTACCTGATCCGCTGGATCGTGGTGCCGCACACCGGGCACGGCTGGCCATATCGCCCGTGCGCGGCCATTCCCTCGCGAAACGCGGTCACCTTCTCGGGGAAGCCGTCGCCTGCCTCACGAATCAGGCGCGCTCTCCACGTTGAGAGCACCGCGCGCACAACCTCCAGGAGACGGGCCACGTCCGAGTCGCTGAGTCGACCGGTGAGCTGGAGCGGCGACAGTCGTGCCGCCAGCAGAATCTCGTCCGAGTACGCGTTGCCGATGCCCGAAAACAGCCGCGGATCGGTGAGCGCGCGCTTGAGGGTGTGACTCTCGCTCCGCAGGCGTGCGGCGAAGCCTGGAAGGTCGATCGCGAACACGTCGAGGCCGCCGGGATCATGCGCGGCCAGGGCGGCCCTCCCGCGTGCGACGTAGAGGGAGGCCTGCCGCTGTGACCCCGCCTCCGTCACAATCAGGGTGCCGGCGGGAAAATCGAAGGCCGCCAATCCTACCTTGCCGGGGAGCTTCGCGCCGGGCTCCTTCCAGCGGAATCGCCCGGCGATCATCAGGTGGAAGACCAGGAACAGCTCGTCCTCCGCCTCCCACACCACGCGCTTGCCCAGCCGATGCAGCGCCATCACCCGCCGTCCCACGACCGCGTCGATCGGCGGGTCCACGGATCGCACCAGGAACGGGCTGCCCACGCGCACGCGATCGATCCGCTGCCCGGCGATGCGGGGTCGAAGCGCGTGCAGGTAGAGCTCGATGTCCGGGTACTCCGGCACGATCCCTCCGGCCGCCGGTCAGCGCGCCTCGGCCGCGCGCGCGACGAAGATGTCCCGGGCCTCCTTGAACTGACCCAGCACGTGGGCTTTCTCCTTCTCGCTGCGCCAGCCCGGATGCGGTGTGGCCATCTCGGTAAGAGTGTCGATCCACTTCACGAAGTACTCCGCCGACGCCCTGTCGCGGATGGGCTGCCCGCCGACCATGACGTAGATCGGATTGGTCACCGCGAGCGGGCGGGAGTTCTCCACCGGGAAGGTCTGCTCGGCCCCCACCGCTCGCAGCGAATACCATCCCGACCTGGCCGCCTGGATGGTGTGAGCGAAGTTCACGGTCTGCGCGCCCTCTGCCACCTCTAACCCGTGCACGACGACGCCGTTCGAAACGAGCTCGACGCGCTGGATCGGCGCCGCAGTGGACACGGTGGCCTGGAACGATACCGATCCCCCGCCTGCCGGCAGCGCGATCTCCTCGCCGGGCATCACGCCCTTGTTGGCCGTGAACTCGATGAGCGGGCCGTTGGTGACGAAGCCACGACCCGCCAGCAGCGCCTTCATCCAGTTGGCCCACGTCAGTGGAGCCGAGCCCAGGTTGAAGTAGCCGCGCGTCGCGCCGACCAGCTCCACGCGGTGCAGGCTGGAGATGGAGTCCTCGCCGCCGGTCACGGGCACGCGGAATCCGGCGTTGAGCAGCTTGTACCACACCATCAGCGGCGCATCGCCCGCGCTCTGCGACCACAGCTCGTGATAGCTCACCGCGCCAAGAGCCACGTCCACGGGGAACGTCTTCGCGGTGCCGAGACCGGTCTCGAGCGGGTCGCGGTCGCCGTTGTACGGGTGCACGTATCCGCCGATGCCGCCCTGCTGCTTCGCGTACCGGAAGATGTCGGTGTTCGAGGGATACAGGCTCTCGACGGCCGTGCCCTCGTACCCGGTCACGAACGGCGAGATCAGGTGGTCCTTCAGGTTGAACAGCGAGATGTGGCCGTAGAACGGCGGCCGATACTCCTGGCCGACGTGCATCACGCGGTCGGCCGTCGACAGTGGATGGTGTTCGCGCCCCGGCACGTAGTGCTGGTAGTCGAGGATGCGGTTGTCCTTGTTCGCGATCTGCAGGCTCACCATGTCGGCGTCTTCCGCCGCGTTCATCAGCATCACGTTCTCGGGCGTGTTGTGCAGGTTGCCCGCATAGTTCATGTGCACGTGATTGCTGCCAGAGCGCCAGCCCCTTGCCTTCAGGTTGACGATGCGCTTCAGGGCGACCGTCACGGTGGTGGTCTGGCCCGCCTTCACGTCCACGTCCTGCCGGCTGACGGCGTACTCGAAGCCCTTCATGGCGTCGATGCGGAAGGCCCCCGGGGGGGCCTCAATCGTGTACCGGCCGCGGGTGTGAAAGAGATGGCGATTCAGCGTGGATAGGCGCTCATAGGTATCGGACGGCGTGTAGGGCTTGCCGTCCGAGGCGGTGTGATACACGCGCGCCGGCGTCTCTCGGCCGCGCTCGTCCACGATGCGAACGTCGAGGCGGCCCATCGGGGTCTTCCACTGCTTGCGGGTGACCAGGGCCAGTCGTGACTCGCCGCCCCATGACTTGAGCAGCTTCAACTGCGGCAGGCCCTGCTCGTTCGAGACATACGCAATCCACTCGCCGTCCGGCGACCAGCGCGGCAGGAACGCATCGTGCTCGCCAAAGGTCATCTTGTACGGCTCGCCCCCGGTCGTCGGCAGCACGAACAGGTTCGTGAACTGGCCCCCGAGGTGCGAGGCATACACGAATCGCTTGCCGTCCGGCGACCACTGCGGACGAGTCCTGTAGAGTGTCTCTTCCTTGTGAATCACCCTGGCCCTGCCGCTGTTCATCACGTCGGCTTCGACCGGCGCACGCCACACGCCACCCGAACCCAGTGGAATGCCGCGGTTCGAGATGAACAACAGCTCCTTGCCATCGGGCGACCAGGCGGGAGACAGGTGCACGTCCTCGTCGCTGAAGTAGAGGCGCGGTCCCCCGAACTTGTGGTCCGTGGTCACCTGCATCGTCTCCCCGGGCCGGCCATCCACGATGTCGGTGACGACGATGTTGTAGAAGCCGTTCGGCGCGGTCGTCACGTAGGCCAGCCGGCGGCCGTCTGGCGACCACGCCGGCTCGATGTTGACGAACGCTCCTGTGCTCACGGCCGTCACCACCCCGGTGGCCAGGTTCACGATCCGCACGTTGATGCTCTTGCCGTCATCGTCGGCGGTGTACGCCAGGTAGCGCCCGTCGGGGGACCACTCGGGCGACGAGAGGTACTCCCGCTCGCGTAGCAGTTCCTCGGCAACACCATCGGCGCGGCCGGCCGTCACCCGCATGCGCCACAGCGCCCCGTCCATCGCGAAGGCCAGCCACTGGCCGTCGGGCGACCAGGACGGCCACCAGGGCGTGCTGCTCGCGGCGGGCGGCAGCAGGTAGTTGTGCATGTAGTTGCCGCCCGTCTTGGCATTCGGGTAGTTCTGGGCGTCGGCCGCGGCGGCGGCGAGCATCACGGACAGGACTACGCCACAGGCGGCGCGCAGGGTGAACGGAAAGGCCATCGGGGGCTACCTCCGCGCGGCCTCGGCCGCGAAGAACTCACGCTTCAGCTTGAGGAGAACAGGTATCGATGCCAGGACGGAGACCAGGTTGGGCAGCGCCATCAAGCCATTCAGCGTGTCGGCGATGTCCCAGATCAGGTGCAGCGAGCCGATCGCGCCCAGGTAGATGAACACGAGCCAGAGCATCCGGTATGGCGTGGCTGCCCTGGCGCCGAACAGATAGACGATGCCGGTCTCCCCGTAGTAGCTCCAGCCGATGAGGGTGGAGAACGCAAACAGCAGCAGGCTGGTGGTCACCACGATGTTGCCCCACGTCCCCGGCAGGCCCACCGAGAACGCGTGGCCGGCCAGGGCCGCGCCCGTCGCGCCATCGGCCCACGCGCCGGTCGACAGGATGACCAGGCCCGTGACCGTGCACACGAGGATCGTGTCCACGAACACCTCGAAGATGCCGTAGAGGCCCTGCCGCACGGGATGATCCGTGCGCGCCGCCGCGTGCACCATCGGCGCGCTGCCCAGCCCCGCCTCGTTCGAGAACAACCCGCGGGCCACGCCGTAGCGAAGCGCCATCATCACCGTGGCACCCGCAAATCCGCCCGTGGCCGCCGCTCCGGAGAACGCACTGTCGAAGACCAGCGCGATGGCGCCCGGTACCTCGCCCGCGAAGCGTAACAGGATGATGATCCCGCCGCCGAGGTAGAACAGCGCCATGAAGGGCACCAGGATCTCCGTCACCTCGCCGATGCGGCGAATGCCGCCGAGTATGACGGCTGCCGCAAGCACGGCCAGCACGACACCCGTCACCGAGGGAGAAACCCCGAAAGTGGCCCGCAGGCTGTCGGCCACCGAATTGGCCTGCACCATGTTGCCAATACCGAACGCGGCCAGCGAGACCAGGCCCGCGAAAATGGCGCCCAGCCAGGGCAGACCCAGCCCATTCTTCAGCGTGTACATCGCCCCGCCGCGCATATTGCCCTTCTCGTCCTGCTCGCGGTAGTCCATCGCGATGACGATCTCGGCGAACTTCGTGCACATGCCGAGCAGTCCCGAAACCCAGAGCCAGAACAGCGAACCGGGCCCGCCAATCGAGATGGCGGTGGCGACACCCGCGATGTTCCCGACCCCAACGGTCGAGGCCAGCGCGGTGGCCACCGCCTGGAAGGGCGAGACGGTGCCGGGCTCGGTGCTCTTCTGCGTGATCTTCCCGAGCACTTCGCGCAGCGCGAACCCGAGGTAACGGAACTGGACCGCCCCGGTCAGGATCGTGAGCAGGATGCCCGTCCCCAATAGGAGCACGATCATCGGCCAGCCCCACACGTAACCGTTCAGCCAGCTGTTCGCCGCAGCAATCTGGTCCACCATCGTGTCGACGCCCTCCCAAGGCGTATCTGAAGCGGTGTCAGCTTACGTCGGTAGCAAGCGATTGGCGAAGCACTACCTGCAGCCGGGTGGCTCCAGTCCCCGAGGCGCGGCACGGCCCGGCCAGCGGCCTGCTCGTCCACGCGGCCGTGGAAGGCTTGCAGGCTCAGTGGGCGTTGACGAGCGCCTGCCAACCGACGGCGCGCTGGTCGGGGCCAACGGGGCGCGCCCGCGCGGCGCGGGCGGCCTCGGGCAGCGTGCTGCAGGAGTCGTGTCGAATGTAGTGAAGGGCTTCTGCCAGCGAGGCCTCGGCGCTGTCGCCAAGTTCCCTGTCGATACCATCGGCCGCCGCGCACGTCGCAGGCAGCCCGCCGAAGTACTCGCCTTCATCGTTGGCGTTTCGAAGCGAGAAGGAAACCGGCGCGAGGACCTTGTCGCAAAATGACACCAAGTACTGGCCGACGGGCTTGCCGTAGGTGGCATCCCCGATGGTCACGACCGGCATGAACGGGGTGAGCGCGTTGATCACCAGCTCGCTGGCCGACGCCGACGACCGCGACGTGATGGCAATCAGTCGCGACAGCGCGGGTACGGGCTGCTCGACCGTCTCGAATCGAAGCGTTTCGTTCCGAAACGCATTCTGATCGTTGTGCGCATAGGTGGCAAAGGGCTGGCCGGCCGTGACCGCGCCGCCGATGAGGCTGCCCAGGTGAACGGCAACGTCCACCAGCCCTCCGCCGTTGTAGCGGAGATCCAGCACCAGCTCGGAGACTCCGGTCTCAGCCAGTGCGGCAAAGGCCTCGTCCAGGGCCGCAAACGAAGGGCGCACGAAGTTGCGGAAGAAGAGGTACCCGACCTTCCGGCCGTCCACGTCGAATACCCGGGTGACCGACACCGTCGGAATGGTCACCAGCCGTTTGGTCATGCGCTTGCGGCGCTCGTCTCCAGCTCGCGACCTGAAGAGGAGCTCGGACGAGGCCCCCACCTCGCTCGGACCGAAGGCTGCGCCGATGTCACCGGATGCCACCAGCGCCTCGACCGCGCGACCGTCAATCTCGAGGATCTGGTCGCCACGTGCCAGGCCCGCTTCCGACGCCGGGCTGTCGGCAAACACCTGCAACACGCGCAACTCGGTCCCGGACAGCAGAGTCGAGAAGCCGAAGCCGATGAACTGGCTGTCACTGTAGAAGGCGTCCGAGGATGCGGCGGAAGTGATGTAGCTGAAGCTGTTGTCGAGGGGGCGATAGCGCACCGCTTCCAGGTAGGCCTCGGGCGACGGGAAGCTCGCCGCATTCACGTTGGGGATGGAGGCGTACCAGAGATAAAGGTCCTGCATCACGTCGCGCACGTACAGGTTCTGCGACGTCACGCTGCAGTTGCGGGGGCCGCTCTGGGCCCCCGCCGGCCCAACCCCCACCCCGACCAGCAGCGCCAGGGCCCACGTTGTCCGCCACCGCATAGGCCCCGATTGTGCCTCGGAGCCCGGTCATGAGGGAAGGGGCTGTCGGGCGGGTCCTGCAGGGACGAGTGGCAGGCTGACGACGAAGTCGCTGCCGTTCACGCCCCACCGAGCCGGCGTGCCCGAGAGCAGCCGGAACCGGCGCGCCAGGTTCTCGAGGCCCACTCCCGTCGACGGTACCGCGAGCGCCCTCGGCCGCCGCTCGTTCGACACCAGCAGGCGGTCGCCTTCCAGCCGAATCGTCACCGGCAGGGGCCTGGCGCTCGACAGCTGGTTGTGCTTCGCCGCGTTCTGGAGCAGCTCGGGGAGCGTCACCGGGGGAATCAGCCAGCGCATCGCCGCCGCGGGATCCGCGTGCAGGTCCACCCGAAGCCCCTCAGCATAACGGATAGCGATCAGCGTAACGAACTGGTCCAGCAGCGACAGCTCTTCCGCAACCGTGACCAGGCGGCGCCCCCGCACCTCCAGCAGGTAGCGATGGCTGCGGGCCAGCGCCTCGATGAAAGCGGTCGTGCGCGGGCTCCCCTGCTCGACGAGATGGCTGAGGGCGTTGAGGTTGTTGAAGAGCGTGTGTGGATCGACCTCGCTCCGCAGCGCGTCCAGCTCGGCCTCGAGCTTCTCGCGCTGCAGGCGCTCGCTGCGGATGCGGTCGGTTTCCCAGTCGCGGACGAGAAACACCGTCTCGTACACATGGGTGATGAAGATGACCGCCGAGACCACCAGCAGCACCGCCATCGCCAGCCGGCGCCAGGTGGCCGCGGGGTCGCCCGTCGCCAGCGCCCACCCCCCGAGTGCCAGCGTCGTGAAGGGGATGGTGAATAGACAGATGAGCCCGACGAGGAGCCGCACGCGGTGCCACGGCGTGGTGAGCCACGCGGTGCGATCCTGGAAGCGCAGGTAGAGCCCGAGGTTGCCCTGCCACGTGACGAACGCCACCATGATGAACCACGCGTAGCTGGCGATCAGGGCGCCGGGGGTGTGGTGGCCGTGGTCGATCATCCCGGCCAGGTTTGGGACGAGCACCCCGAGGGCCGGGGTGAGCAGCATCCGCGCCGCCCAATCGTCGACGCCCGTCCGGCCGGCGCCCGGGTTCATCCCGACAGGATAACGGGGCAGGTTCCGGCGTGCGGCGCCTGCCCCGATTCCGCTGGGACGAACGCCGTCACACGCTCAGCGCCTGCTGTTGCGCCCGCTTCGCCAGGACCTCGGTGAGCGGCAGGAACTTCAGCGTCGAGCGATCGAGCAGGCGGAACTCGCCCTTCGGGATGTCGAAGACCATGCCGTGCACGAACAGGTTGCCGCTCCGCAGCTTCGCGGCCACGCAGGGATAGGTGATCAGGTGATCGAGCTGCGCGATGACGTTCTCCTCGATGAGCTGGTTCAGGAACCGGCGATCGTCCAGGTTGCCGTGGAGCTCGTTGGCCACTGCGGAGACGCGGTCGGCATGGCGGATCCACGCCGAAACCGCCCTCAAGCCCTTCACCTTCTCGGGCGTCATCAGCGCCTTCATGGCTCCGCAGTCCGAGTGTCCGCAGAGCACGATGTGGCGCACCTTCAGGATCTCCACGGCAAACTCCACCGTCGCCCCGACGCCCCCGACGGCCTCCCCGTACGGGGGCACCAGGTTGCCGGCGGTGCGGCAGATGAACAGCTCACCCGGCAGCGCCTGCATCAGCTCGTTCGGGATGACGCGTGAATCCGAGCAGCCGATGTACAGCGTCTCGGGCTGCTGCCCCTCGGCAAGCTGCTCGTACAAATGGCGGCTCCGTGGGAAGACCTCGTTCTGAAAGCGCGTGATGCCAGCGATGAACTTTTCCATGATGAACCTCTTTCGACTCACACGAGACCACTTGGCGGCCGGCACAGCCTCACCGTGCCGCGCGGGCCGGCGCGTGGGTTGGATGAAGCACGAGCAACCGTGCACGGAGAACTGCCGTCGTTCTTGGGGTCAGGCCCGCGGCGGAGCGCGGCCGGTCGGCGCAAGCTCCGCGCTTCTGGGCAGGCGCCCCTCTCCCGGGGGCATCGCGATGGCGGCAGGTGAGACCGGCGGTTCGACTCGCAACGCCGCCACCACGCCGGGAGTCTGCGCCGACGGCCGATCCGGGCCAGCAAGGCATGTCCCCTGGGTCGATGCCACGGCCGGCGGTTCCGCATGATCGTCGCCGTGCGTGGGTTGCGTGCCCCAGGAGCCGGACCGCTGGGCGGAGCACCGCGTCGTCCGAACCACGCGGTCGAACTCCCGGGGCCCGGTGACCGGGAGCGCCGTGGCGATTCCAATCGCCAACGCGATGAACGCCGACACGTTGAACGACGAGAGGCGCACAGTCATTGCGGCGCGCTCAGAAAGGCGTCGGCGGGCCCGAGCAACACGCCGGGCGCGAAGCCGAGGACCAGGAGCAGCGACACGAGCGCGACCGCCACGACACGCTCGCGCGGGTACAGATCGGGCGCCAGGGACGGCGACGTCCGTCCCAGGAACACGCTGGAGAAGGCCATGAGCGTGGCCACCGCCAGGAACGCGCTGGAGAGGATCATCACGACCGTGCTGGCCGGGCTTTCCATCCAGAGCGCGTGCAGGAGAAGGTCGTCCGCGACGAACCCGGCGGTGCCCGGCAGGCCCACACCCGCGCCACCGAACAACGCGAAGGATGCCGCCAGGCGTGGAAATGGGCCGCCACGGCCGCCGGGCCCCCCGAAGGCCGCAGGCCCGGTCCGCTCCTCCAGCGACGTGATCATGATGCCAAGGCCACCGAGCGCCAGGCCCATGGCCACGGCGACGAGCAGCGCCGCCGCGAAGTTACCGATGCTGGCGGCCCCGACCGCCGCGAACAGCATGCCTCCGTGCATGGCGGTGGTGCCCCGGTAGAACCCTCGCAGGTCCTTCTGCACGAGCGTGATGAGGGCCGCGGCCAGCGCCGCGAACGCCCCGTATCGCACGAGCACGGGGGCCCACTCGATCGCCACGACATGGTGATCAACGTGGCGCAGATGAACGAAGACCAGCGCGATCGTCGACGACAACTGCTGCGTCTGCACCAGCGGCATCCGTTCGCAGAGGCTGGCCACGCCCGCGTGGAACGGCAGGACGCCGGCTCTCAGCGCGAGGGCCAGGCACGACAGCCCGAACGCCATTGGCATCTGGCCAAGGTGGATGGCCCCCGCAGTCGCGAGAGCGATTGCCGTGGCCGAGGCCAGCATGGCCGCACCGGTCCGGCTCCAGGGCCGCGCCGCCAGAGCGTGAAGCACGGCGCCGGCGGAAATGCCCACGTACGCCACGGTCCCGCTCGAGGCGAACAACGCGACGACCACCGAAACAATGAGGCCTGCCAGCAGCCACGGCGGGGACCGCCGCTGCGAGGCGACCGCAGGGGCCACCAGCAGGAGGAGGCAGACCACCAGCGCCTCCCACGGCGCCGATAGCATGGGCGCCATCGGCGTCACGAGGACGCTCCGTCCAGTGACAGCGTCCGTCGCAGCCATCGGTCGCCGCGTTCCAGCGTGCGCGCGACGGCCAATACCGGCGAGAAGGCCACGTCGATGCGATCGTCGAGGCGAAGGCGATGCAGCGACGCCGCGTACACCCGGTCCGCCAGCTTCGGCGACCACCGCTCGAGACGACTGGGCCCGTGCGGCCCGTGGCCAAGGCGGTGTGTGTCGTGAATCATGTTCGGGGCCTTCAGGTACTGGCCGAGCCTGAGCAGCGCGTGGCAGACCAGGTGCGTCAAGGCCAGCGTGGTCCAGCCCATACAGATCTCCGCCAGGATCAGGCCCACCTGCGCGAGCGTCGCGTGGGCCAGCGCTCCCTTCGCATCGGTGTGCACGCGGACCACGAGGGCCGCGTAGACGGCGGTCGACAGTCCCACCACCACCCCGATGGCGCGGGCAGCGGGCGACACTTCGAGCACGGGCCAGACCCGAAGCAGCAGGAACAGGCCGGCGTGGATCGACACCGCGCCGTAGAACAGGGCACTCGACGGCGTCGGCCCTTCCATGGCTCTGGGCAGCCATCCGGAAAAGGGGAGCTGCGCCGACTTGCCCATCGCCGACACCAGGAACAGCAGCGCCAGCACCGTCGCCTGGAACGGCTCGAGCGCGCCCGCCCTCTCGAAGGTCGAGAAGCGCGCGGAGCCCAGGAACTCGAGCGTGGCCACCGTCGCGATCAGCAGCCCGGCATCCGAGAACCGGTACGTGGCGAACGCGCGGATCGACGAGCGCACCGGCTCGGCTCGCTCGTGGAAGAAGCCGATGAAGAAGGCCGACGAGATGCCGATGATCTCCCAGCCGGCGAAGAACAGCTCCAGCGCGCCCGCGAGGGCCACGAGTTGCGTGCCGGTGGCGAACAGGCCGAGCAGCACGAAGAAGCGGACGAACCCGGGTTCCTTGTGCAGGTAGGTGCGGGAGAAGCGGGCAATCAGCGCGGTCAGAACCGAGGCGAACAACGAGATGGTGACCGAGATGCCGTCCACGCGCAGCACCGCCGGAATCACGAAGTCACCGATGCGCAGCCAGTCCCCGAACTCGATGTCGCCTTCGACGGCGGCGCCCGCGACACCCCAGTAGGCCCCGAGCACCGCCACTCCGGCCAGCACCGAGACGAGGAGCCCCGCGGTCACCAGGCGCACGGCCGTCTCTTCGCTCGGACGACGATTTCCGATCAGCATGAGCAACCCGACGACGGCGACGCTGGCGAACGGCGCGAGGATGTCCAGCGCCAGCGCGACGTGAACCGGGTCGCTCATCTGAGCGCAACTCCCGCCTCGACCACCTCGAGGTGCTGCCGTTGGCCGACCGCCGACGCCGGCAGGGCGCGTCGGACGAGCGCCGGTGTCACGTGCTCGCGCGTGCGCATGTGCCACTCCGGCGACCGATCCACTACGGGCAGCAGCGTCGGGTTGGGTTCGTAGGGCACGAACGCGCCCCGCTCGAAGACGGCCATGGCCCCCGTCGTGGGGTGCACGGACACCAGCTGTACCCACGCATTGACCACCAGCTCGGCCACCTCGGCCTGGCGGCCGGCCACGGCCAGCAACGCGTCCGGCGTGGCGTCCACGATCAACAGCAGCCGCATGGGCTCGTGCAACTCCACCATCTGCAGCGGCAGCCCGGTGCGCAGATCGCTCTGGTGGCCGTTCATCACCCCGATCAGCCCGGTCACGTTGTGCGGCAGCTTCGTACCGCAGCCGAAGGTCTCGTTGTCGACCGCCGAGAAGTAGTACTCGAGGCTGATGCCGGCACCCACCGGGCCGACCGCGGCCAGGATGCGCTCGAGCACGCTGTGGTTCGTGTCCACCGCGGGGTCATAGCTCACCAGGAAGGCACGACGGTCGAGGTGCAGCCCTCGCGTCAGCTCTCGCCGACCGACGATGCAGATGGAGTTCGTGCAGTGGCCGTACTCGGGCCGCGGCTGTGCGAGGTGCGACGAACGGGCCTCGACGTGCCTGAGCGCCTGTTCTGCGCTGAAGTCGAGGGGCGCATCCTCGAAGCGCCGGCTCCGCTCGAGGGCATTCTCGGCGCGGGCCCGTTCGAGGGCCTGGTGGGCCTCGTCGAACGAAGCCGCGCGCGACGCCGGCAAGGCCTCGAGGTCGTAGTACAGCACCGCGTCGTTGGCCGTGTCGTGAAGCGCGCCGATGAACCAGGTGTCTGCGGGGATGTCGATACCGCGGCGCCGCACCCCGTCCCGCACGTCCGGCCGATTGGCCATGTCGGCGAAGAGTCGCGCGTTGGCGCCGCCACGACGCCCGCCGCACGCGCCGCAGTCATGGGCCGACTCGTGTGGGTTGTTCAGGCTCGTGGATCCGTGTCCGAGCACCACCACCACGGGCGCGAAATCGCGCACGAGCCCCAGGTTCGTGAGCAGGGAAGTCACGCGATCAACCGACTCGTCCAGCGAGAAGCCCACGGGCTTTCGCCCCTCCGCCGGCCTTGCACTCATCTCAGAGCGCAACGTCGAGAGTCTGGTGTTGGGAAGCGGCGCCAGCCTCGAGAGCACGCGGTCTCCCAGCCGTACCGACGATCGTGGCGCCACCACTCGCGCAAGCGTCTTGACGGCCGACAGCGGGCCAAGCAGGAAGGACAGGCCCGCCCCGCCGCTCAGGGTCCGGGACGAACTGGCCGCGCGCCGTTCCCACGTGTGCCACCCGTCACGAAGCCTCTGGCGCAGCGCGTGCCAGCCGAGATCGGTGTAGATCGGCTGCTCGTGCACCTCGTGCCCGGGCGTCACGACCACGGGACAGTGCGCGGCTGGCTCCCGGTCGTACAATCCCTGGTAATCGATCGCCACGCCGAAGAAACCAGCGGCGCCGTACGTGATGTACCCGGGGTGCTGCTCCTCGAGCGCCCGGCGGATTGATTCCTCGCGCTCGTCGATGCAGAACACGAACTGGGCGCGCGGCCGCTCGGTGGCCCGATCCGAGGGCAGCGCGCGGCGCGCCGCCAGCGCGTCGAGAATCCATCCGCGGTACGTGCGCTCGTAGGCCTCCTGGAACAGCTGGCGGCGATGGACCTCGTCGAACGAGCGGCATTCGTGCCACAGGGCCTCCAGCGAGCGATCGTCCAGACCGCCTATCGCGTGGGCGTCGAGGCCAGCCGCGCGGGCCATACCCCAAAGGACCGAGGCATCCAGCACACGGGAACGCGGGGATGGCGGCGGGGCCAGCGCGCGCAGCGCCGACCACGACACAGCCACTCCCAACTCCCGGCAGGCGCGTGCAACCGCAGGCCGCTCGAGGAGCAAGCGGACCGCGACGAAGTCGGCGAGCGTCACGGGAGAGCCGTCGTGATGCTCCTCGGGGTGACGTTCCAGCCGGGCGAACATGCCCGTGAATCCCGGCAGCGCGAGCGCGGTGGCGAACAGGAACGAGTCGACGTCGTCGCCTCGCACGCCCAGATCCTCGAGGACCGCCCCGATCACCTCGGCTGCGGGCACCCGCTTCTCGAAGACCTTCCGCATGTCTTCTTCCGCGCCACGGCAGTCGTGCGGCGCCGAGGCGCCGTTTGAGTAGAACTCGGTCACGGCCCAGAGGAAGCCCTGGTGGCGGCCTGGCAGTGGCGCGTGCGCCTGTCCCTGATCGAGGAAACCCGAGCCCAGTCGGATCAGCTCTCCGTGCACCGCCACGTCCGTGTCCGAGGATCCCAGCGCGACCAGCACGTCTCGATGGCGCCGGAACTGCCGGCGGTCCACGGGCACCAGTCCGGGACCGCGCCGCGCGCGGGCGAGGCAGGCCTCCCACAAGGGCTGGTGGCTGCACTCAGGTGCGATTCCGGCCCTGATGGTGAACTCCAGGCCCGCGGCATCGTCGGTATCGGCGTCCGTGACCATCAACTGGTGCCACAGTTCGGCCCGGGTCAGACCCGACAGCACCGGCTCGCTGGCCCTCGGCCCGAGCGCGATGTCGATCTCGCGTCGGACGTCCGCGTCGTCGATGCGACCTGCCGTCAGCGCGTCGCGGAACTCGCGAAGGCTGAGGTACGGGCGAGCCGACAACGCGTCGGCCCCGGCCTGCACGCCCTCGTGAAAGGGCAGGTGCTGGAATGCGTGCAGCGTGTTGTGGTGGATGAAGACGCCGATCGGCCCCTGGTCGGGCAGCACCCCACGGGCGCGCTCCAGCGTGCGCGCGATGGGGTCTGCCGACACGACGTGGGGGGCGGCGAGCGACACCCTAGTGGCCTCCACCCGGCTGGGCCTGCGTCAGGTCGATGCCGACCACCGTGACGTTGATGTTCCGGTGCTTCGCGTCGGCCATGAACGTCGCGAGCACTTCCTTGACGTCGTGGTCGATGTACTCGCCCGAGCCGTCGATGATGACGCGTTCCCCATCATCCACCTCGTCGAGCGTGGACACGATGCCGGGCTTGGAGACGAACGTGCCGTCACGCCGGAAGCGCATCCGCCAGGTGCCGGCGTCGTCACGGACCGCAACGACGGCGCGCTTCGAATTCTCGTAGAGCACGAACATGATCCCGACGAAGATGCCCACGATGACGCCCTTCAACAGATCGAGCGCGAGGACCGCGCCGATCGTGATGGCGAAGGGCGCCAGCTGCGTGGCGCCCAGCTTCACCTGCGTGGCAAAGAGCGCCGGCTTGCACAGGTTGAGGCCCACCTGGATGAGGACGGCGGCGAGACTGGCCAGGGGAATCGTGTTCAGCAGGGTCCCGGCGAACAGCACGGCAACCAGGAGGAGGACGCCGTGGGTCAGCGCCGAGAGCCGCTCACGGCCTCCTGCGGCCACGTTGGCGCCGCTCCGGACGATCACCGCCGTCACCGGCAGGCCTCCGAGGATGCCGGACACGGCGTTCGCTGTTCCCTGAGCCAGCAGCTCCCGATCCGGGGGGCTGTGCCGCTTCAGCGGGTCGAGCCGGTCCACCGCCTGGAGCGAAAGCAGCGTCTCGATGCTGGCGACGATGGCGATGGTCGCGCCGGCCATCCACGTGGCGGGGTTGGCCAGGGCACCGAAGTCGGGGCGTGGCAGGGCTGCGTAAAGGGCGCCGATACCGCCCAGCGGCACGTCGACGTAGTGGATGGTGTCAAGGGCCAGGGTGGAGGAGCCGCGCATGAGCTCGGCCATGACGCTCGCGACGACCACCACGATCAGGGCCGGTGAGAGCATCGGGTACTTCCCGAGTGGCGTCTGCCTCCACCCATAGAGAATCACCAGCGACACCGCTGCGATGAGCACGGCGCCGCTGTGCATCTGCGAGGGAATGTCACCCAGGCCACCCGACGCGCCGAAGGCCACGGGCAGTTGCTTCCAGACGATGGTGATGCCGATGGCGGCGAGCATGCCTTTGATGACCGCCGATGGCACGAGCGCCGAGAAGCGGCCGGAGCGGAGCACGCCCAGCAGGAACTGCAGCAGGCCGGCGACCATGACCGCCGTCAGGAACGGGGCGATTCCTCCGAGGCTCTGCACTTCCACCAGCACGATCGAAGTGAGCCCGGCGGCTGGCCCGGTCACCGACAGCGGGGACCGGCTGATGAACGGGACGACGATCCCGCCGACGACGCCGGCAATGAGCCCCGAGACCGGAGGCACGCCGCACGCGATGGCGATGCCGAGGCAGAGAGGCAACGCAACGAGGAAGACCACCACACCGGCAACGGTGTCCTCCTTGACGTGACCGAACATGGACGGGTAGTGATGCATGGGCGTTTTCAGAACTGCGAATACCCACAGGTCCCGCGAACCCGCCCCAGGGGCCGGTCCACGAGCAAACACACTGGCGCTGTGCTACGAAAACGAGGTCGGCTTGCGGCCGGTCAGAATGTGGAAGGAGGTGCGCGGCCTGGGTGTGGGTGTGGCCGCTGGACGAAGGCGAGCGAGGGGCGGAGGTGGTGCGGGAGCAGGGCGAAGTCGCCGGGGGGGCCGACGACCGGCCCCGCGGTGAGCATGGCGGCGCCACCGGGTGGTGCGTGATCGCTCAGCTGGCCGGCAGAGGCGCTCGGGCCATCCGCCGCCACGGCGGTCATCGGTTCAGGGTTCTCGTAGTCGTGGCTGATGGCGTCGGCCGCATCGAATCGCTGGAATCCCCCGCGGGTCATCCGGACGACGCGGTCTCGTTCGCGGCCGCCGGACCCGATGCGCGGGACCGAGAGTACGACCACCGTCGACAGGGCCGCGCAAAGCGCGACGACGGCGGTGATGCGAGACAGGGGCAGACGCATTCGGTGCAACTTTGGACGCAACCCGGGTCGGGTTGGTCTCAGGACTGCCAAGAATACGATAGAAGGCGCCAGCGGTCAAAGACCTGTTGGTCATGGGCTCGATGCAGGGAAGGCATGGACCCAGGTGCCCGTACAACACAAAAGGCCCAAGGGGTGTCCCCTCGAGCCCTTCAGTGTGATGAATCCCCGGCAGCGACCTACTCTCCCACGCACCTACGCGCGCAGTACCATCGGCGGTAGCAGGCTTAACTTCCGTGTTCGGAATGGGAACGGGTGTGACCCTGCTCCTATGACCACCGGGAAACTTGGTGTCTGGGGTCCCACCTTTGGCCTGCGTTGGAGCGCAGGTTCCGGCGAGGGAGCCAGATATCGGCCCGTCTCGCCGTCGCGCCGCAGGCCCGTCGGTGGATCGTCCCAGAGCATCTTGATGTCAAAGAGCGCTCTCTGGCGACTGAATACTCTGCAATGCCCGATAGTTGTCTGACCACACACCCGCAGAACGGGAAAGGAAATGGTCAAGCCTCACGACTGATTAGTATCGGTTAGCTGAACGTGTTGCCACGCTTGCACACCCGACCTATCGACCAAGTGGTCTACTTGGAGTCTTCAGGGATTATTCATCCAGGGAGATCTCATCTCGAGGTGGGTTTCACGCTTAGATGCATTCAGCGTTTCTCCCTTCCGGACTTAGCTACTCAGCGCTGCCACTGGCGTGACAACTGATACACTAGCGGTCCGTCCAACCCGGTCCTCTCGTACTAAGGTCAGATCCTCTCAAATCTCCTGCGCCCACCATAGATAGAGACCGAACTGTCTCGCGACGTTCTAAACCCAGCTCACGTACCGCTTTAACCGGCGAACAGCCGGACCCTTGGAACCTGCTACAGCTCCAGGATGCGATGAGCCGACATCGAGGTGCCAAACCTGGGCGTCGATGTGAACTCTTGGCCCAGATCAGCCTGTTATCCCCGGCGTACCTTTTATCCGTTGAGCGATGGCCCTTCCATGCGGGACCACCGGATCACTAAGACCTGCTTTCGCATCTGCTCGACTTGTCTGTCTCGCAGTTAAGCTCGCTTATGCCTTTGCACTCTATGGCTGATTTCCAAACAGCCTGAGCGAACCTTCGTGCGCCTCCGTTACCGTTTAGGAGGCGACCGCCCCAGTCAAACTACCCGCCTAGCAGTGTCCCGAACCCGGATAACGGGTTGCGGTTAGAACGTCCGAGTCGTAAGGGTAGTATCTCACCGTTGACTCCCCCAAGCCCGAGAGCCTGGGTTCATAGTCTCCTACCTATCCTGCGCATACGGCGCAGACATTCACTACTAAGGTGCAGTAAAGGTGCACGGGGTCTTTTCGTCTTATGGCGGGCAACCGGCGTCTTCACCGGTACCACAAATTCGCAGCGCTCCACGTTGAGACAGCGGTCAAATCGTTACGCCATTCGTGCAGGTCGGAACTTACCCGACAAGGAATTTCGCTACCTTAGGACCGT
>DAIRFN010000063.1:0-19392 GCA_036795065.1 Vicinamibacterales bacterium
GAGGTCATCCGGGTCAGGGGTCACACTCAGCACTGTAACTCAGTCTTTGGACCTAGTCCAATATTTGATTGTGCATGGAACCACCTCCGGGCCGCCGGAGGCGCCGTCCGGAGGGCAACGGTGGACCTGGGCCTCTCGACCATAGTAAACTCACCGCACTCCCGTGCACGGCCAGTGTCCTCGAAAGGCGAACACGCCTATGCCCATTCGTGTCTTCGTGACACTTGCGGCCGTACTCCTCGCGACCGCCCAGGGGACGTTTGCCCAGGACCTCGACACCCCGGTCAACACCCCGGCGCCGGCCGTACTGGCCACCCCACCCGCTGAAGCGAACGCAGCCGACGCCGAGTCGCCCGATCAGGTCCCCGCCCTGGTTCAACCGCCCCTCGTGCCGCCTGCCAATCCGGGCAGCCCAGTCACGTTTGGCGATTCGAAGCCCGTCAATCCGTTCACGGCCATTCCCCGCGACCTGAAGCGGTTCTTCTCCAAGGATACGGCCGCGGTCATGGGCATCTTCGTGCCGATGGCTGGCGCGGCGTTCTCATGGGACCAGGCTGGCATCCACGAGTCGCAGGAACACTTGTCGAAGCCGGCGTTCGAGCCGGGCAACATCGGTGGCAGCTTCGCGGTGCAGGCCGGCGCTGCGCTGGGAACATGGGCCATCGGCAAGATGTCAGGACGTCGGAAGGTCGCTGAGGTCGGAAGCGACTTGTTCCGCGCGCAGATCGTCTCGCAGCTGGTGGTGCAGGCTGGAAAGATGGCGACGGGCCGGAGTCGGCCGGACGGCAGCGACGGCCGGGCGTTCCCCTCGGGACATACGGCCAGCGCGTTCGCCATGGCGTCGGTGCTCGAGCGTCACTTCGGCAAGAAAGCGGGCATCCCGACCTACGCGTTCGCGACCTACGTGGCGTTCGCGCGCCTCTCGGCCAACAAGCACCACATCAGTGACGTCATCATGGGCGCCGGACTGGGCATCGCCGCCGGCCGTACGGTCACCATGGGCATTGCCGGCGCGAGGTTCGACATGGGCGTGGCCCCCACGCAGGGCGGCGCGGCCGTCACCTTCACCAAGCGCTGACAAGGAAACCACGAAGACACGAAGGACACGAGGCACGGGCACGAAGGTTCTCTGGGGAACCCCTGAGAGGACTTCGTGAGCTTCGCGATGGTCTTCGTGGCTTCGTGGTTTTCTTTGTTGGGCTTCTACTCGGCGATCGACTTCCAGTTCCGCACCAGGTGATCTGCGGTGCGCCACGCCAGCGCCTGGAGCGTGAGCGTGGGGTTGTGCGCGCCGCTCGTGCCCATCACGCTTCCGCCGAGGATGCCAAGGTTGGGCACCTCGTGTGAGAACCCCCAGCGATTGACGACGTTGGCCTCGGGGTTGTCGCCCATCCGCGTGCCGCCGTAGGCATGCGTGTTCAGCCCCATCGTTCCGAGCGGTCCGCGGATGATGTCGGTGGCGCCCGCGGCGCGGTACCACGCCTCCATCTTGTCCTGGATGAAGGTGCCGATCCGGCGTTCGTTGTCGCGGTAGTCCGCCGTGATGCGCAGCACCGGGAATCCGAGCGGATCCTTCACCAGCGGATCCAGGTCCAGGTAGTTGTCCTCGTACGGCAGCGTGGTCTTCTGCAGGTAGGCGGTATTGGCGCGGTCGGCGTGCTGCCGGACGAAGGCTTTCCACTGCGCGCCCCACCCCGGCGCCCGCCCGAACGTGTTCATGTTGGCGGCCTGGATGGGCCGCCTGTCCGAGTAGACCCAGAGGTTGCCGCCGCCGATGAAATCGAGCCCCGCATGATCGAAGTTGTCGTCGGCCCAGTCGTCCACGGCCACGCCCTGTGCGGGCAGCCCATACCAGGTGTTCAGGTCGAACGGGAACAGGGCGGTGACCGACGCGCCAGTCGTGTGCGAGAAGTAGTGCCGGCCTACCTGCCCGTGGTTGTTCGACAGTCCGTTCGGGAACGCCTTCGATTTCGACAGCAGCAGCAACCGGGCGTTCTCGTACGTGTAGGCCGCCAGCAGGACAACCCTCGCCGGCTGCACGAACTCTTCGCCGTCGGTGACATACCGCACGGCCGATGCGCGCCCTCGGGCGTCCACGTCGACGCCCGTGACGTGCGCGCGGGTGACGACGCTGAACCGGCCCGTCTTCTGCCCGCGCGGGATAGTGGTGACGTTGGTGCCGTTCTTGGCGTCCACGTGGCAGCCGCCGCGGTTGCAGTAGCCGTGGTACATGCAGGGCGATCGGTCCTGGAACGTGCGGGAATTGATCTGCGCGGGGCCAGGGAAGGGCCGCCAGCCGAGCCCGCGCGCAGCGGCTCCCATCAAGTCGGTGAAGCCCGTACCGCGGAGGGGCGGCATGGGGTACTCGCGCTGGCGCGGCCCCTCGAACACGTTGCCGCGCAGATCGGGCGTCCCCTTCAGATTGCCCGCCTTGCCGGACACGCCCGTTTCCCACTCGATCTTGTCGTAGTAGGGCTCCAGTTCCTCGTACCCGAACGGCCAGTCCTCGACGGTGGATCCCGCAGGGACGCGCGTCCGCCCATAGCGGCGCGTGGTCTCGCTCACGACCTTGAAGTCCCACGGGTTGAGCCGCCAGCTCTGCGCCCAGTAGTGCAGCGTTGTCCCGCCGACGCCGTTCATCATCGGGTGGCTCGACGCGCGGGTGGTCGGCGCCGTCGCGCTCACGCGGTGCGTGGGCACTTCGTGGTTGGCCTTCTGCACGGCCTGCGGCCAGTCGCGCACGTTGTTGCGGATTTCGTCGGGTGCGAAATCACGCCGCGTGAGCCAGGTGCCGGCCTCGAGGCCGATCACCTGCAGGCCCGCCTCTGCCAGCGGCAGGCAGGCAATCCCGCCCGCGGCCCCCAGGCCAATGATGACGACGTCGGTGCCCTTCAGCGTTTGAGCCATCACGCCTTGTTGAACATGTCGCTGTCGTAGGCGGAGCGTCGCAGCGGCACCGGTTTCGTGCCCAACCGCTGGTCGTCCGGCACAACCGCGGTACGCACGCCGGGATAGCCAAGCAGGTCCCATCCCACGAAGCCCTGGTTGCCGCCGTAATACGGATCCCCGAACGTGCCCTGCCACGTGTGCGCCTTGATCAGGGCGAAGAAGGCGGCGGAACTGCCGTCGAACCCGGCGCCCGAACCCGTGGCCCCGCCCGTCTCGAGATCGATCAGCAGCGAATCCTGATCGGTCGGGGACAGCTCGCGGAACGGCCGTCCACGCGACGAGACGGCGTAGCGCTCGAGCGCGGCCAGCCCGCCGCGATAGGCGTCGCGAGACGGGGCGAGAGGTCCGGCCAGCGACCGATCGATGTAGTGCACGGCGCCGGCCTCGACCGCGCCCGGGCCACTCTCGTCGGAAGGGATGAGGCGCGCCACGATGGCCGTCAGCAGGTCGGCCTCGTCCGCCGTCAGGGCCTCGAGCGGCCTGCGCGCAGAGGACTGGCGATCGTGGGACGTCGGATGCGGCGCCGGAGTGCTCGGCGAGTGGGGCGCATCGGAACGCTCCAGGGGACTGGCCGCCCCGGCGGCCGCCGCGCCCGCCACCTTCAACAGATCGCGCCGCGAGATCATGGCTACGATGCGGGCTTGCGCTCGTAGATGGCGACGAGCTCGCCCTCACCCACGACGTGGCCCTTGATGGCCTCGAGCAGCTCCGCCTTCGTGAGCCCAGGCTTCAGGTCGAGCACCGCGTCGATCGCATACACCTTGAAGTGGTAGTGATGCGGCTTGCCCGGTGGCGGCGCCGGGCCGCGGTAGATGGGACGACGGAAGCCCGAGGTGCCCTGGACGGCGCCGGCGACCTCAGCGGGCATGGACGTCGCGGGGTCGATGGGGATGTTCTCGGGCAGGCCCGTGGCCGTGCCGGGGATCTTGTAGATCACCCAGTGCACGAACGGCTGCGGCATCGGGACGTCCGGGTCGTCGCAGATGACGGCGAACTCCTTCGTCGAGGCCGGCGCGCCGGACCACTGCAGCGGCGGCGAGATGTTGCGGCCGTCGGCCGTGTAGTCCCTGGGGATCGTCTCGTCGGCCTTCAACGCAGCGCTCGTGACGGTGAGCGGCTGCGCTGTCTGAGCCCCGGCCGCGGCGGCAGTGGCCAGGACCAGGACCAGCGACGGCATCAGTCGGGCTGCTCGCATGGCGCAGAGTATAGCCGGGGTGGCGGAAACTGCGTCAAATCCGCCCCATTCGTGCCAGTCCCCTCAGAGAGCGATCACGACAATGCGATCGAGATGAACTTGATATCCAGGTACTCCTCGATGCCCCACTTGCCGCCTTCGCGGCCCACGCCCGACATCTTCACCCCGCCAAACGGCGCCTGCGCGGCCGAGGGCAGCCCGTCGTTGACGCCGACGATGCCGTAATCCAGCGCTTCGGCCACATGGAACGCGCGAGAGAGATCGCGGGTCCACAGGTACGCCGCCAGCCCGAACGGCGTATCGTTGGCCTGCCGCACCGCGTCGGCGTCCTCCGAGAAGCGGATGATGGGCGCCACCGGACCGAAGGTCTCCTCCTCGAGGATACGCATCCCTCGCGCGACGCCGGTGAGCACGGTGGGCTCGAAGTGGAGGCCCTCGCCCACGCCGCCGCCGACCACGGCCCGCGCGCCCCTGGCCACCGCATCGTCGACGTGCGCGCGCACCTTGTCGCGGCCCTGCACGTCCACCAGCGGGCCCACCTGGGTGGCTTCGTCCAGCGGGTCGCCCACGCGAAGCGCGGACACCAGCGTCGTGAACTTCTCGACGAACGCGTCGTGCACGTCGTCGTGCACGTAGATTCGGTTCGCGCACACGCACGTCTGGCCGGCGTTGCGGAACTTCGACGCCGCGACCTCGGCGACCGCGCGATCCACGTCGGCATCCGCGAAGATCAGGAACGGCGCGTGGCCGCCCAGCTCCAGCGACACGCGCTTCATGGTCTTCGCCGACTGCGCGGCGAGCTTCACGCCCACCTCTGTGCTCCCGGTGAAGCTCAATTTCCGGATGGCGGGGTCATCGAAGAACACCGTTGACAGCGCCACCGGATCGGAGGTTGGCAGCACCTGAAAGACATCAGCGGGCCCGCCGGCGTCGACCCACAACTCGGCCAGGCGCACTGCGGTGAGTGGCGACTGCTCCGCCGGTTTCAGGACGACGCTGCATCCGGCCGCGAGGGCCGGCGCGGCCTTGCGCGTGATCATCGCCGCCGGGAAGTTCCACGGGGTGATGGCGTAGACGGGACCGACCGGCTGCGGCTGCACGAGGATGCGCTTGTGGGCCGCCTGGCTGGGGATGGTTTCGCCGTACACCCGCTTGGCTTCTTCCGCGTACCACTCCACGAACGACACCGCGTAGCGGACCTCGCCCCGCGCCTCGGTGACGGGCTTGCCCATCTCCTGCGCCATCAACCGGGCGAGCTCCAGGTCGTGGGCCAGCATCCTGGATGCCCACGCGCGCAGGACCGTGGACCGTTCGTAGGCGGTCGTGCGGCGCCAGGCGGCAAACGCGGCCACTGCACGGGCGACGGCCGCCCGCGCCTCGCTCGGCCCATTGTCCGGGGCATCGGCCACGGACTTCCCGGTCGCCGGATTCATCACTGCAAACGTCGCACTCATCGCTCCGCCTCCCCCTGCATGATGGCCCAGAGGGCCTCGACATCTCGCCGTTCGGTCTGCTCGGCGCCGACTGAGACACGCACCATCCACCGCCCGTCGAGCACCGCGGGTGTGAGGTACGCGGCGCCCGATCTGTTGATGCGATCGCACCACCGCTGGGTGTGCGCGTCGAGCGCCGCGCCCTCCAGGCCCGGGGGCTCGTGGCGCAGGCACACGGTCTGGAGCGGCACCGGCGCCAGCACGCGCCAGCTGGCGCGCGCCCGCACCTCGTCGGCCAGCCACCGCGCGTTGGCCATGTCGCGTCGCAGGCGCGCCTGAAGCCCGGAGACCCCCTGCTCGCGAATGAGGAACCACAGCTTCAGCGCCCGGAACCGCCGCCCGAGAGGAATGCCCCAGTCCCGATAGTTCTTCACGCGACCGTCGGCCGCCGACTGCAGGTAGCTGGGGTTGGTGGACATCACGCGAACCAGGTGCTCCGCGTCCTTCACGAAATACACCGAGCAGTCGAAGGCAACCCCCAGCCACTTGTGCGGGTTGAGCACGACCGAGTCGGCGCCCTCGATGCCGTCCCACATCCAGCGGCACTCGGGCAGCACAATGGCGGAGCCGGCCATCGCCGCATCCACGTGCGTCCAGAGGCCATGCCGGCGCGCGACCTCCGCAATGCCGGCGACGGGGTCGAGCGCCGTGGTGGTGGTCGTGCCGGTCGTCGCCACCACCGCGCACGGCATCAACCCGCGCTCGCGGTCGTTCAGGATCGCCTCTTCGAGGGCATCGACGCGCATGGCGTAGTTCGTATCGTGCGGCACGTGACGGATGTTGTCGCGGCCGAACCCGGCCAGCAGCGCCGCCTTGTCCACCGAGCTGTGGCTGTGCGCCGAGGCATAGACGACCAGCGGGGCCCCCTCAGCCTGCAGACCGCCTCGATTGGCGCCGTGGCCGGTGGAGCGTTCGCGCGCGCAGATGAGCGCCAGCAGCGTGCACGTGGAGGCCGTGTCCTGGATGACGCCTTCCCAGGCGTCCGACAGGCCCACCATCTGGCGCAGCCAGCCGGTGGCCACCTCCTCCACTTCGCTCAGGGCCGGGCTCGACTGCCAGGCCAGGCCCAGCACGCCGAGGCCCGTGCTCACGTAGTCGCCCAGCACGCTGGCCAGCGAGCCGTTGCAGGGGAAGTAGCCAAAGAACCGCGGGTGCTGCCAATGCGACAACCCCGGCACGACGATGCGGTCGAGGTCGTTGAGGATGGCTGTAAAGGACTCGGGATGATCGGGCGGCCGGGCGGGCAGCTGCGCCTTGATGGCGCCGGGCTCCACCGGGGCCATGACGGGGTGCTGCTCGACCCGTTCCCGGTAGTCGGCAATCCAGTCCACCACCGCGTGGCCGGCGCGGCGAAACTCATCAGGCGTCATCGGACGATCATAGTCGGGAGTCACTCGTGCGGTGCGCAGCGCGCCCGGTTTGCGGCTACGATGGGCAGTTGCCGGGTGCACCGGGACCGGCTCAACAGGAGGACGTCAACGTGAAACAGATGACTTGGGCGGTGGCAGCCGCTCTGGCGGTGGGTGTGGGAGCGCACGTGCTGGGCGCGCAGGGCGCAACACAGGCGAATCCGCAAATGAGCTTCTTCATCACCAGCGCGGGCTCGGGCGATGGCGCCAACCTCGGCGGGCTGGCTGGCGCGGACGCGATCTGCCAGAACCTGGCGAAGGCCGTGGGCGCGGGCAACAAGCAGTGGCGAGCCTATCTGAGCACGCAGGGCGCCAACGCGGTCAACGCCAAGGACCGCATCGGGCCAGGACCGTGGTTCAACTCGAAGGGCGTGCAGATTGCCGCCAACGTGGCCGAGTTGCACTCGGACAAGAACAACCTGACGAAGGAGACGCAGCTCACCGAGAAGGGCACCGTCGTGAACGGGCGCGGCGACACGCCGAACCAGCACGACATCCTGACCGGATCGAATCTGGACGGCACGACGTTCCCGGCTGGTGAGGATCACACCTGCAACAACTGGACGAGCAACAGCACCGGTTCCGCGCAGGTGGGCCACCACGATCGCCAGGGCGGCGGGGCCAACCCGACCTCCTGGAACAACGCGCACGCGTCGAAGGGCTGCAGCCAGCAGAACCTGATCGCGACCGGCGGCAACGGCTACTTCTACTGCTTCGCGGTGAAGTAGGGTCTTGGGTCTTGGGACTTGGGACTTGGGGACTGGGGCCGTGGTCCCAAGACTCAAGACCCAGGACTCAAGACCTCTTGATCGCCGTCACCTCGATCTCAATCTTCATCCGCGGATCCGACAACCCGGCCTCGATCATCGTCGCCGCGGGGCGGACCTCGCCGAACACCGTCCGGAGCACCGGCCAGCACTGCGGGAAATCCGCGGCTCTCGGCAGGATGTAGTGCACGCGCACGACGTCGGCGAGCGACGACCCGGCCTCGGTCAGCGCCGCTTCGATGTTGCGCAGTGTCTGCTCGGTCTGCGCGGCCAGGTCGTCGGCAATGGTCATCGTCGAGTAGTCGAACCCGGTTGTGCCCGACACGAATACCCAGTCGCCCACCACCACGGCGCGCGAATAGCCGATCTCCCTTTCGAAGGTGGAACCGGAACTGATCAACTGGCGCTTCATAGGTTCTGTTCCCGACTCCCGACGCCCGACTCCCGAACAAATCTATTGCACCACCGCCTGGTGCACCAGGGTCTGGAACTTCGACCGGATGTCCGTGGCATTGGGAATCTGGTTCAGCATCAGCACCATCACCAGGCCACCCGATGGGTCCACGCGATACACCGACCCGTAGGCGCCTCCCCACCCGTAGGCGCCCACCGGATCGAGGCCGCCGTTGCCGCCCACGAGCTCGGTGGTCTCGAACGCCAGGCTCCAGCCGAGGCGCGGCCCGTTGTGCAGCAGGCCCGATTGGTTGTGCGTCATCAGGGCCACCGTGCGCGGCGAGAGCAGCCGCACGTTCCCGAGCGCGCCGCCGTTCCGCACCATCTCGAGGAAGCGCGCGTAGTCTCGCGCGGTGGACACGAGCCCCGCGCCGCCGGCGTAGTTCTTTCGCGGTCCCTCCACGTAATGTCCCTGCCCTCTGGGGCCGTCCGGCGCCCGCACGATGGCGCCGCCGGGCCCGCTGGCGTACACCGTCACCAGGCGCTCCTTCTTCTCCGCGGGCAGGAAGAAATGGGTGTCGGTCATGCCGAGCGGACCGAGGATCCGCGCGCGGAAGAACTCGTCCAGCGAGACGCCGGAAGCGCGCTCGACGATGCAGCCGAGGATGTCGGTGTTATAGCCGTAGACCCACTCTTCGCCCGGCTGTGCCGCGAAGGGCAGGCTCGCCAGCCGCTCCATGGTCTGACACACCGGTTCGTCCTTGTCCGCGGTGTACCAACCAAAGCCGGCGGCAGGGCCCAGCCCCCGGGCTTCGTACTGCTTCGCCACGGCGCTATCCGTGCCATAGGAGATGCCCGCGGTGTGCGTGAGCAGGTCGGTAATGGTGATTTCGCGTTTCGCGGGGACGATGGCGACGGCCGTTCCTTTCTTCACGGCCACGCTCGTCTTCGCGTAGGCGGGAATGTAGCGGCTGACTGGATCGGTGAGGCCAATCTTCCCTTCCTCGACGAGCATCAGCGCCGCCACGCTGGTGATGGCCTTGGTCTGCGAGGCAATGCGAAAAACACTGTCGGGCGCCATGCGGGCGCCGCCGTCCTTGTCGCGCCAGCCCACGGCCCGTTCGTACACCGGCTTGCCGTCCTTGAGTACCAGCGCCACGGCCCCGGCGATGCGGTTCTCGTCCACGTACTGCTGAAGCATGCCATCGAGACGCGACAGCCGCTGCTGGTCGATCTGTGCGTCCCCCGGCTGTTGGGCGGCCGGCGCGGTGGCAACGACGAGAAGAACGAGGGCGGCAATCAGAGGCAACCGACGCATGAACGCTCCTTGTGCAGAGATGTGTCGCAGCGGACTCCCGTCCCGCGCGTCAGCGCGCGAGCGCCGTGGCGTCGATGCCCTTACCGTGCGTGTAGCTGGCCCCGACGGCCCCGACGACGGCCGTCTGCCGCGTGAGCCCCGCGAGCTGGCGCAGCCGGTAGAGGGCTTCGATGCCGGTGCAATGCGCGCCAAGCAGGTGCCGCACGCCGAACTCCTTGAGCTTGCCGGCCGTCCACGCCAGCGTCTCGTCGCTGGCCGCGAACAGGTGGAACCCGCCGATGGCCGCCACGATCGGCGCCGCCTTTACCACCTTGCGGGCGTGCTCCATGCTGTTGATGATGCCCGCATGCCCGCACCCGCTGATGAGCACCAGGCCGTCGGCGGTGTCGATCACCAGCGAGGTGTCCTCGGGCACATTGTCCTCGACCAGCCCGTCGGGGGTCTGGACCCGGCCGGCCGGACCACCGCGCGGGCTGCCCCAGTTGCGCTCCGGGTGCACGCGCGGCACCGGTCCCAGCATCGTCACCCCGGGCATGAGGACGGTCGGACCCGCATGCTCGACGAACACGCCACCCGTGGCTTCGTACTGCGCCTTGAGCGGCAGCAGACCGTTGCCCTCGCGCCCGTTGGGGCCGGGGCGCGGATAGAAGATCCCCTTCGGCACGTGCACGCGCGACAACGCCTTCGGGTTCTGCTTCGCCAGCGCGCGGCGGAGAACGAGCAGCCCGCCCGTATGATCGGCGTGGTTGTGCGTGATGACGAGATCGGTGATGGACGCGAGGTCGACCTTCAACTCGGCCGCGTTCTCGAGCACGGTGTCGGCCCGTGCGCCGGTGTCGATGAGCAGGCGCTGGCCGTCCACCTCGAGCACGGCGGCAAACCCCCACTCGCCCACGCCGGCGTTGGCGTTCCCAACGAGCATGGTGGAGAGTACGGTGACCTTCACGTCATTCGCCCGGGCGGCGTGCGCCGACGCGGGGCCGAACAGCGGCAGGAACGCCAGTATCAGCGTAGAGACGCGCAGCATCGGAGGCCTCCGGAAGATGGCGCGCATTGTCCCACAGAAACCCCATGCGGGTACATGGGGCGTCCAACGGCGCCCGCCTTTCGTCTGATGAAGCAAAGAGGCTCACCATGCCAACACGCCTGTCACCGTCGCGCGCCGCGAGAACACCCTTCGCACTCGTCCTGGCCCTGCTGGCCGCGTGTTCACCCCTGGGGGCTCAGGACAACGCCGACGACGCCCGGCGGGTCATCGAGCACCTGCAGGTGAAGCCCGGCATGACCCTCGCGGAGGTCGGCGCCGGCTCCGGTGAGCTCACCGTGTCGCTGGCGCAGGCCGTGGGCGCGAGCGGCCGTGTCTACAGCAACGAGATCAGCGAGAGCCGGCGGGTGGCGATCCGGACTGCCGTGGCCCACGCGCGGCTCGACAACGTCACCGTGGTCGAGGGTGGCGTCACGGATACCAACCTGCCGGACGCGTGCTGCGATGGCATCTTCATGCGCGACGTCTATCATCACTTCGCCGAACCCGGAGCGATGAATCGCAGCCTGTGGCGGTCGCTCAAGCCCGGGGGACGGCTGGTGATCATCGACTTCCCGCCGCGCCGCGGGCGCGAGGCGGCCTCGACCGCCGATCGCGACGAGGGCACCAGCCACGGCGTCTCCGCGGCCAGCATCGAGCGGGAACTTCGCGAGGCGGGGTTCGAGATCGTCACGACCGACGACCGCTCGTCCCAGCGGTGGTTCATGGTCGTCGGCAGAAAGCCGTAGCGCGCGGGTAGAATCGGCGGGTCACGGAGGACCCGATGCGACCGCTCCGCCCGATCCTGCTCGTTGCCGCCGCCCTCACCTGGGGAACCACGCCGTACGCCTCGCAGCAACAGGGCACGCAGCCCGGCGAGCCCTCGCGCCCGCCCGAGGGGCTGGTGCTCACCACGGCCGAGACGCTGGAGTTCACCACGGACGAGGTCACGTGGCCCTCCGTGGATGTCTCGCCCGATGGCCGCACGCTGGCGTTCGACGTGCTGGGCGACCTCTACACGCTGCCGGTGGAGGGCGGCACTGCCACCCGCATCATCGGCGGGCTTTCGTTCGAGAGCCAGCCACGCTTCTCGCCCGACGGCAAGACGCTGGCGTTCCTCAGCGACCGCTCCGGCGTCGAGAACCTGTGGATCGCCGACGCGGACGGCAACAACCCGCGCGCGGTCAGCAAGGACGGGCTGACGCGGGATCGCCCGCAGATCATGGTGTCGCCCTCGTGGACGCCCGACGGGCAATACATTGTCGTGTCGAAGTCGCGGCCGCCGGACCCGGGCACGTTCTGGCTGTTCATGTATCACCGCGACGGCGGCAACGGCGTGCGCGTGGGCGCCGCGCCACCGCCGCAACGCGGGCCGGACGCCGAAGGCCCGCCGCCCGCGCCACCCGCCAATCGCCTGGGCGCGGTGGTCACACCCGACGGCCGCTACATCTACTACGCCCAGCGCACGGGCACCTTCACCTACAACGCGCGGTTCCCGCTGTGGCAGATCCACCGGCACGATCGCGAGACCGGCGAGGCCGCGCAGGTGACCAACGCGCAGGGCAGTGCCATGCGCCCGGTGATCTCGCCCGACGGCAAATGGCTCGTGTACGGCACGCGCTACAAGACGGACACGGGGCTTCGCGTGCGGAACCTGGAAAGCGGCGCCGAGCGCTGGCTGGTGCTGCCGGTGACGCGGGACGACCAGGAATCGCGCGCGTCGCGCGACACGCTACCAGGCTACGCGTTCATGCCCGACGGCCAGTCGCTGGTGGTGCCCATCGGAGGAAAGCTGCACCGCGTGGATGTCGCCACGGGCGCCACGCGCGTGATCCCGATGACGGTGCCGGTGAAGGCGGAGATCGCCCCCCGCGTCTACACGCCCGTCCGCATGGACGACGGCGCTACGGTGCGCGCGCGGCTCATCCGGTGGCCGTCGCTCTCGCCCGATGGCAGGCAGGCGGTGTTCAGCGCGATGAACCGCCTGTACATCGCCGACGTGCCGAACGGCACGCCGCGGCTGGTGACGGACACCGGGGCTGCATCCGCTTCGTCGCGCGAGGGCGAGTTCATGCCCTCGTGGTCGCCCGACGGCCGCTCCATCGTCTACGCCACGTGGACCACGCGCGGCGGGCACATCAAACGCGTGGCCGCCACGGGCGGCGCGCCCGAGACGCTGACGCGCTTCGAGGGCTACTATCTCGACCCGGCGTTCACACCGGACGGCTCGAAGGTCGTGTACCTGTCGGGCGCGGTCAGCGACCAGCTGTACTCGATCCTGCTCGACACGCCACCCGCGGACGATCCGGAGCAGGGCCTGCACGCGCCCAGCGAGATCGGCGGCATCAGCCCGCCCAACACGCTGGAGATCCGGTGGATGCCCGCGACGGGCGGCCCATCGACGTTCGTCGCCGGGGCGCAGAACGGGCGGCGCCCGCATTTCGCGGGCAAGGACTCGTCGCGCATCTACCTCAGCGCGTCGCGCGGCCTGCAGTCCATCGACATCAGCGGCTACGACCGCCGCACCCATCTGCGCGTGACCGGCTCGGGCGCCGGCAATAACCCGCCCGCCGCCGAGGAGATTCGCCTGTCGCCCGATGGCGCGCGGGCATTCGTCAACCTCCAGGGTCGGCACTACGTCGTGCCGGTGCCGCGAGCGGGGCGCGAGACCGTTGAAGTGCGTGTCCAGGGCCGCGGCGACGGCGCGTCCGTCCCCCTCACGCGGCTCTCACAAGAGGGCGGAGACTACGTCGCGTGGTCGGCCGACGGCGCCACGGTGACGTGGGCGATGGGCGCGCTCTTCTTCAGCCAGCCGTCCGACGGCTCGGGCGAGCCGCGCCGGATGGAGTTCGTGGTCGAACGCCCCCGCGCGCGGCCGAAGGGCTCGGTCCTGCTGAGCGGCGCGCGCATTCTGACGATGAAGGGTGACGAAGTGATCCAGCGCGGGGACGTGCTGGTCACCGACAACCGCATCGCGGGCGTCGGCGTGCGCGGCTCGCTGCGTCCCCCGGCAGGCACCCGCACGATCGACGTGAGCGGCAAGACCATCATGCCCGGCTTGGTGGACGCGCACGCGCACATGTGGGCGCCGCGGGGCGTGCACCAGACCGAGGTCTGGCAGTACATGGCCAATCTCGCGTACGGGGTGACGACGACGCGCGACCCGCAGACGTCCACGCCGGACGTGTTCGCCTACGCCGACATGGTGGACGCTGGCATGATCCCCGGTCCGCGCGTCTACGCGACCGGCCCGGGCATCTTCGGCAGCTCCGGTATCGAGGACCGCGACCGCGCGTTCCAGTTCATGAAGCGATACCGCGACGCGTATCGCACCAACACCATCAAGCAGTACGTGGCGGGCGACCGCCTCGTGCGCCAGTGGCTCATCGAAGCGGCAAAGGAGTACGGCATCACCGCCACCATCGAAGGCTCGCTGGACCTGAAGCTGAACCTCACGCAGATGGCCGACGGCTACTCGGGCCAGGAGCACAGCCTGCCCATCATGCCGCTCTACGAGGATGTGGTGGAGTTCGTTGCGCGGACGAAGACGTTCTACACGCCGACGATTCTCGTGGCGTACGGCGCGCCGTGGTCCGAGAACTTCTACTTCGAGACCGAGAACACCGCGAAGGATCCCAAGCTCGCGCGATGGATTCCCGAGGAGCTGCTCGACACCATGGTGCGCCGCCGCCCGCAGTGGTTCCTGCCCGAGGAGTACGGGCACACGAAGATCGGCAAGCAGGTGGCCGACATCGTCCATGCCGGCGGGCGCGCGGCACTCGGCAGCCACGGGCAGCTGCAGGGCCTGGGCGCGCACTGGGAGACATGGAACCTCGGGTCCGGCGGGTTGACGCCGCACGAGACGCTGCGCGTGGTGACGCTCTACGGGGCCGAGGCCATCGGCATGCAGCAGGATGTCGGTTCACTGGAGGTGGGCAAGATGGCGGACCTCCTCGTGCTCGATCGCAACCCGCTCGAGAACATCCGGCACACGAACTCGATCCGCTACGTGATGAAGAACGGCGAGCTCTACGAGGGCGACACGCTGAACATGGTCTGGCCCGAGGCGCGGCCGATGCCGAAGCCGTTCTGGGATGGGTTTGGACCGGGAAAAACCGCCCCCGCGGGACGGTAGGAGCACCGACCGCACTTCGGGCGGCACGATCGGGGAGCGATGACGACGGACGTCGTCCGCGCAGGCGCCGGTGCCCGCGACTACCGCCAGGAGGCGAAGTCCCGAGCGCACCTACCGGAGACGTGCACTCGACGCCACTGCCAGGAACTCGGCCAGGATCATCGCGGTGGCGCCCCACACCTTCTCGCCGTCGAGGTCGAAGAAGGGCACTTCCACGGGTTCGGGGGTTCCGGCGCGGCGCAGCATGCGCGTTTCGCGCGCAATGACCGCCGGATCGGCCAGCCGGCTGATCGGCACCTCGAGCAGCCGTGCCACCTCGTGTTGGGCGAGGCGGAACAAGGGGCGGCGGGTCGTGATGCCGACGACCGGGTGCAGCAGGTAGCCGCTGACAGGGATGTGGAGCGGGGTGAGCTGCCCGAGCACGTCCACATCGGCCTGATCGACGCCCACTTCTTCCTCGGCCTCGCGAAGCGCGGCCATCACGAAGGTCTCACCGGGGTCGACGGCGCCGCCGGGCAGCGAGACCTGGCCGGTGTGGGTCCGTAGCCTGCCCCCGCGAACGGTCAGCGGGACGTGGAGCGCCCCATCGTCGTGGGGGTAGAGCAGCACCAGCACGGCGGCCGCGCGGAGTCCCTCGGGTACGCGGAAGGGATCCCAACCCGTGCGAGGGCTCGGCGCCAGCCGCAGCTGTGCGTCCAACCCCGGCAAGGGCGCCTCGAGCACCTGTCGCAGCCGCGACGCCACCTGGACCACGAAATCCAGCCTAGCAGACCCGGGTGACCGTTCATTTGTGCAAATCGGTTGCGGATTCCATCGCCCCGGCAGTCCCAGTGGCCGTAGAATGTCCGTGATGATGAGTCGTCGCCCCCCCAGCGACGGGGACTCGTCTCGGATGGCGGCGCTTCCCCGCTGCTGCGAAGCCATTGGCCAGCAGCTCGCGGACGCGCGCATGTCCCGGCAAGTCTCCGTCGATGATGTCGCGTCGAAGTTGATGCTCTCGAGAGGCCAGGTCGTGGGTCTCGAGCACGCGGATGCGTCGGCCTTCTATACCCATGCGTACTTCCTGAAGGCCCTGCGCAAGTACATGGCCTTCGTCGGCATGTCCGACGATCTGCTCGACGAGGAGCCGGACGAGAGCTTCGGCCTTCGCATGACGCTGGCCGAGATGCCCCCGCGGCGGACGGCCGGTCGGCTCGAGGTGTGGTCGCGCTCCTGGCAGGCGGTTGGCGCGGCCGCGGCCGTCCTGGCCATCGGCGCTGGCGCTTATTGGCTGGTTCCCGTCTCCCCTTCCGGGACCGGCCGCGAGACGATGGCCGTCAGCGCCGAACTGCTTCCGGCACAGCCGATCGGCGTGGCGGCGAGGTCGCCATCATCGGTGCGGGCGCTGCCGGCGACCGCCGCCGTCGGCGCCTCCGGCGAGGGTTCGACGGTCCGCGTCACCGTGGGCAAGGCCACGTGGATCTTCGTCCGCTATCCCGACAACCGCGTGGTCGAGCGCCGGCTCGAAGCCGGCGAGGAGCTGCAAGTGGGCCCCCTGCCCGTGTACCTGGCCGTCGGCACCGCCGACTCGGTTGAAATGAGCATCGAGGATCGTCCCGTCGCGCTCGGGCCCTACATCAGGGACGGTCAGATCCGCATCACGCGGCCCGAGCTCGCCCGGCTGGCTCCCAGCAGGTTGCCGGAGTAGTCCCGCAGCCTGAAGACAAACCGTGCACAGAGAAGAGTGAAAGGCAAGAACATCATGGGTTCGAGGTGGATAGGGATCTGCGCCGCGACGGCGCTTGTCGCGGGCTGCAGCAGCCAGCCCCCCGTAGAGCCGGCCAGCCTGGTGCTGCGCGGTGGCAACATCGTCACGATGGAGGCCAGCCAGCCGAAGGTCCAGGCCGTGGCCGTGCGCGGCGACCGCATCGTGGCGCTCGGCACCAACGAGGACGTGCAGGCGTACGTGGGACCGAACACGAACGTCATCGACCTGGCGGGGCAAACCGCCGTGCCCGGCTTCATCGAATCGCACGGGCACTTCATGGGCCTCGGGCAGTCGCGCATGGTGCTCGACCTGATGGACGTGAAGAGCTTCGACGAGATCGTGGCTACCGTCGCCGAGGCGGTGAAGACGGCCAAGCCGGGCGAATGGATCCAGGGCCGCGGCTGGCACCAGGAGAAGTGGACGTCGGTGCCCTCGCCCAACGTGGAGGGCTTCCCCGTTCACGAGGCGCTCAGCAAGGTATCGCCCGACAACCCGGTGGTGCTCGAGCACGCCAGCGGCCACGCCGTCTACGCCAACGCGAAGGCCATGGAGCTGGCTGGTGTCACGGCACGCACGCCGAGCCCGGCCGGCGGGGACATCCTGAAGGACAAGGCGGGCCGGCCCATCGGCGTGTTCCGCGAGACGGCCTCGGGGCTCGTCGAAGAGGCTCTCGGCGCGTGGCAGGCGGCGAAGACCCCCGAGGAACGCGCCGCCGACGCGCGGCGGCAGATCGAACTGGCCATCGAGGAGGCGTTCTCGAAGGGCGTCACCAGCTTCCAGGATGCCGGCGTGAACCTCGACACCGTGGCCCTCTACAAGCAGGTGGCCAGCGAAGGCAAGATGGGTATCCGCCTGTGGGTGATGGTGCGCGACAGCAACGAGCGCCTGCGCGAGCAGCTGGCGAAGGAGAAGGTGATCGGCATGGCCGACAACCACCTCACCGTCGCCGCCATCAAGGTGACCGCCGACGGCGCGCTGGGCTCGCGCGGCGCGTGGCTGCTGGAGCCGTACGCCGACTCGCCGGGCAGCACCGGCCTCAACACGGTGCCGATGGCCAGCATCGAGGAGGCAGCGAAGATTGCTGCCGACACCGGCACCCAACTCTGCATCCACGCCATCGGCGACCGCGCGAATCGCGAGGTGCTGAACGTCTACGAGGCCACGTTCAAGGCGAATCCCGACAAGAAGGACCTGCGGTGGCGCATCGAGCACGCACAGCACATCAGCGCGGCCGACATCCCGCGGTTCGGGCAGCTGGGCGTGGTCGCCGCGATGCAGGGCATCCACTGCACGTCGGATGCGCCGTACGTGACGGCGCGCCTGGGCGCCGCCCGGGCGGAGGAAGGCGCCTACGTCTGGCAGAAGCTGATGAAGTCGGGGGCCATCGTCAGCAATGGAACCGACGTGCCCGTGGAACGCATCGACCCGATTGCCAGCTACTACGCCAGCGTCACGCGCAAGGCCACGGACGGATCGGTGTTCTACGGCGACCAGAAGATGTCGCGCGAAGAGGCGCTGAAGTCGTACACGTGGAACGGGGCCTTCGCCGCGAAGGAAGAGGCGCTGAAGGGCTCGCTGGCCGTGGGCAAGCTGGCCGACATCGCCGTCCTGTCGAAGGACATCCTCACGGTACCGGATGACGAGATTCTCACCACGAAGGTGGTGCGGACGATTGTCGGAGGCCGGGTGGTGTACGGGGAGAATTGAGCGATTGGTGATTGCAGATTGGCGATTGAATGGTGATTGCAGATTGATGATGGGTGATTAATTGGTGATTGGTGATTGGTGATTGGCTGATTGGCTGATTGGGTGATTGGGTGATTGACCTTCCGCGCTATCCGCTGGCGACGCTGCCGACCCCCATCACCGATGCCGTGCGGCTGCGCGCGGCGCTGGGTGGGCCATCGAAGTGCCCCCGCATCCTGATCAAGCGCGACGACCTCACGGCGCTGGGCCTGGGGGGCAACAAGGCGAGGAAGCTCGAGTTCCTCATCGCCGACGCGCTCGCGCAGGGAGCGCATACCGTGATCACCACCGGGGCCGTGCAGTCGAACCACGCGCGGATGACGGCCGCCGCGGCGTGCATCGCCGGGCTGCGATGCGTGCTCGTGCTCACGTCGAGGTACGACGTCCCGCTGGTGGAAGGCAACCTGCTGCTGGATCGGCTGTTCGGCGCCGACGTCAGGTTCGTGCCGTCCGAGGACCCCATGCTGGCGGTGGGACGGGACGAGGAAGTCGTCGCCAACGTTGTGCGTGAAGAAGCCGCCGCGGGTCGCCGAGCATACGTGATCCCGGTCGGCGGTTCGAGCGCGGTCGGCGCAATCGGCTACGTGACCGGCACGGCGGAGCTCGTCGGCCAGCTGCGCGGCATGGGCGCCGCGCCCACGCGGCTCTACTTCGGCAGCGGCTCGCGGGGCACCCAGGCCGGTCTGACCCTGGGCGCGAAGCTCAGTGACGCGCCGTACAAGCTCTGGGGCGTCGCCGTGAGCGCCGGCGAGCCTGAGAAGATCGAGCGCGCGAAGAAGGCCGCGAACGAGGCGGCCGCGCTGCTCGGGGTGTCAGCCCGCGTCGATCGCGACGATCTCTTCACCGATCAGGGCTTCATCGGCGAAGGCTACGCCATCCCCACCGCCGCCGGGCTCGAGGCCATCGACCTGCTGGCCCGCACCGAGGCCATCCTGCTCGACCCGGTCTACACCTCGAAGGGTTTTTCGGCGCTGCTGTACCACGTGCGCGCCGGCGACATCCCGCCCACCGACACCATCGTGTTCCTGCACACTGGCGGGGTGCCGGCGCTTTTCACGCGCGAATTCGCCGCCACGCGGACGTAACGGGGGACTGTCACGATCGGAGTCCAACGGCGCAGTTTCTGCGCACGTGGCAGAAACCGCAGCAGATTCGGGGGTATCGTGCCAGCCCGCGCTTGACACTATGCTCAAATTGATTATAGTTGTCCCAATCA
>DAIRFN010000325.1:0-5873 GCA_036795065.1 Vicinamibacterales bacterium
GCCCACCGAGCCCTACGCCCGGGCGTCGTGGAACTGCGACCTCGACGACTGCCGGGACGAGCGCTCGCCGGTGTCGGTCACTTACGACCTCAACCGCTTGCAGGGACATCGGCCCGGGCGCCCGCTGCTGTGCTCGCTGAATCCGATCGAGCCGGTGGCCGGAGAAGTGTTCGCGCGGATGACTTACAGACATCCCGTGCTGGACGGCCCCGCGATCGAAGGGCAGGCGCTGATCGGTCGCCTGAACGGCGAGCGCCGCACCTGGTACTGCGGCGCGCACCTGCGATACGGGTTCCACGAAGACGGGCTGGCCTCCGCCGTGACAGTGGCCCGGGGGGTCGGTGTCGACATCTAGCGCGCTGCGGTCGTCGCTGATGACGGGGCACGTGATGCACCGGCGGCTCGCGCCGATGACGCACGGGTTCCGCTACGGCCTCGTGATGTACCGGCTGGACCTCGACGAGCTGGACCGCCTCGGCGATTGCCTGCGCCTGTTCGGCGTGGATCGCGCGAGGCCGGTGTCGTTCCGTCGCGCGGACCACCTGCCGGACGTCAGGGCCGTGCTCGCCGCGCACGGTGTGGGCGTGGCCATCGATCGCGTGGAGCTGGTTACCCACTGCCGTGTGTTCGGCTACGTGTTCAACCCGGTGAGCTTCTTCCTGTGCTACGCCGCAGGCAACCGCCTGGCCGCCATCGTCTGCGACGTGCACAACACCTTCGGCGAGTCGCACACCTACGTCCTGGAGGTGGAGCCGGGCGTGGAGGCGTGGGACGAGAAGAAGGTGTTCCACGTCTCGCCGTTCTTCACGCTCGACGGCACGTATCGGTTCCACTTCGACGTGTCGCGCGATCACCTGGACGTGCGCATCGACCTGCATCGCGGGGGCAGGGCGGTGTTCGTCTCGAGGCTGTCACTGGATCGGCGGCCACTGACCGACGCCGGCGTGGCCGCGGTCCTGATTCGCTACCCGTTCGTCACCGCGAAGGTCGTCGCCGCCATTCACTGGGAGGCGCTTCGTCTCTGGTGGAAGGGGGCGAGGTATCACCCCAAGCCGGGCTACGACCCTGAATCCGCGCGGCGAGCCACGGAGTCCTAACGACACATGGAACACGCAGGTCTCCAGGTCCGCGGCGCAGCCGGCGAGGCCCAGTTCAGGAGCGTGCTCGATCGCGCGGTCGCGCCGGTGGCGCGGCGGCGCCTGATCGCGGCGCTCGAGCAGTGGCGCATCGGCCGTCTCACCGTGCACCTGCCGGACGGCACGATGGTGACGGCCGGCGCGGAAGGGGCCGAGCCGCACTCGGTGCTGTGGATCGAGCGCGACGCCTTCTTCATCAAGTTCGCGCTCCATGGCGACATGGGGGCGGGTGAGTCCTACATGGACGGGGACTGGCGCACCGACGACCTGGCGCGATTCGTCGAACTGGTGCTGCGCAACCAGGCGTACCTGCCGCTCGACTCGACACTGTCCAGACTCGTCAACCTGTCGAACGACTGGCGGCACCGGCGCCGCCGCAACACACGGGACGGCAGCCGGCGCAACATCGGCGCGCACTACGACCTGAGCAACGACCTGTTCGCGACCTTCCTCGACAGGGAGATGGCCTATTCGAGCGGCATGTACCTCGCGGAAGGGGACACGCTCGAGCAGGCGCAGCAGCAGAAGTTCGAGCGGTGGTGCCAGGCGCTCGACATCCGCCCCTCCGATCACGTGCTCGAGATTGGCTCGGGGTGGGGCGGGCTGGCGCTCTACGCCGCGCGGACGCGCGGGTGCCGCGTAACCGGGCTCACGGTCTCGCGCGAGCAGCTGGCGCTGTCACGCGCGCGCGCGACGGCTGAAGGCCTCGAGGAGCAGGTGGAGTTCCGCTTCTGCGACTATCGGGACGCCAGCGGCCGGTTCAGCAAGGTGATCTCCATCGAGATGATTGAGGCCGTGGGCGAGGAGTACTGGCCGTCCTACTTCTCGAAGATCGACGAGGTGCTGGCGCCGGGCGGACGCGTCGGGATCCAGGCCATCACCATGGTGGATGCGCGCTTCGCCGAGTACCGGAAGCATTGCGACTGGATTCAGAACTACATCTTCCCGGGCGGGTTGCTGCCCTCGATTGGCGAAGTGGTGCGCGTGTCGGCGACCCACTCGCGACTCGGCGTGTTCAACCTCGAGGATCGGCCGCTCGACTATGCCCGGACGCTCGCGGACTGGCGCCACCGCTTCTTCGAACGCCTGGACCGCGTTCGCGCGCTCGGCTTCGACGAACGCTTCGTGCGGATGTGGGAGTACTACCTGGCGTCGTGCGAGGCGGCCTTCCGCACGCGCAACATCGGCCTGGTCCACGTGGTACTCGGCCGAGTGGGCGAGTGACGACGATGCCAGCGTCGTGGACCTCGCGATGCTTCGCGTCGTCGTGGTGGTGTCCTGATCAGAACCCAATCTTCAGATCGGCCACCAGCGGCAGGTGATCGGACGCGACCAGTGTCAGCCGGTCGCGCGGCGAGGCCACCTTCAACACCTCGACGTGGCCCTCGTAGTAGATGTGGTCGAGGTGCAGGATCGGGAAGAAGCTCGGATAGCTGCGTCCGCGCACCAGGTGTTGCCGCAGGTCGATACTCTGCAGGCGTTCGGCCAGGATGTCGGTGGCGAGGCCCCGGGCCCACTCGTTGAAGTCGCCCAGCACGATCTTCGGCCCGGTCACGCGGCGGTCGTGGACGAGCGACGCAAGGCGCGCGGCCTGGTGGCGGCGTTCGAGCAGCGCCGTGCCGAGGTGCACGTTGTAGAAGTGCAGGACGTGGGCGCCCAACTCGAAGTCCACGCGCTGCACGTTGCGGGGCTCGCACGTCTTCCAAGTCAGGTCGTGCTGCACGTGGTGGCGCACCGGAAGCCGGCTGAGGACGACGTTGCCGAAGAGCGCTGTGCGCCAGTGCCGGGTCGGCGCCATCACCCATCCCATGCCGAGGGCCGCACCGAGCTCGGCGGCCTGGCCGGGCTTGAGGGGCGAGGCGCCCACCACCTCCTGCAGCGCGACGATGTCGGCATCGACCGTGGCAAGGACCGCGGCAATGCGTTCCAACCGGGTGCGCCCGTCGAGGCCCCGCGCCCGGTGGATGTTGTACGTGGCGACGCGGATGGTATGCGTCTTCCGTGACTCGTCTTGCGCCATCGCTCCGTTCTCACTAGTCTGATGGAAGGCGGAGGGAACGGCAAATGCCAAAGCTCACGAGCGAGCGCGAACTCACGTGCCCCTGTTGCGGGGCGACCCTGGTGGTGGACCTCAACCTGGGCCGCATCATCTCCCATGCCGATCCGCCCAGCGGCCACCGGCCGGAGCTGTCCGAGGCCGACCGCATCCTCGCCGAGCAGGCCGCACGGCGGGAGGCGCTCTTCGCCCAGTCGGTCCAGGCCGAGAAGAACAAGGGCGACGCCCTCTCGAAGCGCTTTGACGAGGCGCTGAAGCAGGCGAACAAGGAGCCGGTCACCAAGCCCCTGCGCGGCTTCGACCTGGACTGAGTCCGGAAAGAAACCACGAAGACAGGAAGGGAACCACGAAGTCCGCAAGTGAATCGGGTTTGCCGTTGAATTCTTCGTGTTCCTTGGTGGCTTCGTGGTCTCTTTCCCGCTTCGAACGTTGAACTCCGAACTTTGCACTCGTCACCCCGGGGTTTCCTTGGACTCCTCCGGGATGGGGGTCCACTTCTCGCGGCCGCGGTAATAGAGCGGCTTGCGGTCGTTGTTGGCCGCCCGGTACGCGCGGTAGCGGCGCTTCAGCTCCCGATACCGGGGCGTCGAGGTGGGGAGCTTCACGTGCGGCCAGTCGATGAGCACCTGCTCCACCTTCCACCGGTTCTCGAACGACCAGCGCCAGTCATATCGGCCCATGGCCTCGGCGAGGTTGGCCACGCCGTAGCCGAGCACGCGGCCGGTGTAGTCGATGTACGGGTCCACGTAGCTGTAGGCCAGGCCCCGGATGGTGCGGAACACCGGCTTCCGCCCGTGCAGGCCCGGGTCGCGCGAGCGGGCCACCGAGCCCCAGCGGCCGTTGGCGCGGTACACGAAGATGACGTGATCCAGGTGGTCCTGCGACTCCAGGCTCATCACGAGTGGCGGATACCCGTGCTGCTCGAGCACGACGGCGGCAAAGAGCGCCGCCTCGAGGCAGTGCGCCTGGTTCGCACGCACCACGCCGCGGAAGCTCCGCAGGGTCTCGCCGCCCTCTTCGACGTTATAGGGAAGCGCGTTCAACCATGCCTGTACGGCCGATGGCGTGCGCAGGCGGTGGAGGAGGGTACGTTCGCGGCTGGAGAGTGCAGGGTGTTGAGTGCGAGTGCTGTGTGCCGGGTGCGGCGTGCGAGTGCCGGGTGCGCGGGTCACGTTTCATTCTGCCTCAGCGGTCCAGCGCGCCGCGAAGGTCGTCCAGCAGCTCGTCGGCGGTCCACTGGTTGCCATCGCGCACACTGACGACCCTGCCCTCGGGGTCGATCACGAACGTGCGGAGGTTGTGGGTGATGGTGCCATCCTTCTCGCGGATCACGTTCACGCCGAACATGGCCGCGAAGCGGTCCACCCGCGAGGGCTCGTCGATCGTGGCGAACTGCCACACCGCGGGATTGGCGCCGAGGGCGGACGCGTGCGAGGCCAGACGTGCCGGGGTGTCGGTGGCCGGGTCGAAGCTCACCGACACCAGCGAAATGCGGCCCGCGAGGGCGCCGTCGGCGGCGGCCCGCCGCTGGACCTCGGCAAACCGGCGGTCCATCAAGGGGCAGAAGTCGGGCAGCGGACAGCTGGTGTAGATGAAGGTGAGGGCGGTCGCGCGACCGTGGGCCTCGCCCAGCCTCAACGTGGCGCCCGAGGAGGTGCCGAGGGCGATGTCGGGCACGCGGTCGCCGGGGGCCAGCACCTCGACCCCCGCGGCCGCGGGGAGGGCCGTCGGCGCATCGGCCGGCAGGGGCGCCCGTCCGGTGGCCGCGAGCGCGCTGATCCAGGCCGACTCCGGCGTGACGCTGAGCGTGGCGTCGACGAGCTCGCCGGCCACCCGCCCGTCCAGCAGCCTCGCGTCCCGCACCTTGAAAGGCATCGTCATGCCGGGCATGAAGCCCACGATGTCGCCGTGCCGGATCAGCACTTCCTGGGTCTCGGGACGGACCACCAGGATCTGGCCCGACAACTGATAGGTGCGGACCTCGGGCTCCCGGGCGCACCCGGCCAGGGCCGCGCACGCGAGCGCGGCGATTGCACGTCTTTTCATCAGTCTGACTGTACCGCAGCCGGCGGACGGTATCTCAGGGGGGCCGGCTTTCCCCGCGCACCGGACGCCGGGCTCCTGCTATACTCCGCCAGCGTTTCGAAAGCCCCGCAGTTCAGGCCGATTGGTGTCGGTGTCAGCTCCGCACAGGCCCCTCAGGATGCGAGCGCTTTCTGGTGCAACGAGCCTCGCGCGCGCTGGTTTGGTGCATCCCGGAGACCCGCGCGCGAAAAGGCAGAGCGCTCCCATGGGCCGCAGACTGTATGTTGGCAACCTCCCCTACAAGACCACCGACGAGGATCTCACCGAGCTGTTCAGCCGCGCCGGCGCCGTCGACAACGTGCGCGTGATGCGCGACCAGGCCACCGGACGCGCGCGCGGGTTCGCGTTCGTCGAGATGGTGAATGACGAGGACGCCCAGAAGGCGGTCGAGCAGTTCCACGAGTACGAGCTCGACGGCCGTGCCCTGGTCGTCAACGAGGCACGCCCGAAGGAGTCGGGCGGCTTCGGCGGTGGTGGTGGCGGCCGCGGTGGCTACGGCGGCGGCGGCGGTGGCGGCGGCGGCCGGCGCGAGCCGCGCTGGTAGGGCAGAAGGGTTCTGGGGTTCTGAGGTCCTGAGGTTCGCAGGCTCGCGAACC
>DAIRFN010000326.1:0-5861 GCA_036795065.1 Vicinamibacterales bacterium
GTCGGCGATCAGATCGGCGCCGAGGGGCCGATCTTCTTCACCCAGAAGGGCGAGATGTCGCTCCTGGTGAAGAAGCTCTGGATCCTCACCAAGGCGCTCCGGCCCCTCCCCGAGAAGTGGCACGGCCTGCAGGACGTGGAGACGCGCTACCGGCAGCGCTACCTGGATCTGATCGTCTCTCCCGAATCGCGGCGTGTCTTCGAGGTGCGCAGCCGGGTCATCACGGCGATCCGGGAGTTCCTCATCGCCCGCGGGTTCCTGGAGGTCGAGACGCCGATGATGCAGCCGATGGCCGGCGGCGCGCTGGCCCGGCCATTCGTGACGCATCACAACGCCCTCGATATGCAGCTCTACATGCGCATCGCGCCGGAGCTGTATCTGAAACGGCTCGTCGTCGGGGGCGTCGAGAAAGTGTTCGAGATCAATCGCAACTTCCGGAACGAGGGGATCTCGACGCAGCACAACCCCGAGTTCACGATGCTCGAGTTCTACTGGGCGTACGTGGATTACCAGGTGCTGATGCGCTTCACCGAAGAACTGCTGTCGTTCGTTGCGCGCGCGGCCGTGGGCGCCGAGCACGTCGCGTTCGGCGACCACCAGATCAACCTGCAGGCGCCCTTCCGCCGGCTGTCGCTCCGGCACGCGGCAGCCGAGGAGGCGTCGCGGCGCCTCGGCGTGCCCGTGCTGGTCGAAGAGCTGCGCAGCCTCGATTCGGCCCGCGCCATCGCCGCGCGGCTCGGCATCGAGGTGGCGCCGTCCGCGGGGCCCGGCAAGGTGGCCACCGAGATCTTCGAGGCGCTCTGGGAGGACCAGCTCATCCAGCCCACGTTCATCTACGACTTCCCGACCGAGGTGTCGCCGCTCTCGAAGCAGCGCGAAGACGATCCGGACACCGTGGAGCGCTTCGAGCTCTACATCGGCGGGTTCGAGGTGGCGAACGCCTTCAGCGAGCTCAACGATCCGGTCGAGCAGCGCCGCCGCTTCGAGGAGCAGCTCGCCGATCGCGCCAAGGGCGACGACGAGGCCCACGCGATGGACGAGGACTACGTCCGCGCCCTCGAATACGGCATGCCCCCGGCGGGCGGCGAGGGGATCGGGATCGATCGCCTGGTGATGATCCTGTCGAACTCGCCCTCCATCCGCGACGTCATCCTGTTCCCGTTGATGCGGGCGCGCGACTAGCCATGCCCTTCGAACTGCAGATCGCGCTCAGGTACCTGCTGGCCAAGCGGCGGCAGGTGTTCATCTCCGTGATTTCGCTGGTGTCCACGGTCGGCGTCACGGTCGGCGTGATGGCGCTGGTCATCGCCCTCGCGCTGATGACCGGCCTGCAGAACGAGCTGCGCGATCGCATTCTCGGGTCGTCCGCGCACGTCTATGTCTGGAAGCCCAGCGGCCTGGTGGACTATCGCGCCGAGGTCGCGAAGATGAGGGGCATCCCGGGCGTGCAGGGCGCCGCGCCGGCGCTGCTCGGCAAGGCCCTCGTGACGAGCGACAAGGGCGAGGGCTTCATCACGGTGAAGGGGATCGACCCTGCCCTCGAAGGCGAGGTCACCGACATCCGCCGATCGATGACGGCCGGGGCCGCAAATGACCTGCGTCCGGCCACCGATGAGGAGTTCGCCGGCATCCTCATCGGCAAGGAGCTGAGCGGCACGCTCGGGGCGTTCCCCGGCGACGTCATCACCCTCGTCACGCCGCAGGGGTCGCTGTCGCCAATGGGCCTCATGCCGCGCCAGCGGCGGGTGCGCATCGTCGGCAACTTCCAGCTGGGCCTCTTCGAGTTCGATCATGCGTATGGGTTCGTCGATCTCGAGACGGCCTACCGGCTGACCGGGCAGGACCGTCCCGATCACCTCGAGGTCCGCGTGGCCGACATCTACAACGCCCCGGCGGTGGCCGACGACATCCAGGAACGGCTCGGCACCGACTACATCACCCAGGACTGGTCCGACATGAACCAGTCGCTCTACTCGGCCCTCTGGCTGGAGAAGATCGCCATGGGCATCGGCATCGGCCTCATCGTGATGGTCGCGGCGCTCAATATCGTGGCCTCGCTGGTGCTGCTCGTGATGGAGAAGACGCGCGACATTGCCATCCTGAAGACGATGGGAGCGTCGGCGAGGAGCGTGATGCTGATCTTCCTCATGCAGGGCATGATCATCGGCGTGGTCGGCACCATCGTGGGCGCTTCATTGGGCGCCCTGATCGCGAACACGCTGGACCGTTATCGGCTCATCAGCATCCCGAGCGACGTGTACCAGGTGACGTACCTGCCGTTCAAGCTGTTGCCGTGGGATCTGGCCACCGTCGTGGTCGGCGCCGTCATCGTGTGCTTCCTTGCGACGCTGTACCCCTCGCGCCAGGCCGCCAGGCTCGACCCGGCGCAGGCCCTTCGTTACGAGTAGCCGCCACCATGCCGTTCGTCATCGCCTCGGGATTGTCGAAGTCGTACCCGGTGGCGAATCGCCGTCTCCAGGTGCTGCGCAACCTGTCGCTGACCGTGGAGAAGGGCGAGATGGTGGCGATCATGGGCGCGTCTGGCGTGGGGAAGAGCACGCTGCTGCACCTGCTGGGCGGCCTCGATCGGCCCGACGAAGGCACCATCCAGGTGGGCGAGCACAGCGTCACGGGGATGGCCGACGCCGACCTCGTGGCGTTCCGCAACCGTCACGTGGGCTTTGTCTTCCAGTTCCACCACCTGCTGCCCGAGTTCTCGGCGCTCGAGAACGCCGAACTGCCGCTGCGCATCGCGAGGATGCCCGTGTCCGATGCGCGTCCCAGGGCCAGAGCCCTCCTGGAGCGCGTGGGCCTCGCCGATCGACTGGACCATCGGCCCGGCATGCTGTCCGGTGGCGAGCAGCAACGCGTGGCGGTGGCGCGCGCGCTGGTCACCCAGCCGTCGCTGCTGCTGGCAGACGAGCCGACCGGCGACCTGGACGAGGGGACCGCCGATGCGCTGCACCAGCTGCTGCGCGATATGCACCGCGAGTTCGGCCTCACCGCAATCCTGGCCACCCATAACCCGCGCCTCGCCGAACAGTGCGACCGCGTGCTGCGGGTCGAGGGTGGACAATTGAGAAGTGAGACGTGAGACGTGAGAAACCCTCAGCCTCCCCGCGCGGGACCTTCAACTCCTCACGTGACTTCTCACTTCGCGCCTGAGAGCCCTGCGAGGGCGAAGACGATATCGCCCAGAGCGGAGTAGTCTTCTTCGCCCCGCCCCTGCGCCCACTGCGCCTGTACCAGTTGCGCGGCCACCGCGGAGCCGAGGGCGGGCACGCCCTGCTCGGCGAGCGCGCTCAGGGCGATGCCAAGATCCTTCCGGAACAGCTTTCCCTTGAAGCCCGGCTTGTAGTTGCCGGTGATCATCCGCTCGCCGTGGACCTCGAGCACGCGACTCTGGGCAAAGCCACCGAGCAGCGCCGCCCTCACCTTCATCGGATCCACGCCGCTCCTGCGAGCCAGCGCGATGGCTTCGGCGACGACGGTCATGGTGCCCGCCAGGACAATCTGGTTGCAGGCCTTGCAGATCTGGCCCGCCCCCGACTCGCCGACGTGCACGATCCGCTCGGGCTTGCCCATGGCCGACAACACCGGCGTGACCGTCTCCAGCGGGGCGGCCTCGCCGCCCACCATGAAGGTGAGCGTGCCGTCGATGGCGCCGATCTCGCCGCCGCTGACCGGCGCGTCGAGAAACGCGCCACCGCGCTCACCGGCCGCAGCGGCCAGGCGCCGCGCCGTGGCTGGGGCAATCGTGGACGAGTCCACGATGATCGTGTCCGGCTGCATGGCCGAGAAGATGCCATCGGGCCCTTCGAGCACCGCGGCAACGTCGGGACCATCCGGCAGCATCGTGATGATGATGCGCGCCTGTCGCGCGACGTCCGCCGGAGAGGTGGCGGCCGTAGCTCCGGCGGTGACCAGCGCGTCTACCGGGCCGCGACTGCGGCTGTGCACGACCACGTCGAACTGGTGCTTGCGGAGGTTGAGGGCCATGGGCTTGCCCATGAGGCCAAGACCGATGAAGCCAATCGGGGATGACATGGGCGTAACTTACCGGGAGGAGGTCAGAGTTCAAAGTTCAAAGTTCAAGACTCGAAGTTGGCCGGTAGAATCCGGATGCATGCACGTGTCCTCGCTCCTCGCCGCCGTTTTCTTCGCGGTCATCCTGGCCGTTGGTCTCCCCTCGGGTGCCGGGGCGCGTGAACAGATACCGAAGGCCGATCCCGCGGCGCTCGGGGTCGATCCGGCGCCGCTCGCCGAGGCTACCGCGCTGCTGCGGCAGCTGGTCGCCGAGCAGAAGATTGCCGGTGCCGTGGCGGCCGTGGCGCGCAAGGGCCGGCTCGCGTACCTCGAGTCCGTGGGTGTGCAGGATCTCGAGACGAAGGCCCCGATGACGCCGCAGACCCTCTTCCGCATCTACTCGATGACCAAGCCGGTCACGGCGGTCGCGGTGATGATGCTGCACGATGAGGGGCGGTTCCGGCTGGACGATCCGGTCTCGACGTACCTGCCGGAGTTCGGCGACGTGCGGGTTGGAAGCGGCCCATCCGCCCGCCCTCCCGCCCGAGCGGTCACCGTTGAGGACCTGCTGCTGCACACCTCGGGCCTCAGTCACCGAACGTCGGATCTCTATCGCGAGCTGGGCGTGCGCTCGCGCGCGGACACGCTGCCGCAGTTCATCACGAAGATCGCGCGCGCCCCGCTGATGGAGGACCCCGGCACGCGGTTCCGCTACAGCGAGGCCACCACGGTCCTGGGGCGCCTGGTGGAGATCTGGTCCGGGATGCCGTTCGACCGCTTCCTCGAGACCCGAGTGCTGGCCCCGCTGAAGATGGCTGACACGCGGTTCTGGGTGCCGGCGGACGCCCACGCCCGCCTGGCCACCGTGTACGGGCCCGCCGACGGCGGCGGCCTGCGCCCGGTGGCGATCGAGGCCGTGCCGTTCACCGAGCGTCCGGCGCTCATCGAGGGCGCGGTGGGCCTCGTCTCGACGGTTCCGGACTTCCTGCGCTTCAGCCAGATGCTGCTCAACCGGGGCGAGCTGGACGGCGTGCGGCTACTGAAGGCCGAAACCGCGGCGCGGATGGTCGGCAACGGCCTGCCGCCGGCCGTGCTGGAGGCTCGTGGCGGCCGAATGGGATGGGGCCTGGGGAACGTGAACGTAGTGGTCGATCCTGCGGGTGTGAACTACCCGGCCCGCGTGGGGGAGTACGGCTGGGACGGCACGGCGGGGACGATTTTCTGGGTGGAACCCACGCGAGCGCTGGTGACGATCCTGATGACCCAGAGCGCGCCGGCCAACCCGGAGGGCGTCCGCCAGCGCTTCAAGACGCTGGTCGAATCGGCCGTGCGGTAGCCCGGTTGGCCGGGACGGCGCTGGCCAGGACACGGACCGACGGCGATCCAATTCTCCGAAGTGTCAGAAATACAGGGACTTAGCCAGACTTCTTCCGGCGAATCCCGGCGGTTCTGCCGTATAATGGCCTCACAAGGGGGCTTGGGCGTCGGATGTTCGAGCGCTACACCGAACGAGCAAGGCGGGTGCTCTTTTTTGCCCGCTACGAAGCAAGCCAGCTCGGGAGCATTTCGATTGAAACCGAGCACCTGCTCCTCGGGCTGATCCGCGAGGGCAAGGGGCTCACGAGCCGGATCTTCGCCCGATCGCACCTGTCCCTGGAGAACATCCGCAAGGACATCGAGGGCCGGACGGTCTTTCGCGAGAAGGTCTCCACCTCGGTGGAGATTCCCTTCAGTGCCGAGACCAAGCGCGTTCTGCAGTACGCCGCCGAAGAGGCGGACCGGCTCCTGCACAACTACATCGGCACCGAGCACCTGCTGCTCGGCATCCTCCGCGA
>DAIRFN010000327.1:0-5797 GCA_036795065.1 Vicinamibacterales bacterium
CGGTTGTTCGTGATGGGCGAGAACCGCTGGCGCGACGAACAGGAGTGGCCGCTGGCGCGCGCGCGGCAGACGGCCTACTACCTGCGGGGCGGTGGGAGGGCAAACACGCTCGAGGGCGATGGCGTGCTGCACCCCGACGCACCGGGGGCCGCCGACCGAGCCGATCGATACGTCTACGACCCGGCCAACCCCGTGCCGACCGGCGCCAGCGGTGGATACTCGCGCACGCCCGCGGATCAACGCGCCGTCGAGCAGCGTTCGGACGTGCTGGTCTACACGTCCGCGCCCCTCGAGCAGGACCTGGAGGTCACCGGGCCGCTGGCCCTCACGCTCTGGGTCTCGTCCAGTGCGCGCGACACCGACTTCACCGGCAAGCTCGTGGACGTGTTCCCGGACGGCACGGCGCGCGCGCTGGCCGACGGCATCCTGCGCGCGCGGTATCGCAACGGGACCACGCGCCCGTCGCTGTTGGCGGCGGGTGAGCCCACGGAGATCACCATCGACCTCGGCGCGACGTCGAACCTGTTCCGCGCCGGGCATCGCATTCGCCTGGAGGTGTCGAGCAGCAACTTCCCGCGGTTCGATCGCAATCCGAACACGGGCGGGGTGTTCGGCGAGGACCGCGAGGTGCGGAAAGCCGAGCAGACCATCCTGCACGACGCCGCGCACCCCTCGCGACTCATCCTGCGCATCGTCCCTCGCGTCGCGTCAAGCAGTGGCGCGCCTGCGTCGGCCGCCGCGCCCGGCGCCATCGTCGCTCCTGCCTCGAGCGCCACGGTTGCCTCGGGCGGAGCGGCAGCCCGCGCCCAGTCCGGCGCGTCATTCGTGGTGGTGAACGCGCGGCTCATCGATGGCACCGGCGCGCCCGCGCGCCCGGCGTCGGTGCGCGTGGTGGAGGGCCGCATCGCCGAGATCGGGAACCTGCAGCCAGCCCAGGGCGAGCGCACCATCGATGCCGGCGGGCTCGTGCTGGCGCCGGGGTTCATCGATCCCCACAATCACTCCACCGAGGGCCTCCTCACCGAGCCCGATGCGGCCAGCCAGATCTCGCAGGGCATCACCACGCTGGTGGTAGGACAGGACGGGAGCTCGCCGTGGCCCATCAAGGGCTACCTGGACAAGCTGCGCGCCTCGCCGCCGTCGGTGAACGTGCTGACCGCCGTGGGCCATGCCACCGTGCGGGAGCTGGTGATGGGCGACGACTACACGCGCGCCGCACGGCCGGACGAAGTGGCGAAGATGGAGGCGTTGGTGGCGCAGGGGATGCGCGAGGGTGCCATCGCGCTGTCGAGCGGCCTCGAGTACGAGGTGGGCAGCTACTCCACGACGGACGAAGTGGTGGCGCTCGCGCGCGTGGCGGGCCGCGAGGGCGGGTTCTACATCTCGCACACGCGCGACGAGGCCGACAAGTCGTTCGATGCGATGCGCGAAGTCATCACGATTGGCGAGCGCGCGAAGCTGCCCGTGCAGAACACCCACATCAAGCTGGGCACGGTGGGCGTGTGGCACCAGGCAGACGAGGCGCTGCGCCTCTTCGACCAGGCGCGGGCGCGCGGCGTGGACGTGACGGCCGACGTCTACCCCTACGAAGCGTGGTCGTCCACCATCACCGTGCTCATCCCGAGCAAGCGCTACGACGATCCCGAGGCCGTCACGCAGGGCCTGGCCGACGTGGGTGGCGCCGGGAACATCCTCATCACGCGGCACGCCGCCAATCCCGGGTACGAGTTCAAGACGCTGGCCGACGTGGCGAAGAGCCAGAGCACCACGCCCGTGGACCTCTTCATCCGCATCGTGAAGGACGGCGGCGCCTCCGTGGTCTGCACGGCGATGGTGGACGACGACATCCGCGCGTTCGTGCGGTGGCCGCACTCGATGTTCTCGAGCGACGGGGGCATCGGGGTGCGTCATCCGCGCGGCGCGGGCTCCTACCCGCGCGTGCTGGGGCGCTTCGTGCGCGAGCGCAAGTGGCTGACGCTGGAGGAGGCCATCCGCAAGATGACCTCGATGCCGGCGGCGCGCCTGTCACTGGCCGACCGCGGCACCGTCCGAGTCGGCGCCTGGGCGGATCTCGTGCTCTTCGACCCTGACACGGTGATCGATCGGAGCACCTTCAGCGACCCGTTCACGCTGGCCACGGGCATCCGCAAGGTGTGGGTGAACGGCGAGCTGGTGTGGGACGAGCCGCGGGTCACGGGCTCGCGCCCTGGCCGGGTGCTAACCAGAAAGTGAAAAGTGAGAAGTGAGAAGTGAGAAGTGAGAAGTGAGAAGTGAGAAGTGAGAAGTGAGAAGTCGGAAGCGAGAAGAACGAAGCGAGAAGAACGAGGTGAGACCTCGAGATTTGCAGCCCGCGCCGAGGGCGCGTCAGCGTGTCACTCCGTGCTTCTCACTTCTCACTTCTCACTTCTCACTTCTCACCTCCCTAACTCCTGGGCGCCCCGAAGGGATCCTCCAGTGACGGGCTCTGGGGCGTCATCAGCTCGGCGCCGTTCTCGGTGATCACCATGTCGTCCTCGAGGCGCACGCCGAACTCCCCTGGGATGTAGATCCCGGGCTCATCGCTGAAGGTCATGCCCGGCGCGAGGGGCAGGGTGTTGCCCTTCACCAGGTACGGCCATTCGTGGCCGTCCATGCCCATGCCGTGCCCCACCCGGTGGGTGAAGAACTTGTAGTCGGGGCCGTAGCCGGCGTCCACGATCACCTTGCGCGCGGCCGCGTCCACGGCCTCGCACGGCACGCCGGGGCGTGCGGCCCTGAGCGCCGCGGTCTGGGCCTGGTATTCAATGTCGAACACCTGCCTCATCTTGTCGGTGGGCTTGCCGAGGACGAACGTGCGGCTGATATCCGAGACATAGCCGAGCACGTTGCACCCGCCGTCGATCAGCAGGATGCTGCCCTCGCGCACCACCTGAGGGGTGATCGAGCCGTGGGGGAGGGCCGAGAACTCGCCCACCTGCACGCCGGCGCCGCCCTCGAAACCCAGCTTGCGGTGCGCCCTGGCCACCAGGTCGGCGAAGTCGTCCTGGGTCATGCCGTCCTTCAGTGCCTTCCACGCGGCCTCATAGGCCTTTAGCGTGACTTGCGCGGCCAGCCGCATCAGCGCCAGTTCGTGGGCGTCCTTGACGACGCGGCACCCGGCGGTGACGGGGGTGCCGCTGACGGTCTTCACCGTGGGCGCGGCCTTCGCCACGCCGTCGCTGAACACGAAGCGCACCGTCTCTTCCACGCCGAGCGTGCCCGACGCGACGCCACGGTCGCGCAGGCCCTGGGCCACGCGCTGGTACGGGTCCTCGTGTTCCTCCCACGTCCGCACGTCGGCGGACGAGCCGAGCGGACCGGAGGCGATCTGCTCGCGGGCGCGGTCTTCCTCGAACGCGGGACACACGTAGAAGGCATCGCCCTTCGCGGGCAGCACCATGGCGAAGAGCCGTTCGCTGAGGCCCCAGCGCATGCCGCTGAAGTAAACGAGCGAGGTGCCGCCGGTGAGCATCAGCGCGTCGATCTTCTGCTCGGCCATCAAACGCCGGGCCTTCTCGATGCGATCCCGCCTCTCGTCGGCGCTGATGGGCACGGCCTGGTCGCGCATCGAGGTGAGCGCGGCAATCGAGGGCGGCTCGGCCGCGGCCCCCTGGGCGCCTGCGCCCGCACCGGCGGCGGGGGCCGCTGTTCCCGAGGCCGGGGTCGAGCAGGCCGGGGCCAGCGATGCGCCGGCGGCCAGGGATCCCATCTTCACGAACGAGCGGCGGTTCAACATAGTCAGGAGTCAGGAGTCAGGAGTCAGGAGTCAGGAGTCAGGAGTCAGGAGACGGACGTCGGCCGTCCGACCCGGCGCTACATCATACTCAGGACGCGGCCGGCCGCAACGTCCGCGCCGTCCACGCGCGCGCGTTCGGGCGGGGCCGGCTGCGCGAGCAGCCTGTCGAGGTGTGGTCGCCAGTTCGCGGCGAACAGGTCGTCGTGACCGATGAAGGCGGCGCGCAGGTAACGGGGCATGCCGGCGACCAGCACGTCGTACTCGGCGAAGTCGCCGCGCGAGGTGTAGAGGATCGCGCTGCCGTTGGCCACGCACTCGGCGATGATGCCGTAGCCGGGCTTGGTGACCACCACGTCCACGGCCCTCACGATGTCCTCGTATCGATAGCCGCGCGCATACATCGCCGGCTCGTCCAGCGGGATGAGGCTGCCCAGCGGGCCGAGCGCCTGCAGGGTGCGTGCGCCAATCGGGGTGGCGCCACTCACCAGCACGCCGTAGCCCTCGAGGTGTGACAGCGCCTCCATGTCCAGGCCTGCGACGCCGTAGCCGCCGAACGAGACGAGCGCGAGGCGCTGGTCCCCGCGCCACCCGAACGCTCTGCGCACCTCGCGTGGGTCGCGTCGTGACCGGCGGGCGATGAACGGCAGGTCTTCGATGCGAGTGAAGGTCTCGAACCCGCCCCAAAGCGGCAGGCGGAGCGCCAGGTCGGCCGTGGCGTAGATGTCGCCGAGGCGGCGGGCGAGGTCGGCGCCCCCGGAGTAGGCAGCGTAGATCCAGTCCCACGTGAAGTTGCCGAGCGCCACGGCGGGCACGGCGGCCGCGCGGGCGGCGGCGATGCCGAGCGGCGGGATGTCGGCCACCACGATCTGCGCGTCGAGGGCACGGAGCGCCTCGGCCTCGACCGCAACATGGGCTGGCATGTCGTGCAGGAACCGCACCGCATGATTCACCGTCTCTTCTACATCGATCCGAAGGCTGTCGGCCTGCACGGCGCCCGTGTCGCATTCCACACGCACGAGCTCGATCCGCGGGTGCGCCGTGCGGGCAAACAGCCACGGGGCGGCTGACGACCGGACGACGATGCGGAGGTGAGGCGCCCGCGCGGCGAGTGCATTCAGCAATTCGATGGATCGTGACGCGTGGCCGAATCCATGTCCGGAGATGTAGCAAACGAGAGTCACGCGAATGTGTGCAGCAGGCGGAACGAGCGTTCGGTATCGAGGGCGACAGTCATTCGTCTCCGCGATCACCCGGGCCCGCGGTAATCGTATACTGGCCAGTCGGTAAGATAGCGAGCGTTCTCACGATAGACGGGATCCTCTTTCGAACGGTCCCCGCCGAACGGTGCAAGAGGCAAGAGGGAGGGTGTATGAGCGCGACGTGTCGCGTGTGTCTTGGCTTGATGATGGTGGTGGTGCTGGCGTCCAGCGGGTGGGCGCAGCAGACGGGTTCTCTGGCGGGCACGGTGCGGGATGCGCAGGGCGGTGTCCTGCCCGGTGTCAGCGTGACAGTGACGGGCGGCACGACCGCCGCGGTCCGGACGGCCGTGACCAACGAGATGGGCGCCTACACGCTCTCCGGATTGCCCCCGGGCACCTACGCCGTGGCCTTCGAGCTCACGGGTTTCGGCTCGCAGAAAAACGAAGAAGTGCAGGTGCAGGTGAACCGCACCACGCGCGTGGACATCGAGCTGGGCGTGGGCACGCTGCAGGAGACCGTCACGGTGAGCGGCGCCTCGCCGGTGGTGGACGTCAGCTCCACGACCACGCAGACCAACATCACCAGAGATCTCTACGAGTCGATCCCGACGGGGCGCAACCCCTGGGTGATGGCCGGCCTGGTGCCCGGCGTCGTCACGGGCCGGCTGGACGTGGGCGGCACCGAGGGCATGCAGCAGTACAACCTCGAGGCCTTCGGATCGGCCGACAGCCAGAAGTCGTTCAGCATCGACGGCCTGAAGACCAATTGGCCGGGCGGCGGCGGCGGCTCCACGATGCAGTACTACGGCTTCGAGATGTACGAGGAATACAACATGCAGACCGC
>DAIRFN010000328.1:0-1951 GCA_036795065.1 Vicinamibacterales bacterium
CACGAGCAGGGGCCGCTTCTTCCCGTTGCCCTTGATGCGCGCCACCAGGTTCGCGCGCTGCGGGTCCTTGGCGAACACCTGGACGGTGATGCCTTCCTTCTCCAGGACCTGCTTGAGGTACTCGACCGCGCGCAGCTCGTTTCCCGGAGGGCTGCTGGTGTCCAGCCTCAGCAGCGCCTGGAAGTGCTGCATGGTTTCCGCTTCCGAGATGGGCGGCGCCTGCGCGTGCATCGCGGGAATCGTCAGGGTGAGGCACAGGGCAGCGGGCAGCATGATGGGGCGCATGGAAGGAAGGTACCACAGGGTGGGACCAGGAGCGGACGGGCGCGAGCAGGTGGGAGAAGATCGGGCGTGCCGAGCCGAAGCTCGTCTCGCGGTCTCAAGGACGAGCGAGGGCGGGCGGCGAAGGGGACTCAGTCGAACGGCAGGCGCGCCTCGTCTTCGACGGACGCCGTGACGGGATCGGGAGACTCGGACAGGTTGTGCACGCTCACGCCCAGCAGGCGCACGGGGCGGTGGCCGGCCGCGGTGCGGTCGATGAGGGCGAGCGCGCGGGCGGCGATCTCGTCCGCGTCGCGGGTGGCGAGCCGCAGGCTGTGGCTGCGCGTCACGGTCGTGAAGTCGCTGTAGCGGACCTTCAGGACCACGGTGCGCGCGTGGAGCTGCTTGCGCTCGAGCCAGGCGGCCGCCTCGCGCGCCATTTCGTCCACCTCGCGTCGCACCTCGCTCATGGCCGTCAGATCCGAGGCGTAGGTGCACTCCGAGCCGGACGACTTCGACGGGCGGTTCGGTTCGACGGGCCGGTCGTCCCGCCCGTGCGCGAGGTCGATCAGCCAGTCGGCCAGGCTGCCGACGACGCCGCGCAGGTCGTCCGCGTCCCGCACGCGCACATCGGTGAGCCTCTCGATGCCGTGGGCGCGCAGGCGCTCGGCGGTCTTGGGACCCACGCCCCACAGCGCATCTACCGGCAGGTCGCGAATGAACGCTTCGACGCGCTCCGGGGCGATCACGGTGAGGCCGTCGGGTTTCTTCCACCCCGACGCGATCTTTGCCAGGAACTTGTTGGGTGCTACGCCGGCCGAGGCCGTGAGGCCGGTGGCGGCCCGAATCTCGGCCTTGATGCGGCGGGCCACCTTCACCGCCAGGGGCTCGGCCCACGCGTTCTCGGTGACATCCAGGTAGCCCTCGTCCAGCGACAGGGGCTCCACGAGGGGCGTCACGGATCGAAAGATGGCAAACACCTGCTGGGAAACCGCCATGTACTTCGAGAAGTCGGGCCTGACGATAATCAGGCCGGGGCAGAGGCGCACGGCGCGGGACATCGGGATGGCGGAGCGCACGCCGAACGTGCGGGCTTCATAACTGGCGGCGGCCACCACCCCTCGTCCCGCAGGATCGCCGCCGACGGCCACAGGCTGCCCGCGCAGCGCCGGGTTGTCGCGCTGTTCGACCGACGCGTAGAACGCGTCCATGTCGACGTGCAGGATCTTCCGCATCAGCCGGTACTTCCAAACCCCCCGCGCGTGGGAGTGCTCATCTCGACAACCTCTTCCCATCGCACTTCCGGTGCGGGGAGCACGATGCCCTGCGCAATGCGCTCGCCCTTCTTCACGACGACCGGCTGGTCGGTGATGTTCAGGACCTGCACTTTGATCTCGTCATCGGGGCCGCAATAATCGGCGTCCACCACCCCGACGCCGTTGGCCACCATGAGGCCACGCTTGAGCGGGGTGCTGCTGCGGGCGAATATCCCCAGGAAGCAGCCGTTCGGCACGGCAATCACGAGCCCCGTCCCCACGAGGCGGATGCCCCGAGCCGGGACCTCCACGTCCTCGGCGGCCGCCAGGTCGAAACCTGCGGCCCCACCGGTAGCGGGCGCCGGCAGGCCAATCGAGGGGTTGAGACGTTTAATGCGGAGGAGCATGGGAAGATAGTACACAGTGCAGGGTGC
>DAIRFN010000328.1:2051-5786 GCA_036795065.1 Vicinamibacterales bacterium
AGTGCAGGGTGCTGTGTGCGAGTGCGGAGTGCGGAGTGCTAGTGCGGAGTGCTGGTGCTGAGTGCGAGTGTGGCGGCCGGATGAGGAGAGCGTAGATGCGGATGCTGAAAGCGATGGTGCTGGTGGCGGGCGTGGTGAGCGGATCGGCGGCGGTGTGGGGACACGCAGCCGCCCCTGGGCCGCAGGCGTCGGCGCCGGCGGCACAGGCTCCTGCCATCCCGGCCGACCTGGCGCTGGACCGGCCGCTGCCCGTGGATTCGGCCGTGCGCGTGGGGCAACTGGCCAACGGCCTGAAGTTCTTCATCCGCCAGAACGGTCGGCCGGCCCAGCGCGTGTCGTTGCGCCTCGCGGTGAACGCCGGCTCGCTGCAGGAGGAACCCGATCAGCGCGGGCTGGCGCACTTCCTCGAGCACATGGCGTTCAACGGCACGCGGAACTTCAAGCCCGGCGAGCTCATCACGTTCCTCGAGTCGATCGGCGCGCGGTTCGGCCCCCACGTGAACGCCTCCACGAGCTTCGACGAGACCATCTACATGCTCGACGTGCCGACCGACCGCGACGGCTACGTGGACAAGGGGCTGCTGGCCCTGCACGACTTCGCGTCCGGCATCCTGCTGCTGCCCGAGGAGGTGGACAAGGAGCGGGGCGTGGTGCTCGAGGAGTGGCGCGGCCGCCTGGGCGCGGGCTCGAGGCTGATGGACAAGCAGCTGCCCGTGCTGCTGCAGGGATCGCGCTACGCCGAGCGGCTGCCGATCGGCACGCCCGAGGTCATCAAGGGCGCGCCGCGCGAGCGCCTGGCCGCGTTCTACGACACGTGGTACCGCCCGGATCAGATGGCCGTCGTCGTGGTGGGTGACATCGATCCGGCCGAGGCCGAGAAGCTGGTGCGGGCGCGCTTCGACGACATCGCGCGGCGGGCGACGCCCGTCCCGACGGTGGATCGCCGGATTCCGCCGCACGCCGACACGCTCTACAGCGTGGCCACCGACCCGGAGGCGCAGGGGTGGACGGTCACCCTCAGCTTCAAGAGCGAGGCGAAGGAGCAGCGCACGGTGGGCGACTACCGCGCGGCACTCGTCCGGCAGTTGATCGGCGAGATGATCAACCCGCGCCTCAGCGAGATCGCGCGACGGCCCGACACGCCGTTCATCGGCGCCGAGGCGGGCATCGACACGTTCGGGCGCTCGCTGCAGCTGTTCGACATCGGCGCCGCGGTGCCCGAGAACGGCCTGGCTGCCGGCCTCGAGGCGCTGACGCTCGAGGCACGCCGCGTCCAGCGGTTTGGCTTCAGCGCGGCGGAGCTGGACCGCGCCCGTCGCGCGCTGCTAGCCTTCTACGAGCGCGCCTACAACGAGCGCGCCACCAACGAAAGCCCCCGCTACGCCTCGGAGTACGTGCGGCATTTCCTCGAGGCCGAGGCCATCCCCGGCATCGAGTTCGAGTACCGCATCGCCTCCACTTACCTTCCGACCATCACCGCCGACGAAGTGTCGCAAGTGGCGGGCGGCCTCATCACCAGCGAGAACCGCGTGGTGCTGGCGGTGGCGCCCGAGAGGAAGGACGTGCCGGTCCCGACGGTTGACAGCTTGAAGGCGGCGGTCGCACGCGCCTCGGCGGCGACGGTGGAGCCCTGGGCCGACGCCACGGCCGGGCGGACGCTGGTGGAGAACCCGCCCGCGGGCGGGAAGGTGACCTCCACGCGCACGCTCGCCGACCTCGGGGTGACCATCGTGACGCTTTCGAACGGCGTCGAGGTGTGGATGAAGCCCACCGATTTCAAGAACGATCAGGTGTTGTTCAGCGCCTACGCGCTCGGCGGGACCTCGCTGGCGCCGGAGGCCGACTTTCACGGCGCCGAGATGGCCAGCTCGCTGGTGGGCGTGGGCGGGATGGGCGGCTTCAGCCCGGTCGATCTGAACAAGATGCTGGCCGGCAAGATCGCCCAGGCCTCGCCCCGCATTGGCACCTACACGCAGGAGATCAGTGGGTCGGCCACGCCCCGAGACATCGAGACGGCCCTGCAGCTCAATTACCTCGCGTTCACCTCGCCCAACCTGACGCCCGAGACGCTGGACCTGCTGAAGCGTCGGCTCGGCGCCATGCTCGAGAACCAGGCGCAGAACCCGCGCGCGGTGTTCGGCGAGAAGGTGAGCCTGGTGAACACGTCCAATCACTACAGCGCGAAGATGATCACGCCGGCCGACGTGCCCGGGATGAAGCTCGATGCCATGCAGCAGTTCTATCGCGCACGCTTCGCCAACGCCGCCGACTACACCTATTTCTTCGTCGGCGCCTTCCAGGTGGCGGAGCTGATGCCGCTGGTGGAGCGCTGGATCGGCGGCCTGCCGTCCACCGGGAAGAAGACCGCGACTTTCCGCGACATGGGCGTGCGGTTCCCGTCGGCGATCGCGCGCGAAGAGGTGAAGAAGGGCAAGGAACCGGCCAGCCAGACGGTCATCTCGTTCTTTGCCGATGCTGGCCAGGACGAATTCGAGATGCACCGGGTCCGGGCAGCGGGGAACATCCTCGGCATCCGCCTCCGGGAGATCCTGCGCGAGGAACTGGGCGGCACCTACGGCGTGTCCGTCGGGTACGAGAACAGCCTGCCGCTCCCGGGGTACGGGGCCGTCGTCATCCAGTTCGGGAGCGCTCCCGAGAACGTGGAGAAGCTGCAGCAGGCCGTGTTCGCGGAGGTCGAGCGCCTGAAGGCCCAGGGCCCCACCGCCGACGATGTGAACAAGGTGAAGGAGATGGAGAAGCGGGACCTCGAGACCAACGCGCGGCAGAACAACTACTGGGTCGGATCGCTGCAGACCGTGCACCTGTACGGCTGGGATCCCGCCGGCATCCTGCGCCGCCCGCAGCGCACCGACAGCCTGACGCCGGAGATCCTGCACGGGATCTTCAAGAAGTACTTCCCGATGGACCGCTACACCGTCGTCACGCTGAAACCAGAGGCGTAAGAAGAGAGACCACGAAGACACGAAGGACACGCGTCTTCGTGCTCTTCGTGCCTTCGTGGTTTCTTTTGCTATAGTCAGAAGCTTCCATGGCGCCGCAATACGTCTACGTAATGAAAGGGCTCGGGAAGACCTATCCTCCCGACCACACGGTCCTCCGTGACATCTGGCTCTCGTTCCTCCCGGGCGCGAAGATTGGCGTGCTGGGGCTGAACGGCGCGGGCAAGTCGACCCTCCTGAAGATCATGGCCGGCGTCGAGACGAACTTCGTCGGCGAGGCGTTCGCCGGCGAGGGCGTCACCATCGGCTACCTGCCGCAGGAGCCCCAGCTCAATCCCGCCAAGGACGTGAAAGGCAACGTCGAAGAAGGCGTCGCGGAGCTGAAGGGCGTCCTCGAGCGCTATGACGCGGTGAACACGAAGCTCGGCGAAGACCTGTCCCCGGACGAGATGGACAAGGTGCTCGACGAGCAATCGAAGCTGCAGGACAAGATCGACGCGGCCAATGCCTGGGATCTGGACTCGCGACTCGAGCTGGCGATGGAAGCGCTGCGGTGTCCCCCGTCCGATGCCGACGTGGCCACGCTCTCGGGCGGCGAGCGCCGCCGTGTGGCGCTCTGCCGGCTGCTGCTGCAGTCGCCCGATCTGCTGTTGCTGGACGAGCCCACCAACCACCTCGATGCCGAATCGGTGGCCTGGCTCGAACGCTTCCTGAAGGACTACGCCGGCACGGTCGTGGCCGTCACCCACGACCGCTACTTCCTCGACAACGTGGC
>DAIRFN010000064.1:0-19115 GCA_036795065.1 Vicinamibacterales bacterium
GATCGCACATCATGTTGCAGCGGTTCGTCAGGTCGATCGTCAGCACGGCGCCGCGGCCGTACTTGATGGTGGACGAGCCGTGGTTGTGCAGCTTCTCGTCGGCGTGCGACACGATGTCCGACCCCGGGAAGGTGTCCTCGAGGTGCTTGAAGAACGCCGTGTCGATGGCCATGACGTCCTCGAAGTGGCCATGCAGCGGGCAGTCCTTCACCATCATGATCTTGCCGTCGCGCTCGAGGATGGTGGCCTTGATCTCCCCGATCTTCTCGGTGAGCAGTTCCTTGTAGTCGCGCTTGCCGTCCACGATGGCCTGCCGCGCCTCGCGCACGCAGACCGGGCAGAGCGAGTCGGTCTGGCGCGGCCAGCCCAGCGGCGGCTTCACCTTCTGGTAGGACTTCAGAAGGGGCTTCTCGGACCACGAGGGGATGAACCCCTGGTTCGGCCTGATACCGTTCAGCGTGTCGAATACCTGCCACGCGCCCTTGGCGATATAGGTGAGTCCCTTTTCGAAGTACTTGACTGGCTTGTGCATAGGCCTCCGCCGGTTGCGGGCGTGCCATCATGGGCCGCCGGGCCGGATCTCCAGCGTTTAGCTGGGCTTGTGGATGGGCAGTATAGCGTTCCTGCGCCGACGGGCCTCCCAGGATTCCCTGAACGGGCAGAAACAGGGGGCGAACGGCACGCATGGGCGGAGAGTGGCCCACCCAGCTCTGCCGTCCGCAAGCCCGGCCCGTCGGTCCGGTTAAGATTCCCCCGTGTCCTCCACGCTCCGACTACTCGCGACCCAGGCCTTTTCGCGAACGGCCGGCGCGCCGCTGGTGCCCGGCAACCGTGTCAGGCTGCTGAGGGACGCCCGCGAGAACTACCCCGCCTGGCTGGAGGCCATCGCCAGAGCGCAACAGTGGATTCACTTCGAAAGCTACATCCTCTACAGCGACCGCGCGGGCGGGGTGTTCGCGGAGGCCCTGGCCGAGCGCGCGCGGGCGGGCGTGCGGGTCCGGGTGCTCTGCGACTGGCTCGGCAGCCTCAACAAGACTACCGGGCGGTACTGGCGTGGCCTGCGCGAAGCGGGGATCGACGCCCGGCTCTTCAACCCGCCGCGCCTCACCGCTCCCCTGGCCGCGCTCGCGCGCGATCACCGGAAGATGATTGCCGTCGACGGCCACACCGCGTTCGTGGCCGGGCTGTGCGTGGGCGATCAATGGGTGGGCGACCAGGCGCGCGGCGTCGAGCCCTGGCGCGACACCGGCCTCGCCATCATGGGGCCGGCCGTGGCCGACGTGGAGGCGGCGTTCGCCGACGCCTGGGCGTACGCCGGCCCGCCCCTGCCACCGGATGAGCGACCGGTCGCGGCCGCGCCTGCCGGTGACGTCGCCTTGAGAGTGGTGGCCTCCATGCCCTCGACGGGGGGCGTCTTGCGGCTGGATCAACTGGTCGCGGCCGTGGCCCGGAAGCGACTGTGGGTGAGCGACGCGTACTTCGTCGGCGGGCCCTCGTACGTGGAGGCGCTCCTCGGCGCCGCGCGCGACGGCGTGGACGTACGGCTGCTCGTGCCCGGCAGTGGCACCGACATCGCCGTCGTGCAGCGGCTGACGCGCGCGGGCTACCGCGCGCTGCTCGAGGGCGGCGTGCGCGTCTTCGAGTGGAACGGATCGATGATGCATGCCAAGACCGCGGTGGCCGACGGCCGGTGGGCGCGCGTCGGGTCCACGAACCTCAACGTGCAGAGCTGGCTCGGGAACTGGGAGCTCGACGTGGCGGTGGAAGACGAGCGGTTCGGCGCGGAGATGGAGGCCATGTACGAGGACGACCTCCGGAACACCACCGAGATCGTCCTCAGCCATCGCCGCGTGCGGCCTGCCATCGACGGGCCGCGCCGCCGGTCCCCGCGAGTGGCTGGCGGCACGTCCCGTGCGGCCGCCGGCGCGCTCCGCATCGGCAACACCTTTGGCGCCGTGCTGACGGCCAAGCGGCCGGTCGGTCCCGCCGAGGCTGTGGTCCTGCTCTACGGCGCGGTCCTGGCGCTGGGGGTCGCGGTCGTGGCCCTCTTGTGGCCGACCCTCGTGGCCGTCCCGCTGGGGCTCGTGGTGGCCTGGCTGGGCCTGTCGTGGGCGCTTCAGGCCTGGAGGCTCTTCCGCGACCGCGGGAGGGACGCTCGGCGGCTGGAGGAGATGGCACGCCAGCCCCCGCGGCAGGAAGGCCGTGGGGGCTGATATACTGGGGTGTTCTCACGAGCCGCCGGTAAGCGGACGATAGCCCAGGCTCAGCCCGGGGCACGTCCCGGATCCGGCATGGAAGGATAGACGACATGAAGCCAGGCATTCACCCCGACTACACCGAGGTCACCGTGCACTGCGCCTGCGGCGCGGAATGGAAGACCCGGTCCACGAAGAAGGACCTGCACCTCGAGATTTGCAGCAACTGCCATCCGTTCTTCACCGGCCGGCAGAAGCTGATCGACACCGAGGGCCGCGTGGATCGCTTCACCAAGAAGTTCGGCGCCCAGACGGTCGAGGCGCGCAAGGCGGCGGCCAAGGAAGCCAAGGCCAAGAAGGCGCCCGCCAAGAAGGTGAACTAGGGTATCGGGGCTCCAGCCGGGCTGGAGCCCAACCTGCCTGCCCGCCCTCAGTCCTGCCCGAACCTCCGCAGGATGTTCTCGAACGCATAGTTCCCAAGCTCGGTGCACGAGCCGAAGCTCGCGGTGTGATCGAAGCCGAAATGGATGCCGCCGTAGATGCGGCTCAGGGCTTCCTCGTTCGCCAGGTGCCTGAATCCCGTGTACGACCGCGTGACGTCCGCCTGACCGACACCGGCCCAGGTCACGGAAAACGGCACGTCGTCCTGTCCCCACAACCCCGTGAACAAGGCTGAGGACGAGGCCCCGATGCACGCCATGTTGCCGGGGTAGGTGGGATACGGCGGCGTGCCGAGCAGTGAGACGAAACTCGGGTCCGGCTCGGTCGCGTCGTTGCCGTCGCTGTCCGCCTCCCGGATGGCCAGGGCGGGACGCCACAATCCGTACATGAACTTGCCCGTGAACGACGTCATCAAGGCGTCGTGATGGGTCATGGCCAGCAGCGCGTACACCCGCGCGGTGTCGACGCCGTCCAGCCCGCGGGCCCGGGCGAGGTCTCGCCCGACGTAATACCAGACGTTCCACGCATTCGTGGAGAAACCCACGCCGGCCCACAACCGGGCCGTCTGCGTCTGGTCGGCGGTGCGCTCGGTGCTCGTGGTCCCGCCCAGCCGCTTCACTTCATTGAAATCCTCGGCGTAGCGCTCGGATGTCAGCAGGGGTGGCGCCTCGGGCACGAACCTCAGGCGATTCGGCAGGAAGAACGGCACCACATCCTGGTAGTGCACTAGCGCCGCCGGCGCGTTTTGCGGGGGCGTCGGCTGCCAGTTGCCGGGCAGTTCCGGCAGGATGTAGGTCTGCGCCGGCCGGTTCCATCCGTCGTTGCGCCGCACTTCCAGGATCTCCGCGGCCGCGGCCGCGCCAATCCGCACACCATCGGCGGCGGCGGCGCCAGAAAAACGAGCGACCGTGGCCGCGAGCGCCGCGTCGAAGATGGCCGCCTGGGCCGGGAACATGTCTACCATCACGTCGTGTGCGGCCTGGGCGGCGGCAACCTCGCGCGAGGCCGACTCGGTTGTCCTCACACGAACGGCGTAATGGTGGTAGCGATGGTCAATCGAGTTCAGCGCGTCGAACATCGCCACGTGCAGCAGCGCGTACGGCCGCGTGAAGAACACCGTGGGAGGGAGCACTCCCGGGATACGGAGCGTCTCCTGAAGGATGCGATTCCATTCAATGACGATATCTGTCGTGCTCTGCGCAGCCGCGCCGCGAGAGGCGCCGAAGATCAGGGCGACAACCAACACGAGCACCGACGCGCGACTTCGGGGACCCATGGGGACTCTCCTGGTTCGAGGCACGTTCCGCCGACCGATGCACGACGCGTAATGGGTTAGACGGACGCCGGCACGAATCGCCCGGTGGACCGAAACACCACCTGAGACCGCGCGGGACGTTCACCCCTCCGTCTCAGCCTTGGGACGGCGACGGAGGAACGCCGGCTCAGCCCCACGACGCCCGATGGGCGAGCGAGCGGCGCAATCCGAAGCGCGTGAGGGGATGCGTCAGGGCAACGGCAGAGAAGGATCGCGCCCGGGACCGAACGCCAGCTTCCGTTCGATGCGGCGCAGGCGGTGCGCGGCCTCGTCGCGCCGCCGGCCGACTGGCTGCTCGACGAGCAGCCGCTCGGCGTGCGCGCGTGCGGCGGCCAGGTCGTGCGCCCGGTGCTCGTGGAAGATGGCCAGCGCCTCGCGGGCCTCACGCCGCAGCGCGGCCGGGCACCGCGGAAGATCGGCCAGCTCCTGCCACGCCGCCGCGGCCTCGCGCAGGCGCCCGGCGCGCCGGCGGCAATGGGCCAGGCGCCGTAGCGCCTCACCGGTGGCGTCGGGATCGCGACCCACGCGGCCGAGCAGCTCGATGGCGCGCGCGTAGGCGGCCTCCGCTTCCTCAGCCTGCCCCGCCCGGTCGTAGAGACGCGCCAGCCCCAGGCACTCGTAGGCGTCGCGCGTGGCGCCGGGCCCCCGATCGACGAGCGTCAGCGCCCGCGCCATCACCAGCGCCAGCGACACCAGGTCGAGCCGGTTGTGCTCGAGCACCGCCTCCAGCGGCCGCGCGTCGCCGTCGCGCACGAACTGGAAATAGCGCGACGGGATTTCGAAGCCAGGCACATCGCCCACGCGGTGCACGCCGGCCAGCAGGCGCTCGAGCGTGCCCAGCGAGCAGCTGGCCTCGCCGCTCCCGTCCAACGTCCCACGCGCGCGCCACAGTCGTCGCGCCGGGTGCAGCATGTCCACGTGCGGCACGCCTTCCAGCGGAAACGGCACGCGATGGAAGAGGTAGCGCGTCTCGATGAGCGGCACGTCGAACGACTTGCCGTTGAAGGTGACGATGGCGCCTCGCTCCGCGGCCCAGGTGCCCACCTCCGCGAGCAGCGCGCGTTCGTGCTCGTAGCCGGGGAGCAGGAACTGGCGCACGCCCACACCCTCGCGCGAGATGCACGCGCAGCCGACGAGGAACGCCTGCGTGCCGGCGCCGCCGGCGAGGCCGGTGGTCTCGAGGTCGAGGAACCAGAGTGAATCGGGTCGGGAGCCTCGATCCGGGATCCGGGAGCGGTCGGGTGTCGCGAGCGGCTCGCGACGGGAATGGCTGGCGCGATGCAAGGTGGGCTCGCTCACCGAAGCGTCGGCGCGTTCCGAGTTCGCGCGCGCTGACGCGGAGGTGGGCCAGGCGCGCGCCAGCAGCGCGCGGGCATCGTGCAGGTCGAGCAGGGTGTCCGTGATGTCGCCAATCGCGGCGCGGCCGTGGCGGTCCGTCGCGCCGTAATGCCGATCGACCAGGATGATCGCGCCACTGGCACCCGCGCACACACTGCCGCCCAGCACATCGGCCGCGCGCGCCATGGCCGGCTCGCGCAACCCGGCCACGGACGCCACCGGTCTCTCGGGCCCTGCGCCCGATGACTCCTCTGTGGAGGGGAGCAACTCCGGCGACAGGCGCGGGACGGCCCCGCCCACGATGCCACGAAGTCGATCGGTCAGGCTGGCCACGGCTAGAACGGCACGTCGTCTGATTCCGCCTGACCGAGCGCCGCGGCCTCCGCCGTACGCAGCGCCGGGGCTTCCCCGGCCCGGGCACGGTCGAGCGCTACTCCGGCGTCGCCCGACAGGTGCTGCAGCAGCCGCAGCGCCACGGTCTTGGCCAGGGGCCCCGTCTCACCCACCGGGCCGACACACGTCGGGCACCCGTTCTCGCACTCGCACCCTTCAATGAGCGCGCGCGTGCGCGCCAGCAGCGCGTCGTGCATCTCGTAGAGCGGCGCGCTGAAGCCGATGCCGCCCGGGTAGGCGTCGTAGAGGAAGATGCGCGGCACGTCGGCAACGACGGGACCGCCCTCGACCGTGCTCGGGACTGGGAAGTCGCGGGGCCCGATTCCGCTCACGACCTCGTCGCCCGCGTTCACCGACAGCCCGACGTCGCGCTGGTCGCACATCAACAGCAGCTGCGCCACGTTCTTCATGGCGTAGGCCATGCCCCGGATGCCATCGCGGCGGTCATCCACGGCATAGGGCAGCGACGCCAGCACCGTTGCCGGCACCTCGAGCCAGTACGACGTGGTGTGCATCTGCTGCTCGGGCAGATCCAGCTCGCCCGATCCGACGTTCTCGTTCGTGTGGAACTTGATCTTCTTGAAGCCCACCACCCGCGACACCACGTGCACCTCGCCGTGATGCGCCACCGCCGCGGCGTCGCTGGCGAAGCAATCCAGGATGGTGACCTTCGTGTAGTCGATGGCGGTGGTGTAGTAGTCGCAGTCCACCGAGCGCACGTACGCCTTCCGGCCGTCGAAATCGAGCTTCTCCACCTGGAAGAGACGCCCCTCGACGATGTAGATGGCCCTGGGGTGCAGCATCGACAGCGCGCTGGTGAAGTCCGTCTCCGCGATCACCTTCGGTTCGCCGGTCAGATCCACGACGACGAAGTTGTCCGACGAGACCGAGCGAAGGCTCACCGCATTCGCCGGATACGACTCGCTCGTCCAGTGCCACTGCCCCGCGCCCTCGTCGTCCGGGTCGGCTCCGGAGCGATGCACGAGGCCAGCCTCCTGCAGCACGCCCAGCACTTCCTGCACGTCGACGCGGCCATAGTCCTCCACCGCAGTGAACGGCAGCTCGAAGGCCGCGCACTTCACGTGGTTGACCAGGATGTTCAGGTTGTCGGGGTTGACCAGCGCGTGCTCGGGCGAGGCGTCGAAGAAGTAGGACGGGTGCCGCACCACGAACTGGTCGACGGGCGCGCTCGAGGCCACCATCACGGCCGCGGACCTGGCCGCACGCCGGCCCGCGCGTCCTGCGCGCTGCCACGTGGCGGCAATCGTCCCCGGGTAGCCAGCCATGATGGACACATCCAGCGCGCCGATGTCGATGCCCAGCTCGAGCGCGTTGGTCGAGACGACACCACGCACCTGTCCCTCGCGCAGGCCCTTCTCGATCTCGCGACGCCGCAGCGGAAGATACCCGCCGCGGTAACCGCGGATCTTCTCCGGCATCCCCGGCACGTCTTCGAAGTCGTCCTTCAGGTAGGTGGTGAGAATCTCCGTGGCCAGCCGGCTCTGCGCGAACAGGATGACCTGCAGGTTGCGGCGCAGGAACTCCCCTGCCACGCGGCGCGACTCGTTCAGGTACGAGCGGCGAATGCCCAGCTCGCGGTTCACCACCGGCGGGTTCACGAAGACGAAGAACTTCTCGCCGCGAGGCGCCCCGCTCCGCTCGATGAGGGTGAACGGGCGTTCGGTCAGCCGCTCGGCCAGCTCCGCGGGATTGGCGATCGTGGCCGACGAACAGATGTACTGCGGGTTGGATCCGTAGTGCCGGCACACGCGCCGCAGCCGGCGCAGCACGTTGGCCAGGTGGCTGCCGAACACCCCGCGGTACGCGTGCAGCTCGTCGATGACGATGAAGCGGAGGTTCTCGAAGAGTTTGGCCCACTTCGGGTGATGCGGCAGGATGCCCGAGTGCAGCATGTCGGGGTTGCTGAGCACCACGTGCGCGCGCGTGCGGATGGTGCGGCGCGCGTCCTGCGGGGTATCGCCGTCGTAGGTGTGCACGCCTATCTCGTCGCCGCCCTCTTCGCTGATCGTCCCGGCCAGTTCGTGCAACTCGGCCATCTGGTCCTGCGCCAGCGCCTTGGTGGGAAAGAGGTAGAGAGCGCGCGCGGCCGGGTCCTTCAGCACCGCGTCGAGAACGGGCAGGTTGTAGCAGAGCGTCTTTCCCGAGGCCGTGGGCGTCGTGACGACGATGTTGCCGCCAGCCGCGACCTGCGCGAAGGCCTCCGCCTGGTGGGTGTAGAGCTGGATGGCCCCGCGCGAGGCCAGCGCCTTCAGCAGCCGGGGGTCCAGGCCCTCGGGAAAGGGAGCGAAGCTCGCCGGCGTGGGCGGAATGCGCCGAACCGCTGTGACCACGCCGTCGGGCGTGTCGGGCCGATCCGTGGCCGAGCCGGGGGCCAGGACCTGCAGTGCGCCCTGCAAGGCTACTTCTTTGCGTTCCTGGGTCCGGACGGCCGGCACCTGAGGACTGGATTGCGCCGCCATGGGTAATCGTGTGTAGACGATGCTACACGAAACACGGGCGAAAGCAGCCTGGACTCAGTCGTCGGCGGGAGAAAGGTCCATGGAGTAGATGCTCTCCCCGGCCAGGTTCCGCAGCGACACCGTCAGCACGCGGGTGCGGGGATGGACCTCCAGCACCCCGAAGAACTGCAGCCCGGCACTCGGCGGACGGTTGGGCGGCAAGTCGGGCGGCACCCCGGAGAAGCGCACCTCGGGGCCGAAGGTGCCGTCGAGGGGCACTGGTGCAAAGGTGCCGGCGTGCGCGGGGCCGGCGACGAACTCCCAGAACGGATCGAAGTCCACGCTCTTCGCGCGTGCGGGATCGTAGTGATGCGCCGCGCAGTAATGGACGTCGGCGGTCACCCACACCACGTTGCGTACGCCGCGCTCCTTCAGCGTCCGCAGCAACCCCGCGATCTCGAGCTCGCGGCCGAGCGGCGGGCCATCGTCGCCATTGGCCACCGCCTCGTGAAGCGCGGGCTGGTGCCCCACGACGAGGCCGAGCGGCATGTCGGCCGCGATGACCTTCCACGTGGCCTGAGAGTTGGACAGCGCATCGGCCAGCCACTGCACCTGCCCCGATCCCATGAACGCCGTGTCCGCGCCCATCACCGGCTGCCTGTTCGCGCTGTTGGCGGCGCGGTAGCTGCGCATGTCGAGCGCGAAGACCTCGACCAGCGGACCGAACGGCACGACGCGGTAGATGCGCGTGTGGGCGCCGGCCTCGAGCGCGATGGGATGGTGCTCGAGAAACGCCTGTCGGGCACGCGCCGCCAGCACGCCGACGCGCTTCTCCAGGTAGGGCGCCTGTTCGCTCAGCACCTGCGAGGGATACCAGTTGTCCCGCACCTCGTGGTCGTCCCACATGGCCACCTGCCCCACTTCGGCCGCGAACCGGCGGTAGTGATCATCCAGGCGGTTGTAGAGATGGCAGCCGCGGAACTCGTCCAGCGACTCGGCGACCTTCGACTTGGCCGGCGTCACGAGGTTGCGCCAGATGGTGCCGTCCTCGAGCGTCACCGTCTCGCGCAGCGGCTGATCCGCGTAGATGGTGTCGCCGACGTTCAGGAACAGATCGGGTTGGGCGGCGCGCATCGTCTCGAAGAGGCGCATCCCCCCGCGAGCGGTGTCGATGCCCCAGCCCTGCCCGCAGGTATCCGCGGACCACGCCAGCCGCACCGGCCGCCGGCGATCCGGTGCGGTCCTGAATCGACCGACCTGCGGCTCGCTGGCGATGCGCGAATCCGACAGGTCCTCGAAGGTGACGCGATAGAACACGTCCTGGCCGGGCGCCAGATCGCCAATCGTCATCCGCGCCGTCAGGCCCGTGTCCGGCGTCGCGACCCCACCCGTCACGCGTCGCGCGTCCCTGAATGATTCCGTGGTGGCGTACTCCACCACCATCTGCGACGGCCGATCCACGTGCGCCCACACGACGGCGCGTCCGTGGGCCACGTCGCCCGCGGCCACGCCGTAGTCGATGCGCGGCCGCACGCGCTCGGACGTGATGACTGCGGGCGCCTGGGTGCCCCACGCGCGCGATGGGACGGTCGCGGCCACAAGGCCGCCGACCGTCCGCTCGATGAACACTCTCCGCTTCACTCGATCACGCCAGGGGCGAACGGCTCGCCCTTGCCTCGAAACGAAACCACGAGGTCACGACGGGCTGTGCGTCTTCGTGCCTTCGTGGTCTCACTTTGAACGTTGAACTCGTGACTTTGAACTTCCTAGAAGCTGTACTTGATCGCCAGCTGCATCACGCGACCGTCCTCGCTGGTCGTGATCTGACCGAAGTTGGCCGCGCCGTACACGCCAGCCGGCTGGCCGAAGCGCTCCTGGTTGAACAGGTTGAACGTCTCGATGCGGATCTGGATGCGGTGGCGGCTCGCGAAGTCGAAGTTCTTGAAGACCGACAGGTCGGTCCGCTGGAACCCGGGACCGCGCACGCTGTTGCGGCCGGCGTTGCCCGGACGCTCGCCGGTCTGCGCCAGCGTCAGCGGCGCGAAGCAGCTGGTGTCGAAGTACTGCGCCGTGGTCTTCGGCCCGTTGTTCGGATCGCAGGTCACGTCTGGCCGGTTCGTCATGTAGCGGATGTCGAGCACCGAGCCCATCGTCACCGAGAGCGGGAAGCCGCTCTGAGCCTGATAGATGCCGTTCAACTGCCAGCCGCCGGCAATGGCGCGCATGAGGGTGCCCTGGTCATCGAGGCGGGGCAGCTCGTAGCCGAAGCTGAGCACGAAGCGGTGACGCGCGTCGAACAGGGCCGGGCCCTTCTCGTACGACAGCGCCTGTTCGAGGCTCGCCTCGTCGCCCTGCGTGACCGGCAGCACGGGCCGCGACTCGCCGCCGATGTTCAGGCCCGACACATGGTCGGTGGCCTTGCCCAGCGTGTACGAGGCCAGGAAGTTCAGGCCGCGCGTGGGCAGCATCCGGACACTGGCCTGCAGTGAGTCGAACCACGACTTCGCTGCCGAGAAGGTGGGCCGCACGAGGGAGTAGGCGGGCATGATGCGCGCGCCGCGGGTCGTCTGCCCCGGCACGTAGACGCCCGGGTTCACCTCCATGAAGATCGGCAGGTTGAACCCGCGGGATCCCACGTAGGCCACCTCGGTGCCGATCTTCGTGCCCAGCTGGCGCTGCACGCCGACGTTGAAGTGATACGCGTACGGCGACTCGAACTGGTCGCCCCAGCCGATGATGGTGAGGTTGGGCGGGAACGGGTTCGGGGGACCGGCCACGGCCCTCAGCGGATCATCGATCATGATGGGCGTCGGCGTGTTCAGCTCGATCAGGGGTGTGAACGGCGGTGACAGCACGCCGCTCTGGAAGAAATCGCCCTGGCCCGCCAGCGCGTCGTAGAACACGCCGAACGCCGAGCGCACGCTGGTCTTGCCGTCGCCGAACGGATCCCAGGCCACCGACAGCCGCGGCGCGAAGTTGTTCTTGTCCGTCGGCACGATGCCACGGGGCACGCCCGCATCTCCCGCGTAGACCAGGCCGGCGGGGGCGTTGGGGTAGACGGTGGACTGCTGGCCCGTGTGGAAGCCCGTGATGGCGTCGTTCTCGTCGATGAACGGCGTCGGCAGCTCGTAGCGCAGCCCGAGGTTGAGCGTCAGGCCCGGCGTCACCCTGAACTCGTCCTGGACGTACCCCGCGTACAGCCACCCATAGCCGTCCTGGATGGCCTGCGTCGTCGTCGCACGCGTCTGCGCGGCGTAGCCCAACAGGAAATCGGCAGCCGCGTTGCCGCTGAGGCCACCGCTGAAGGTGAGGTCCCCGTTCGGGCGGTTGATGAACGCAATGGTCATCGCCTCGCGGCGGATGTCCACGCCGAACTTCATCGAGTGACGCCCGCGGATCCAGGTGAGGTCGTTGGCAATCTGCCAGACATGGTTCACGCGATCGACGAAGGGTTGCTGCGGGTCGCCCAGGGCCGAGGTGCCGCCGCCGAAGAAGCCCTGGATGAGGAAGGACGGCAGGCCGACAGCCGCCGGGTTGGTGGCGTCCAGGTTGATGCCGTAGTCGCGCGGGGTGATGCCGCTCGTCACCGCCGGGTTCGCGGTGATCCGGTTGATCGAGAAGCGCGCCTGGTTGATGACGTTGTTGCTGATGACGTAGTTGTGCGAGCCCATGAAGTCCTGCAGGGTGGCGAGCGACTTCTGGTCGACGGCCGCGATGACGCGCGGCGTGGTGCGGTCCGTGTCGCTTCGCATGTAGCGGCCGAGCAGCGACTGGTTCGCGCCCAGCTGGTAGTCGAAGCGCAGGCCGAACTGGTCGCGCACGTCGTTCACCGTCGGCGACACGATGTAACGGTTGCCCGCCGAGTTCGGCATCGGGACGAAGTCGTTCAGCAGCCGCGTGCTGACGGGCGAGATTCGATCGGCCGGGATGAGGTTGCCCGGGAAGGGCAGGCCGGTGAGGGGATCGCGGATGGCGGTGGACAGGGCCGAGAAGTCGCCCCGGCGCTGCGCCTCGGACAACACCACCACGTTGTTGGTGATGCCGCTGTCGTTGCGGTGGCCCTCGTAGTAGCCGAAGCCGAACAGGCGATTCCTGACGAGCGGCCCGCCGAGCGCGCCGCCGAACTGGTTCTGCTTCAGCTCGGGCTTGGGCTGCGTGGCTGGCGCGAAGTAGTTGCGCGACATCAGCTTATCGTCGCGGTTGAACTCCCACAGTGCGCCCGAGAGCGTATTGGTCCCGGACTTGGTCACCACGTTCACCACCGAACCCGCGTTGCGTCCATACTCGGCGCCGAACGCGTGGGTGAGGATCTTGAACTCCTCGATGGCGTCGGGCGGCGGCCGCAGCACGAAGCCGGTGTTGAACGTGTCGTTGTTGGTCGCGCCGTCCATCAGGAAGTTGTTGGACTGGTTGCGCATGCCGTTGACGTTGAAGCCGCCGGTCACGTTGCCGAACCCGCCCGGCGTGGCGTCACCCGACTGGCCGCCGAGATTGGCGGGTGGCGCCACGACGCCGGGGATGAGGGTGCCGAGCTGCGTGAAGTTGCGGCCGTTCAGCGGCAGATCCACCACCTTGTCCTCGGTGATGACGATGCCGTGCGTGGCATTGCTGGTCTCCACCAGCGTGGCATCGGCCGTGACGGTCACCGTCTCGGTGAGCTGGCCCACCTCGAGCTCGAATGCCACCCGTGCGGTCTCGGTCACGGTGACGCGCACGTTCTCGCGGAGCGCGGTACGGAATCCCGAGAGCGACGCCTTCACGTCGTAGTCGCCCGGCTGCATCAGCGGCAGCGTGTACAACCCGTCCGCGCCGGTCACCGCCGCGCGCACGGCGCCGGTGGCCCGGTTGGTCACCTCGATGGTCACCCCTGGCAGGACCCCGCCCGAGGTGTCGGTGACGATGCCATTGATCTGCCCGGTCGCCTGGGCCGCAGCCTGTGAGGGAAGAACAAGCGCCAGCAGCACGGCGCTCAAACACGCCAACAACCTTCGCGTCATTGTCGTCTCCTTGAGTCACTTTTTCATCGAGGCGAAGCCTATCAAACCGCCGCGACAATCGCCTGCATCATTTCGGACGTCGTTGCCGTTCCGCCCAGGTCGGGCGTCTTCACGGCGCCCTGGGAGAGGACTCGTTCGATGGCATCAACGACCAGATCGTGCAGATCGCGGTGCCCCAGATGCTCGAGCATCAGGGCGCCGGCCCAGATGGCGCCAATCGGGTTCGCGATGCCCTGGCCCGCGATGTCCGGCGCCGACCCGTGGATGGGCTCGAACATCGACGGATGCGTACGCTCGGGGTTGAGATTCGCCCCGGGCGCCACTCCGAGGCTGCCCGACACCGCCGCGCCGAGGTCCGTGAGGATGTCGCCGAACAGGTTCGACGCCACGATCACGTCAATCGTCTGCGGATGCGTCACCATCCGCGCGGCCAGCGCGTCCACATGGTACTTCCGCACGGTGACGTCCGGGTACTCCGGTGCCACCTGCTCCACCACCTCGTCCCACAGCACCATCGAGTGCTGCAGCGCGTTCGACTTGGTGGCGCTCGCCAGCATCTGGCGCGGCCGCGACCGGGCGACGCGAAACGCGTAGCGGACCACCCGCTCGATGCCCATCCGCGTGAACACGCCGGTCTGCTCGGCCACCTCGTGCACGGTGCCTCGATGCACGCGCCCGCCGACGCCGGCGTACTCGCCCTCGCTGTTCTCGCGCACACACACCATGTCGATGTCCGCCGGCGTGCGGCCGCCCAGCGGGCACGACACGCCTGGCAGCAGCCGCATCGGCCGCAGGTTCACGTACTGCTCGAAACGCTGTCGAATGGGCAGGATGAGCTCCCACACCGACACGTGATCGGGCACTGACGGGTGGCCGATGGCCCCCAGGTAGATGGCGTCGGCGTCTCGCAACTGGTCGAGCGCGTCGGGCGCCATCATGCGGCCCGTCTCGCGGTAGAAATCGCAGCCCCACGGATGCTGGACGGGCTCGAGCGTGATGCCCGCGCGGCGGGCGACCGCCTCGAGCACGCCCAGCGCGGCGGGCGTCACCTCCTGCCCGATGCCGTCCCCGGGGATGACGGCAATGCGGTATCGCGGGCCGGCCATCGCGATTACATGCCGGGCGGCGTGAAGCGGCCGTCGGCCGCCAGCCATCCGCCGTCGACGTAGATGATGGTGCCCGTCACGTAGCTGGCCGCATCCGACAGCAGGAACACGGTGGGACCCGCCATCTCGCCGGGCTGCGCCCACCGGTTCATCGGGTTCTTCATCGCGTAGGCGTTGTACCACTCGGCGTTCGCCTTGATCGGCGCGGTCAGTGGTGTCTCCACCACGCCGGGGCCGACGGCATTCACCCGCACGCCCAGCGTGCCCCATTCGACCGCCGCGGTCTTGGCCAACTGCAGGATGCCCGCCTTGGTCATCGAGTACACCGACTGGCCGGGCTCGGTGACGATGGATCGGATGGACGAGAACAGGACGATGCTGCCGGACTTCTGCGCGGTCATGATGCGCCCGGCCGCCATCAACGCCGCGAAATTGCCGCGCAGGTTCAGGTTCACCACCTTGTCGAACTCGGCCAGCGAGTACTTGAGGATGGGCTTCCGCACGTTGATGGCCGGCGTGCACACCAGGCCGTCGAACTTCCCGTGCGTCTGCACCAGGCCGTCGAACGCGGCGTTGATCTGGGCCTCGTCGCCGAGGTCCAGGGCCCCCGACTCGGCCTTGCCGCCCGCGGCAGTGATCTTCGCGGCCACTGCCGCGGCGTTCGCGGCGTTGATGTCGAGGCAGACCACGTGCGCGCCCTGCGCGCCCACAGCCAGCGCCACGCCCTCGCCGATGCCGCCGCCAGCGCCCACCACTGCCACTATCTTTCCGTCGAGCCTGAACATGTCCATTTGAATGATTCCTCCGAGACTCAGGCCTTGCGCGACATTCCTCGCACGGCCATCACCACCAGGAACGCCAGTCCCGCCGCGGTCAAGCCACCGACGTTCGGGTTGGTCCACACGGCCCGGCCCGCCTGGCCCGACAACTGCACGGCCAGCACGAACGACACGCCCGCCACGATGGCGGCAAGCGCTTCGGGCATGCCGGCGCGCCGCACGTAGAGCCCCGCGAGGACCGGCACGAAGAGGCTCACGCCGAGCAGCGTGTAGAAGATGCTGAGCGCACCAATGACCGTGGGCAACTGGATCGCCAGCAGCACTCCGATCGCCCCGCCCGCGATGGCGGCCAGCCGGGCCACCAGCAGGATCGTGCGGTCGTCCGCGCCCGGGTTCACCAACTGTTTGTACAGGTCCTGCGAGAGCGAGGTCGCCAGCATGAACAGGATGGCGTCGCACGTGCTCACCTCGGCCGAGAAGACGGCCGCCAGGGCCAGCGCGCCGAGCCATACCGGCAGCGCTTCGACCAGCACGGTCGGGAGGACCAGGTTCGGGCTCGCCACGTCGGGGGTCAGCACACGTGCCGACATGCCGAGCAGCACGGGGATGAACGCGAACAGCCCGAGCACGAGGGCCTGCACCCCGACCCCCACGCGCACGGCGCGCGGATTCTTCGCGCCGTACACCTTCTGCAGCAGCCCGGGCGAGATGATGAACGCGGGGCCCAGCATCGCGAGCAGCGTGATGCCAGAGCCGGGACCGGTGGTGTGCCAGAAATCCCAGAAGTGCGCGGGCGCGGCGGCCGTGATGCCGGCAAACCCTCCCGCCTTCGACAGCACGACGGGCAGGGCGATCACCAGGCCCGCGAGGAGCACCACGAGCTGCACGGCGTTCACCCAGGCCGAGCTCAGCAGCCCCCCGGCAACGAAGTACACGAGCATCGCCGCGGCACCAATCGCCGTGCCCCACGCGCGCGGGACGTCTGCCACCACTTCGAGCACCGCCGCGCCCGCAATCAGCTGCCCCGCAAGAATGGCGAGCGTGCCCACCCAGATGAGGGCCGACACCACGCCACGAACGGGCCGGCCATAGCGAAACTCGAGAAAGTCGCCGACAGTGTAGAAACCGTGGCGTTCCGCCAGGCTCCAGATGTGCGGGCCCACCCAGAACGCAAGCGCAATGGAGCCGATGGCCGCCGACCCGTTCCACCACCACGCGCTGATGCCGTCGCCAAACGCCAGCCCGGCGGCGCCGACCGTGGACCCGGCGCCGATGTTCGACGCCAGGACCGTCGAGAAGAGCAGCGGCGCCGTGAGCGACCGGCCCGCGACGAAGAAGTCGCTGCTGCCGCGGACCAGGCGCGCAATCCACAGGCCAATGGCGGTCAGCACGACCGCGTAGGCCGCGAGGAGCACGAGGTAGACGTTCACCGCGACGCTACTTCTTCAGGTCCCGCGCGGCGGGAAGGTTGGGGATGCCCGTCGCCTCGGTCGCCCCGCGCACGATGGCCCGCGCCATCACGTCCGCCGCCAGCGCCCCGATCTGCGAGATGTCCACCTCGCCGGACCACTGCCCGGTCGCCAGCGCGAACACGGTGTCGCCGTCGCCTTGCGTGTGGGACGGGAAGATGGCCCTGGCAAACCCATCGTCGGCCATCAGCGCCATGCGGTTCGCCTGGGCCTTGGTAAGCTTCGCATTGGTGGCCACCAGGCCGATGGTGGTGTTCTCGGCGGCACGCGGGCGGGGGCCGGTCTGGCCGGTGCGCAGCAGCGTGCGCGCATCGGCGAAGGTGCCGTCGGGGTTGCGCACGCCCGCCACCACCTTCCCGGTGTCGGGATCGATGATGTCGCCCACCGCGTTCACCGCCACGATCGCGCCCACGGTGAGGCCGTTCGGCAGCGTGATGCTGTAGCTGCCGAGGCCGGCCTTCATCGAGCGCATCGGTCCCCCGCTCTTCCCAACCGTGGCGCCGGCGCCGGCGCCGACGGTGCCCTCGGACACGGGCGCAGTGGACGCCGCCTCAGCCGCGCGGTAGCCGCAATCGGCCGTGGGACGCACCTTCGGCTTGCCGCCCACCGGAAGGTCGAACAGGATGGCTGCCGGGACAATGGGCACCTTGGCGATGCGGACGTCCCAGCCGATGTTGTGCTCCTCGAGCCAGCGCACGGTGCCGGAGGCCGCATCCAGGCCAAAGGCGCTGCCACCGGACAGGACGACGGCGTTGACCTTGTCCACCATGTTGCCCGGATCGAGCAGGTCGGTTTCGCGCGTGCCGGGCGCGCCGCCGCGCTGCGACACGCCGCCCACGGCACCCTCGCCGTCTACGAGGATGACGGTGCAGCCCGTCGGACGCTCGGTCAACGTGTGGTGTCCGACCTTGATGCCGGGCACGGCGGTGAGCGTGCGGTTGCCCGGGGCGGCGGACGACGGCGCCTGGCCGCTGATCGTCACGACGGTGGCGAGTGCGACCAGCCCCAGAGTGAATGCCGGTATTCTCATGCGGGTCCCCTCATTCCGCGTCGGCTGACTGCCTGCCTTACCTCTTGAGCGGCGTGTCCGAGCCGTGCCACGCCACGAGCTTCCAGTTGCCGCCTTCCCAGCTGTAAACATAGGAGCCGCGCACGTAGCGGTCTGGCTGGCGCTCGCCCTTCTTCGCCTGCATGAACGCCGTCATGTTGACCATGCCGACCGATCCAATGACGCGATAGGCCGTGTCGGTCGGGGTCGAGTCGAAGTGGCCGAGGTCAGCGATCAGGGTGGGCAGGATGTCGGCGGCCCTGACGTCCTGGCCGAGTTGCACCGGTCGCTGGCTCTCCTGGAAGAACCCCGAAGCTCTCGGGTGGATCATCGCCTGGGTCACGGTGAGGTTCCCCGACGTCACGCTCCTGATGAGTGTCTCGTGGGCCAGTTTCAGCGAGGGCTCATCGGGCATCCCCTGTGCCCGCGCCACGGCCACAGATCCAACGACCGCCACGACGGCCAGCAGCCAGACTCGATATCTCACGGCTCTTCCTCCACATCGCGACATGGGACCAACGCTGCCGTCAGGCGGGGCGCGCGCGTTGGCGCCACATATGATGGCATAGTACGATTCGGTGGCCGTGCCAGCCGCCTCCTCGCTCATCGATCGCGTCCTGCTCGAAGTCGAGCGTGCCGCCGACGAAGCCGTCGCCTTCACCGCCGAGATGATTCGCATCCCGACGGTGAATCCACCGGGCGAGCACTACGAGGACTGCGCGCGCTTGATCGGCGATACGCTCGGCCGCCTCGGGTTCGACGTCGAGTACTTCGCTGCCGAAGGCCGGCCCGAGCACACGGCCCGCTATCCGCGGCTGAACGTCGTGGGCTCGCGCGGGGGCGTCGGTGCGCGGCCGACGGTCCACCTGAACGGCCACTTCGACGTGGTGCCGGCCGGGGAGGGGTGGACACTGGACCCGTTCGGAGGGGTCGTTCGGGACGGCAAGATCTACGGTCGCGGATCGTGCGACATGAAGGCGGGCATCGCGGCCGCCGCGTTCGCGGCGGAGGCCATCCGTCGTGCGGGCGTCCCAGTCCCCGGCACCATCGAGGTGAGCGGCACGGTGGACGAGGAGAGCGGTGGCTTTGCGGGCGTGGCATGGCTGGCCGAACACGGGCGCATCTCCTCCACGCGCACCGACTACTGCATCATCCCCGAGCCGCTGAACGTGGACCGCGTGTGCGTGGGACACCGCGGCGTCTACTGGTTCGAAGTGGCCGCCCGCGGGCACATCGCGCACGGCAGCATGCCGTTCCTGGGCGTGAGCGCCATCGATGGCATGGGGCACCTGCTGCAGGCGATTCGCGAAGAGATGCTCCCCGCGTTGGCCCGGCGGCGCACCGACGTGCCGGTGGTGCCCGAGGGCGCACGACATGCCACGCTCAACATCAACGGCATCTTCGGCGGCCAGCCCGTGGACGGCATCCAGACGCCCTGCGTGGCCGACGTGTGCCGGGCGGTGTTCGACCGACGATTCCTGCTCGAGGAGGGCTTCGACCAGACGAAGCGAGAGGTGGAAGCGGTGCTGGACCGCGTGCGGGCGCGCGTCCCGCGCGTGGAGTACGCGCTGCGGG